>NZ_CAJHBJ010000001.1:0-410056 GCF_904846595.1 Psychrobacter sp. HII-4 | reverse complement strand
ACGAAATCGAAATCGTCGGTATCAAAGACACCCAAAAAACCACCTGTACTGGTGTTGAGATGTTCCGCAAACTGCTAGACGAAGGTCGTGCAGGCGAAAACTGTGGCGTACTACTCCGTGGTACCAAGCGTGAAGAAGTCCAACGTGGCCAAGTACTAGCCAAGCCAGGTTCAATCACCCCGCACACCAACTTCGACGCCGAAGTATACGTACTATCAAAAGAAGAAGGTGGTCGTCATACTCCGTTCCTAAACGGCTATCGTCCACAGTTCTACTTCCGTACTACTGACGTAACTGGCGCAATCCAATTACAAGACGGTACAGAAATGGTCATGCCTGGTGACAACGTTGAGATGAGCGTAGAGCTTATCCACCCAATCGCTATGGACAAAGGCTTACGTTTCGCTATCCGTGAAGGTGGCCGTACTGTAGGTGCTGGTGTAGTAGCTAACGTAAAAGACTAAGCGATACTGATCTCAGCACAAGCTGACATCGAGTATTGAGTAGTGAAAAGCCATCCTTTATAGGGTGGCTTTTTTTTGGGCGCTTATAGAGGATTATGGGGTTTATTGGAAAGGGGCAGGGAAGGTGGTACTTCATAAAGTATGTTTTTTAAAGCTATAACTATCAATAACTGCAGTAAGTGAAAATACCGTTCTTTTTGTTTTTAGTCTATTGTGTTTTTTATGAGAGCTTGCTATATTAACGCTGCTTCTAATAAGTCAGTTGGGACATCGATTTTTACTTATTTATTTACTTAAGTAAGACTGATGTAGCCGCAAAATGACTAAGAGCAAAGCTCGGTAAAAATGATAATTTTACCGCTAAGGGCTTGCATTCTATGCTAAATATTGTATAATGCTGTCCTTTACACCCATAGGCGATTGGCTCAATTGGTAGAGCATCGGTCTCCAAAACCGAGGGTTGTAGGTTCGAGTCCTACATCGCCTGCCATCTTCTTATCACATCTTTGTTGTACCTCACCATCTCCGAAGCGAGTTCTTTATGAGCAATAATCAAGATAACCTCGAGAATAAGTTATCTGATGCCAAGGCGACGGCGAGCTCGATGCTGACTAAAGGTAAGCACGTCTCAGCAGGCAATAAGACCACTGCGGTTGAGGTTGCTAAGACAGGCTCAATCAAAGATTTGATTTTGTGGCTTGTAGCCGCAGTAGTATTAATTGCAGCAACATTGGTCAATCAGTATTTACCTGGTTATTGGCAGCCAGCCAACGATGTCTGGGTGCGTATTGGCATCATTGTTGCTTTGGTTGTGGTTGCTTTGGTATGTTTGGCCTTAACCCATCAGGGTCGCGCTTTTAAAATTTTACTAAAAGACGCTGCGGTTGAGCTACGCCGAGTGACCTGGCCGAGTAAAGACGAAACCTTTCAATACACATGGCAAGTGCTTGTTGTGATTGCGATTGTTGGGTTCTTTATTTGGTTGTTGGATAACTTCTTTAATTGGTTCGTTGGTATCTTTATTGGCTAGTCACACGTATTAGTGGGCAAGACCAAAATGGACGGATAACGATTTATTTATAATGATCAGGAGCGTGATATGCGTTGGTATATTGTCCAAGCATTTTCAGGATATGAAAAGCAAGTACAGCGTTCATTAACTGATCGTATCAACCGCAGTGAGTTTGCTGATTCGTTCGGTGATGTGTTGGTGCCGACAGAAGAAGTCGTCGAAATGAAAGACGGCAAAAAGCGTAAGAGTGAGCGTAAATTCTTTCCAGGATATGTATTGATCCAGATGGAAATGAATGACAACACGTGGCACATCGTCAAAGACTGTCCACGTATTATGGGCTTTGTTGGCGGTACACCAGAGATGCCAGCACCTATCACGCAGGCAGAAGCGGATCGTATTTTGAACCGTCTGAATCAGACTGAAGCTGACCCACGTCCTAAGACGCTCTTTGAGCCAGGCGAAGAATTGTTGGTCATCGATGGTCCATTTACTGACTTTAAAGGGTTGGTAGAAAAAGTGGATTATGAAAAGTCTAAACTACATCTGACTGTAAACGTATTTAATAGGCCGACTCAGGTCGAGCTTGAGTTTAGTAAAGTTGAAAAACTAGACTAAACCTATAAAGTTCATTAACCGGGGAGCTGTTTTTCGACAAGGTTTCTACCATGTTGATTTGGCGCTATCACCCATTTAGGAGAATATCATGGCTAAGAAGATTGATGGTTACATCAAACTGCAAGTGCCTGCAGGTAAAGCAAACCCTTCACCACCGATTGGTCCAGCTTTGGGTCAAAAAGGCGTGAACATCATGGCGTTCTGTAAAGAATTTAACGCAGCGACCTCTAACCAAGAGCCAGGTCTGCCGATTCCTACAGAAATCACGGTATATAACGATAAGTCTTTTACCTTTATCATGAAGTCGCCACCAGCTGCGTTTTTACTACGTAAAGCTGCTGGTATCACGAAAGGTTCTGGTACGCCAAACACCGCAAAAGTCGGCAAAGTTGATCGTGCACAACTAGAAGAAATCGTGAAAACTAAAGACGCAGATTTGACTGCTGCTGATCTTGACGCTGCTGTTCGTACCATCGCTGGTACCGCTCGTTCAATGGGTATTACCGTGGAGGGTGTGTAAATGAGTAAACTTACTAAGCGTCAAAAGCTAATCGCTGATCGCATTGAAAACGAAAAGCTATACACTCTTGAAGAAGCGGTTCAAATCCTAAACGATTTGCCACCTTTGAAGTTCAAAGAGTCTATCGACATCGCAGTAAACTTGGGCGTTGACCCACGTAAATCTGACCAAGTCGTTCGCGGTGCTACCAACCTGCCTGCGGGTACTGGTAAAACCAAACGCGTTGCCGTATTCGCTCAAGGCGCTGCTGCTGAAGCCGCCAAAGAAGCTGGTGCAGACGTTGTAGGGTTTGAAGACCTAGCAGAAGACATTAAAGCCGGTAACATGGACTTTGACGTTGTTATCGCAGCTCCAGATGCGATGCGTGTGGTGGGTCAACTAGGTACTATCCTAGGTCCACGTGGCCTAATGCCTAACCCAAAAGTTGGTACAGTAACGCCAAACGTTGCGGAAGCTGTGGCCAATACCAAAGCGGGTCAAGCACAGTATCGTGTTGACAAAGCGGGTATCATTCACACAACTATCGGTCAAGTTGGTTTCACGACTGAACAAGTTGCCCAAAACGTTCAAGCATTGATCTCAGATCTAAAGCGCGCTAAGCCTGCGACGTCTAAAGGTACATTCATCAAGAAAATCACCTTGTCTAGCACCATGGGCCCAGGCATCACTATCGATCCTGTTCCTTATCGCGTGGCTAAATAGTTTTTTGTATAAAAATTACTCGATATTCAACGATTTTGAATAAAGAGTCCATATTGTTTTAAAGAATTAGGTCAGCGTAGCAAACGCTATGCTGTCTAAGACCGTAGGTAGAGAGCTGTTTTACGTCATTATTAAGTGGTCTTTTGATAGTTAGTGATGACGGTAAGCTGCTTTTGTTAATCGACGACAGATGAAAATCTTAGTTGTCCTACGCAGACGGTGACCCACCCAGTTGTTGATAAGAGCCGATAAACCGGTATTTATACCAATCTATCACTCGATGTCAGTCTGATAACGGTGCCGTAATCAGTCGTTATGAATAAACTCTATTTTTAGAAGTTATGAATAACGTGTCGTATCAAGTCAGTCTTAGCTGATCGTTTTTAACTAAAAGATGAGCGGATTGATAAGATTAAAGGAGTCAACTTATGGCATTAACGCTAGAACAAAAACAACAAGTTGTGGCTGAAGTGTCTGAAGTTGCTGCTAATGCTTACTCAGCAATAGCTGCCGAATATCACGGTCTTGGTGTTGCACAGCTTACTAAGCTGCGCGAACAAGCTCGTGAAAAAGGCGTCGTTTTGAAAGTGGTGAAAAACACCCTAGCAAAACGCGCATTTGAAGGCACTAATTTTGAGAGCATGTCAGACCGTATGACTGGTCCACTACTTTTGGCTTTCTCTATGGAAGATTTGGGTTCTGCTGCCAGAGTCGTTTTCGACTTTAGCAAAGAAAACAAAGCATTAGAGACCAAAATAGTATCAGTCGGTGGTGAAGTTTATGGTCCAGAAGAGCTAGAGCGCGTATCGAAGCTACCAACTCGCGACGAAGCAATCTCTATCTTGATGGCAACTATGAACGCACCAGTGACCAAGCTTGTCCAGACTATGAACGCTGTTCCTGGCAAGTTCGTTCGCACTGTAGCGGCAATCAAAGACGCAAAAGAAGCTGCTTAATTGCTTGTTTTAACGTAACTTTGACATCGCTGGTTGTACTGTATTGCCAACTCTATTTGCATATTTGGCAAACGACCAAAGCGATATTAAAATCAATTAATTTTTATCAGATAACGGAGAGTTCTCATGGCACTATCTAAAGAAGATGTGTTAAACGCAATCGCTGAAATGTCAGTAATGGACATCGTTGAGCTAATCAGCGATATGGAAGAAAAATTCGGCGTAACTGCTGCTGTTGCTGCTGCTGCACCTGCTGCTGCCGCTGGTGGCGCTGCTGCTGCTGAAGAAAAAGACGAGTTTGACGTTGTTCTTGCTAGCTTCGGCGACAAGAAAGTTGGCGTTATCAAAGCCGTACGTGAAGCAACTGGTCTTGGCCTAAAAGAAGCAAAAGATTTGGTTGAAAGTGCTCCAGCACCAATCAAAGAAGGCGCGTCTAAAGACGAAGCTGAAGAGTTGAAAAAGAAACTTGAAGAAGCTGGTGCAACTGTTGAACTAAAATAAGTTTAACGCTGTACGAAAAAAAAGCTGGTAATGCCTTGCATTGCCAGCTTTTTTTTACTATAATTCGTAGCTTGACCTTTTGTGTCTGCCAACATACGTATGCAACATCACGGTGGATACCCATCAAAAGGACAGACGATATACATGCAAGCACACATGCCAGTTTTTAAAATCAGTGATATGAGCTAAACGTCTTGAGATGTTTGGCGTTTTTTTGTGTCTGCATGCTTTTCCATTAACGCTATAGTTTACACTGATTCTAAAAGTTATAGTTATCCCCAATATTATTAGTTCTAATAAGCTGTTTATCTTAGGTTATTTATTTTGCATGGTTGTACTGTCAGTATGTAGGCTCGTAGACGGTAGATATCAGCGACGATATTGGTTTTGATGAGTGACAGCTGATGGGGTTTTGGCTGGATGGTCTAGATAAAAGACCTAGATGCTGATGACAAAACTTGATAGAGGTGCTAAGCCGGCACTGGTAGTAAAGTAGTCATTAACAAAAGATATAAACTGAACACGAACACCTGTTTTATATTAACGTTTACGTTGCTATGTTTGCATAGTATTTATGCACGCATGCCACGCTTTTAATTTGTTTCCACGTTTACTGTAAGGACTCTCGATGGCATATTCTTATACTGAAAAAAAGCGTATTCGCAAAAGTTTTGCTGAATTGCCCACTGTAATGGACATTCCCTATTTACTGTCTATTCAAGTAGATTCTTATGAGCAATTTTTGCAAGAGCACAAAAAGCCGAAAGCTCGTGAGAATACTGGTCTGCAAGCTGCCTTTTCATCTATTTTTCCGATTGAGAGTCATTCTGGTAATGCAGAGCTACAATTCGTTGAATATTACTTAGGCGAGCCTGAGTTTGATGAGCGTGAGTGTATCTTACGTGGCTCAACGTATGCAGCACCGATACGTGTCAAGATCCGTTTGATTATCAAGGATAAAGACAGCAAAGACAAAGACAGTAAAGCGGCGATCAAAGACATCCGTGAGCAAAGCGTCTATATGGGCGAGATTCCACTGATGACTGATAACGGTACCTTTATTATCAACGGTACTGAGCGTGTCATCGTATCACAGTTGCACCGCTCGCCTGGTGTGTTCTTTGATCATGATAAAGGTAAGTCGCACTCAAGTGGTAAGGTGCTTTACAACGCTCGTATCATTCCTTATCGCGGTTCGTGGTTAGACTTTGAGTTTGATGCCAAAGACCTAGTATTCGCGCGTATTGACCGTCGTCGTAAGTTACTTGCGTCTATTATCTTACGTGCGCTTGGTTTGACGACCTCTGAAATCTTAGATTTGTTCTTTGATAAAGTAAAAGTCTATAAGGGTGAAGAGCAGTTTGAGATTGATCTGGTTGCTGATCGTCTGCGCGGCGAGATGGCGCAGTTCGATATCGTGTCACCTGATGGTGATGTGATCGTCGAGCAGGGCAAACGTATCAATGCTCGCCGTATCCGTCAGTTAGAGCAAGCGGGTATGACGAAAATTGCTGTGCCTGATGAATATCTATACGAGCGCATCTTGGCTGAAGATATCGTGGTCAATGGTGACGTGATTGCTCATGCCAATACGCTCATCGATCATGAATTGTTGGTCAAGCTCAGTGCGTTCGAAGCCAGTGATGCACTCAAAGAGTTTAGCATTTTGTTCACCAACGATATCGATCAAGGCAGTTATATCGCCGATACGCTACGTGCTGATACCACTTCTAGCCGTGAAGAAGCATTGATTGAGATCTACAAAGTCATGCGCCCAGGTGAGCCACCAACGCTTGAGACCGCTGAAAAGCTGTTTGAGAGCATGTTCTTTAACGCCGATCGTTATGACTTGTCAAACGTCGGTCGTATGAAGTTTAACCGTCGCCTAGGTCTTGAGTTTGAGGACACTGACGACGCTGATATCCAGCGTGCGCGTAGTGTGTTGACCAACGATGACATCATCAATGTGTTAAAAGAGCTGATTGAGATTCGTAATGGTCGCGGTGAAGTCGACGATATCGATCACTTAGGTAACCGCCGTATTCGTTCAGTGGGCGAGATGGCAGAGAACCAGTTCCGCGTGGGCCTTGTGCGCGTAGAGCGTGCGGTCAAAGAGCGTTTAAGCTCAGCAGAATCAGACAACTTGTCACCACAAGATTTGATCAACTCAAAACCAGTAGCAGCTGCTGTCAAAGAGTTCTTTGGCTCAAGTCAGTTGTCACAGTTTATGGACCAAAACAACCCATTGTCTGAAGTCACGCATAAGCGCCGTGTATCCGCGCTTGGCCCAGGTGGTCTGACCCGTGAGCGTGCAGGCTTTGAGGTACGTGACGTTCATGACACCCATTATGGCCGTGTCTGTCCGATTGAGACGCCTGAAGGTCCAAACATTGGTCTGATCAACTCACTAGCGACCTTTGCCAAAACGAACAGCTTTGGTTTCTTAGAAACGCCTTATCGCCGTGTGGTTGATGGCAAAGTAACTGACCAGATCGAATACCTGTCAGCCATCGAAGAAGTTGGTACGGTCATTGCTCAAGCAGATTCGCCAGTGAGTGAAAATGGTGAGCTAAGCGATGAGATGGTCAGCGTGCGTAGCTATGGTGAATTTGTCCGTATGCCACCAGAAAAAGTGACGCATATGGATGTGTCACCAAGTCAGGTAGTATCGGTCGCCGCAGGTTTGATTCCATTCCTAGAGCATGATGATGCCAACCGTGCATTGATGGGTTCAAACATGCAGCGTCAGGCGGTTCCGACGCTACGTGCGGATAAGCCGTTAGTGGGTACGGGTATGGAGCGTCACGTCGCGCGTGACTCTGGCGTATGTGTGATCGCCAAGCGTGGTGGTGTGATCGAAGACGTCGATGCCTCGCGTATCGTCGTGCGTGTCAACGAGGAGGAGATGGTCGCAGGCGAAGCGGGTATCGATATCTATAACTTGATCAAATACACGCGCTCAAACCAAAATACTTGTATCAACCAGCGCATCATTGTCAACCAAGGCGACGAAATCGCGTCAGGGGATATTTTAGCTGATGGCCCATCAACCGATTTGGGTGAATTGGCGCTTGGTCAAAACATTCGTATCGCCTTTATGCCGTGGAATGGTTATAACTTCGAAGACTCGATTTTGCTTTCTGAAAAAGTCGTCAAAGAAGATCGCTTTACCACCATTCATATTCAAGAGTTGACTTGTGTGGCGCGTGATACCAAGCTTGGAACAGAGGAAATCACTGCTGATATTCCAAACGTTGGTGAAGCGGCGCTCTCAAACCTTGATGAAGCAGGTATCGTTTATATCGGTGCTGAAGTAGACGCAGGCGACATCTTGGTTGGTAAAGTCACACCAAAAGGCGAGACGCAGCTCACGCCAGAAGAGAAATTGCTACGGGCTATCTTTGGTGAAAAAGCTGCTGATGTAAAAGACACCTCATTGCGAGTGCCAACATCAAGCAAAGGTACGGTCATCGACGTACAAGTCTTTACCCGTGATGGCGTCGAAAAAGACGCGCGTGCCAAAGCAATCGAGAAGTCGCAGCTCGATAGCTATCGTAAAGATTTAAAAGAAGAGCTACGTATCTTTGAAGAAGCGGCTCGCGGCCGTATTGGTACCTTGCTTGATGGTCAAAAAGTCAGTGGCGGTGCTGGTCTAAAAGCCGGCACAGTCATGGCGTTGGCTGACATGAAAGAGATGAGTCTTGAGACGCTGCTTGATATCCAGCCAGTCGAAGAAGAGGTCTCTGAGCGTCTCACGCAGATCGCTGATTACTTGGTCGATAAGCAAAAAGACATCGATGTGAAATTTGCAGAGAAAAAACGCAAATTAACGGCTGGTGATGACTTGCAGCATGGTGTCCAAAAAATCGTTAAGGTCTATCTGGCAGTGAAACGTCGTATCCAGCCAGGGGATAAAATGGCCGGTCGTCATGGTAACAAAGGTGTGGTATCACGCATCATGCCAGTCGAAGACATGCCGTATGATGAGCATGGCAATACCGTTGACATCGTATTGAACCCGCTAGGTGTACCATCGCGTATGAACATCGGTCAGGTGCTTGAGACGCATTTGGGTATGGCGGCTAAGGGCTTGGGTGAAAAGATTGACGGTATGCTAAAAGCGCAAGCGGCAATCAAAGAGTTACGTGAGTTTTTAGATAAGATTTACAACCAAGTCGGCGGTGAATCAGTCGATCTAGACAGCTTGTCTGATGATGATATCTTGGCATTAGCAGACAACCTACGTGATGGCGTGCCGATGGGTACAGCAGTGTTTGATGGTGCTCACGAGTATCAAGTCAAAGACTTGCTAGAGCTTGCTGGTATGGATCGTGATGGTCAGCAAACCTTGTATGATGGCCGTACCGGTCAGAAGTTTGACCGTAAAGTGACCGTGGGTTACATGTACATGCTCAAGCTTAACCACTTGGTCGATGACAAGATGCACGCGCGTTCAACGGGTTCTTACTCACTGGTCACCCAGCAGCCACTAGGCGGTAAAGCACAGTTCGGTGGTCAGAGATTCGGTGAGATGGAAGTATGGGCACTAGAAGCGTACGGCGCAACCTACACATTGCAAGAAATGCTGACAGTGAAATCAGATGACGTCGAAGGCCGTACCCGTATGTACAAAAACATCGTCGATGGTGAGCAGTACATGGATCCAGGTATGCCTGAGTCATTCAACGTACTGACCAAAGAAATCAAATCACTGGGTATTAATATTGAGTTAAAACAAAGCAACTAAACCCAAAGCAGAAAGATTGCTGTTTAATTTAGTTGTCAACCAAAAGTAGTACGCTTATGGCGACTGCTTTTGGTGATTTGTCTCAACCCGATTCATTGCCTTCATTCATCTAACTTGGCGTCGACAATATGCTGCTAGATGATTATAAAGATAACGGAGAAGCAACTTGAAAGATTTACTCGATATCATGCAAAGCCCTACCGCTAGCGGTAATCAAGAGTTTGATAGTATTCAAATTACCTTAGCCGCCCCTGATGTGGTTAAGTCGTGGTCACATGGTGAAGTTAAAAAACCAGAAACAATCAACTACCGTACATTTAAGCCTGAGCGTGACGGTCTGTTTTGTGCCAAAATTTTTGGCCCAGTCAAAGACTTTGAATGCTTGTGCGGCAAGTACAAACGTCGTAAGTTCCAAGGCGTTATCTGTGAGAAGTGTGGCGTAGAAGTCACCACTGCCAAAGTTCGCCGTGATCGTATGGGTCACATTGACCTTGCAAGCCCTGTTGCGCATATTTGGTTCTTAAAGTCTTTGCCAAGCCGCATCGGTCTACTTCTCGACATGACCCTACGCGATATCGAACGCGTTCTATACTTTGAGAGCTATATCGTCACTGAGCCTGGCCTGACTTCTTTAGAGAAGTACCAACTGCTCGATGATGAAGACTACTACAAAGCCCTAGAAGAGTTCGGTGACGAATTCACTGCCAAAATGGGTGCAGAAGCGGTACAAGACCTGCTCAAAGAGATCGATATCGATATCGAGATTGATGAGCTGCGCGAAGCGATCCCGCAAACAGGCTCTGAAACCAAGCTCAAAAAGATGTCTAAGCGCCTAAAACTATTAGAAGCGTTCCGTGACTCGAATAACAAGCCTGAGTGGATGGTAATGAATATCTTACCAGTATTGCCACCAGACTTGCGCCCGTTGGTACCACTAGAAGGCGGCCGTTTTGCGACATCAGATCTAAACGATCTGTATCGCCGCGTTATCAACCGTAACAACCGTCTGAAGCGTCTGCTCGAACTAAGTGCGCCTGATATCATCGTACGTAACGAAAAACGTATGCTACAAGAATCAGTCGATGCCTTGCTTGATAACGGTCGCCGTGGTCGTGCAATTACTGGTAGTAACAAGCGTCCATTGAAATCCTTGGCAGATATGATCAAAGGTAAGCAAGGCCGTTTCCGTCAAAACTTACTTGGTAAACGTGTTGACTATTCTGGTCGTTCGGTCATCGTTGTTGGTCCGACCCTGCGTCTGCATCAGTGTGGCCTGCCAAAGAAAATGGCACTTGAGTTGTTCAAGCCATTTACTTACAACAAGCTGCTATCGCATGGCCTTGCCACAACGATTAAAGCCGCCAAAAAGATGGTAGAGCGTGAAGAGCCGCAAGTATGGGATATGCTGGCCATGGTTATCCGTGAGCATCCAGTCCTACTAAACCGTGCGCCAACGCTTCACCGTTTGGGCTTACAGGCATTTGAGCCGGTACTTATTGAAGGTAAAGCAATCCAATTGCATCCGCTGGTTTGTACCGCGTTTAACGCTGACTTTGATGGTGACCAAATGGCGGTACACGTGCCATTGACGCTAGAAGCCCAGCTCGAATCGCGCGCATTGATGATGTCAACCAACAACATCCTATCGCCTGCCAACGGTGATCCAATCATCGTACCCTCACAGGACGTTGTACTTGGTCTGTATTACATTAGCCGCTCGTCGATCAATGCCAAAGGCGAAGGCATGATATTTTCGACCGTCAACGAAGCTTTGCGTGCCATTGGTTCAAACGACTTGCATGTCAACGCAAAAATCAAAGTGCGTGTAACAGAAACGCACGTCGATGCAGAGGGTAACGAAAGCAAAGAAGTCAATCTAAAAGAAACGGTGGCTGGTCGTTTGCTTATCTGGAACATCATGCCACAAGGCATGTCGTTTGATGAGTGCAACCAAGAGATGACCAAAAAGAACATCTCGCGTTTGATCAACTCTTGCTACCGTAAAGTCGGCGTCAAAGAAAGTGTCATGTTTGCTGACCAATTGATGTATCTTGGTTTTGCTCAAGCGACATTATCAGGCGTGTCAATCGGTATTGATGATATGGTGATTCCGCCGCTGAAAAAACAAATCATCGAAACCGCCGAAGCTGAAGTTCGCGAAATTGAAGATCAGTTTGAGCAAGGTTTTGTGACTGCAGGTGAGCGTTATAACAAAGTCGTCGATATCTGGTCGCGTACCAACGATAAAGTCGCTAAAGCGATGATGGATAACTTGGCGACCGATAAAGTCATCAACGCCCAAGGCGAAGAAGACGAGCAAAAATCTTTTAACTCTATCTTTATCATGTCAGACTCTGGTGCTCGTGGTAGTGCCGCGCAGATTCGTCAGCTTGCTGGTATGCGTGGTTTGATGGCAAAACCAGATGGCTCAATCATTGAGACACCGATTAAAGCCAACTTCCGTGAAGGTTTGACCGTACTACAGTACTTTATCTCGACGCACGGTGCGCGTAAAGGTCTTGCTGATACCGCCCTAAAAACGGCTAACTCAGGTTACCTAACCCGTCGCTTGGTCGATGTGGCGCAAGATTTGGTTGTGACCAGCGAAGACTGTGGTACCGAAGAAGGCTTGCTCATGAAGCCGCACATCCAAGGTGGTGAGATCATCGAAAAACTCGGCGAGCTTGTTCTTGGCCGTGTGACCGCACGTGATGTGACGTACAATGACGATCCGTCAAAAGTCTTGATTCCAGCGGGTACGTTGATCGATGAGCATTGGGTAAATGTACTAGACAACAACGCCATTGATGACATCTGGGTACGCTCAGTGATCACCTGTGAAGTTGAGCATGGCGTGTGTTCACAGTGTTATGGTCGTGATCTGGCTCGTGGTCATAAAGTCAATATCGGTGAGTCAGTCGGTGTCATGGCAGCCCAGTCAATTGGTGAGCCTGGTACCCAGTTGACCATGCGTACCTTCCACGTGGGCGGGGCGGCAAGCTCAGCATCTGTGGACAACAGCATCTCAGCACGTAATGCAGGTCAAGTGCATTTTGAAAACATGAAAACGGTTGAACACACTGATGGCCACTTGGTTATCGTCTCGCGTTCAGCAGAGCTTGCGTTGACCGATGAGCTTGGTCGTGAGCGTGAGCGCTATAAAGTGCCTTATGGTTCAAGCGTTCTGGTGAAAAACGAAGAGCAAGTCGAAGGTGGCCAGACCATCGCTAAATGGGATCCACACACGCACCCAATTATCACAGAGTTTGCCGGTACGGCACGCTTTAGCGATATCATTGATGGTTCGACAGCGACGGTCAAAGTCGATGATGCAACGGGTATGAGCTCGTTTGAGATTTTAGCGACTCGTGACCGTTCAAGCTCGGCTAAAGATTTGCGTCCTGCTATCATCTTGAATACGGATGAAGGCAAAGAAGTGGTTTATTTCTTGCCAGCGGAAACCATCATCCGCGTCAGCGACGGTGAAAAAGTAGCCGCAGGTTCGGTATTAGGCCGTGTACCACAAGCGTCATCAGGTACCAAGGATATTACCGGTGGTCTACCACGTGTGGCTGATTTGTTTGAAGCACGTCGTCCAAAAGATCATGCCATCATGGCAGAGATGACAGGTGTGGTCAGCTTTGGTAAAGAAACCAAAGGGAAAAACCGCTTTATCATCACCAATGAAGATGGTGAGACGCATGAAGAGCTGATCCCGAAATGGCGTCAGATCAACGTTTTCGAAAACGAGACCGTTGCTCGCGGTGAGATCATCGCTGATGGTCCGCAAAACCCGCACGACATCTTACGTCTAAAAGGTCAAACCGCCCTTGCTGATTATATCGTCAACGAAGTACAGGACGTCTATCGTCTGCAAGGTGTAAAAATCAACGATAAGCACATCGAAGTTATTATTCGTCAGATGCTGCGCAAAGTTGAAGTGACTGATGGCGGTGATTCAAACTACTTTAAAGGCGATCAGGTCGAGTACGCTGATGTCATAGCCTTGAATGCTAAACTGGAAGCTGAGAATAAATTCCCAGTTCAGTATGAGCGTCAATTGCTTGGTATCACCAAAGCAAGTCTGGCAACAGAAAGCTTTATCTCAGCGGCGTCGTTCCAGGAGACTACTCGTGTCCTAACTGCTGCTGCGGTAACAGGTAAAGTTGATGAGCTACGTGGTCTAAAAGAAAACGTGGTCGTTGGTCGCCTGATTCCTGCTGGTACAGGGCTTGCTTATCACAAAGCCCGTAAAGAAAAAGCAGAGCAAAAACTGCAAGAGTCAGATCTAAACGCAGCTTTTGATATGACGGCCAGCACAGATAGTAAAGACTTTGCAAGCTTTGATGAAGCCTTTGCGCAAGAGCTAAATCAAGACAATTAATTGTCTTTGATGTCTTATCACTGTCAAAAAAGCCAGCCTATGTTGCTGGCTTTTTTGTGCACGTACAAAAGTCAGAAAGACGTGGTACTGTTATCCAAAAAAATAGTACACTGAGAAATAAGCCCTCACTTATATTTTATAGAAGGATGAATCGCCAATGGCTGGTAAAACCCGTGTTGCCAAGTATCAAGCAGACCGCACCAATCAAAAACTGTATTTTTGTCGTCTTGCCTGCCAAGCGGCGGGCAGTAGTAGTGATAAGCAGCTATATCAGGCTCATTGTGAAACCGCTATTTTTCATTTATATGGTGCGTTGTTGGCTTTTACTCAGGAGCTTGGACATTTTTATGGTTTAAACATGACAGCGCCGACATTGTGCGACATCGAGCAAGCACTAAGTGCGCGCACGCAGGTATCGCCTGAAGTCCAGCGTTTACAACAGTTGCAGCAGCAGGGCTTTGTGGCCAACATAGAGCGCGCGTATCAGCGTAGCTTGTATGCGGTACCGCCAGATACAGTGATTGATGAGACGCTAGGTGCAAGTAGAGATACGGCAAAAGCGACTGATCTTATTGTCAACGTTGTGACGTTATCGAATCAGTGGCTGCCAGATGAAGCCACCATCCGCGAGTGGCGTCAGCAGCTCTTAGAGCTGATAGATCAGCTGCGTGCGGGTATGGTTGAGTTTTAACCACCTTATAATCCATACTGTTGTTTAACGGCTTTTTGGCCCTACCTTACATGACAGCATCAAGAAAAAAGCGTGTTTGATCATGGTCAAACACGCTTTTATATAACGTATAGTCAGTTCAAAATAAAGTCGATAGGCTCAAATTAACGTGTAACGGGTATACATTTTTCTTGCTTGCTGTGTCTACGCTGACAGATGCTGAGCAAAACTCATACCAGCTGCACTGTATCGGTTTTAAAGTGAATTAACCATACTAGGGCTACTCAGGCATGGCTGGCATACGCTCCACCGGGGTTACCGATAGCGGATTTTGCGGTACGCTATCATGACGCGTCGTTGATGCTGAACGCTCGTCTTCGACCGGCTCAGGTGCTGGCGGCTTGCGCTGCTGGGTGCTGGTTTTGACAGGTTTTTCTGATACAGTGTCGGTAGGCGTATTGTCGTCTTCATCGCTAGTAAAGATACCATCATCCGTCATTTCTATGATTTTTTGTTTTTGTTTTTTGGATTTTGAGCGATTATTGATAGAGACCCATTGATGAGGGGTGTCTTTGAGCTGGGCTTTCATAAAGTCAATCCATACTGGTAGCGCTGCCACGCCGCCGTATTCGCGCCGACCCATGGTCGATGGTTGGTCAAAGCCCATCCAGACGACGGTTGCGTTACTGGGATGAAACCCTGCAAACCATGCGTCTTTTGCTTCGTTGGTGGTACCAGTTTTACCGCCGATATCATCACGTCCCAGTGCTTTTGCTCTTCTTGCCGTGCCATGCTGTACAACATCACGTAATATGTCTGCCATCTCAAAGGCCACTCTAGGCTTTAAGATACGCGGTGCTTGTTTGGCCATTACGTATTGTACTGCAGGCGCTTTTAGGCGATCTGATTGCGGACTGGCATCATAGATACGGCTTTGATCGCTCTGTGTACCTGCTTCGGTATCACGGTCTTTTGAGTCTGCTGCTGCATCTACAGTTGCCGCTTGTTCGAGCGCGCTATCATAGTCTTCTAGCAGTTTTTTGTTGACGCGCTCTAGTTGCTCATTAAAACATGAGGCGCAGGCTTGCTGCGGGTTGGCCTGAAAAAGTAGCTCGTTATTGTAGTTATAAATTTGCTCAATAAAATAAGGCTGTATGCGGTGACCGCCATTGGCAAAGGTTGCATAAGCGGTGGCCATCTGTAGCGGTGTCGCTTGCCCTGTACCCAATGCCAACGACAAGGTAGTTGGCAGCTTTTCTTTATCGAGACCGAACTCGTCTAATAATGTACGAGTATCAGAGATACCGACGGCCTGTAACAGACGAATAGAGACAAGGTTGCGCGATAGATACAAACCGCGACGTAAGGTGATGTCTCCTAAAAAACGCCCGTCAGAGTTTTTGGGTTTCCAGTCTCCAACTTGGATAGGGCGGTCTGAGACGATACTGTCAGGGCGGTAGCCCTTTTCTAGGGCTGCGGTATAGACTAGAGGCTTGATGGTAGAGCCAGGTTGCCGCCAGCCTTGCAGCGCTCGGTTAAACTTGCTGTGATTAAAATCAAAACCACCGACCAAAGCATTGAGCGCGCCTGTTTCTGGGTTTAATGAAACCAGGCTGCCTTGTATGTCAGGAATTTGAGCCAGCTGCCAGCGGTTGCTCGCTGTCGGAATCAGGCGCACAATATCGTTTTTACTGATGACTTGACTGGCATTACTTGGATAATAACCGATACGATCGGCAGAGATGTATTTGCGCGCCCAGCTCATCCCAGACCAGTTAACCGTCACCGTCTCACCCGAGGGGATAGTGGCCTCAAAACTACGAGCATTTACTTTTGTTACTTTGGCAGGTGATAGGTTACTATACCGACGGAAGTTCTCTAATGGCTCATCATTCGCTTCAGCGCCGCGCCAGCCATGGCGATGCTCATAAGCGATGAGACCTTTGAGTACGGCGGCCTCTGCATCGGTTTGCGCTTTGCTATCGACGGTCAGACGTACGCGCCAGCCGCCATGCATGACCTGCTCGCCGTAGCGATTTACTAAGGTAGAGCGTGCCATCTCTGCCAAATAAGGCATATTAACATCGAGTTTTTCTTGATAGAGCTTGATGCCGATGGGGGAGTTGACTGCTTCATCATGCTGCGCTTGACTGATATAACCCAGCTCATGCATACGGCCAATGATCCAGTTGCGGCGGGTCAGGGCGCGTTCAGGATTGGCGACAGGGTTGTACTTAGAAGGGGCTTTTGGCAGACCTGCCAGCATTGCCATCTCTGCAATGGTGAGGTTGTCTAGTGACTTACTATAGTATTTTTTGGCGGCCGCACGGATGCCGTAAGCGCCTTCACCCAAATAAATCTTATTGACATAAAGGGTCAAAATGTCGTTTTTACTGAGCTCGTCTTCTATTTTACGAGCTAAAAATAGCTCAGTTAGTTTACGATTTAAGGTACGCTCTGGGCTCAAAAAGTAGTTTTTGGCCACCTGCATGGTGATGGTTGAGCCACCTGTTTGACTATCATCATCGGTCACCACTTCGGTGACTGCGCGACCCAAACCTTTAATGCTGATACCACTGTGCTGGAAAAAAGACGCATCTTCTGCGGCCAAAAAAGCATGAGTCAGATCCTCAGGGATTTCCTCAAAAGTGATCGGCAATGATAAACGATTGCCGTATTGACCGATGAGTTTGTCATCACTACTATATATCTGCAATGGCATTTCTAGCGTTGCGGTCTTTATCTCTTGCGTACTTGGCAGGGTAGGCGATAAATACATGGCCATGCCATAAAAGCCAATAGGAACTGCCATTGCTAGGACAACCGCCAAGGCTAAACAAGCGATAAATAGCCCTACCAAAAAGTGAATAATGTGAGCAGTAGCATTTTTTTTGGCCATAATAAGACTTATTAATTAATGATTTGCAACAGGTAGTGCATTATACCTTGAACGAAATAGGTAGGTCATAATAAATGTGTAAGTTAGCCTTAATATATAATTTAAATGCTTGAATCTATCTATTAAGTAAAGTATTGTATTCAATTATTACAAATAACTATCAGATTGTACACTTAATATAAGGTATAGAGTTTGTGAGGCTATTTACTCCCAAAAGTCGACATTTGATTGGAGTGGATATCTGTGCCACCTCAGTAAAGTTGGTTGACATACAGCGCCAACAAGGCATGTTCCACTTAAAATCTTATGGCATTGAAAGACTACCGGAAGGCGTAGTCGTCGATAAACTCATCGTGGATACTGAAGCCGTTGGCGATACGATTACCAGTTTGGCCAGACGCTGTCAAGTGGCTAATGCCCATGCAGCGACAGCCGTATCAGGGTCAGCAGTGATTACCAAGATCATCGATATGGACATGGCACTCAGCGATGTCGAGCGCGAAGCGCAGATACGTCTCGATGCCGATCAATACGTGCCTTATCCTCTTGAAGACGTCAATCTGGACTTTGAAGTCTTAGGCCCTTCTTTGGTCAGTGACGATATGGTACAGGTGCTACTGGCGGCCTCACGCTCGGAGAATGTCGACCAACGCGTCGATGCCTTAACCTTCGGCGGCATGCAAACCAAGGTCATGGATATTGAGTCGCACGCCATTGAGCGTGCTTTTGGCTTGATGGTAGATAATTTACCAGGGCTACCAGAATTAGTCGCCTTGGTCGATATTGGTCACAATCAAACCACCTTATATGTCGCCAAAAATGGCGAATTTATCTATAGCCGCGAACAGCTATTTGGCGGTGCTCAGCTGACAGAGGCAATACAAAATCGCTATGGCTTATCGTCTGAGGAAGCGGCGCTAAGTAAGCGTGAGCGCACCTTGCCTGACGATTACTATCCTGAGGTATTGACGCCGTTTATCGAAAACACCATTCAGCAAATCACTCGCTCTTTGCAGTTCTATTTTTCTTCGAGCCAATACAGCAATATCGATCACGTGGTCCTCGCGGGGGGCAGTAGCTCGATTCCCGGTCTGGCTGGAATGGCGCAACAAAAACTGGGTGTGACTGTCAGTATCGCCAATCCATTTACCAATATGACCATCGCGCCACATATCGATAATGAGCAACTGGCGGTCGATGCCCCAAGCCTCATGGCCGCATGTGGTCTTGCGTTAAGGAGCTTTGACTAATGGCTCGTATTAACCTCTTACCCTGGCGCGCCGAAGAGCGCGAACGCCGCAACAAAGAGTTTATCACGCTTGTGGTAGCTGTGACACTACTAACGTTGTTGGCTGCATTTGCTACGTGGAGCTATTTTAACAATGAGCTTGAAGAGCAGCTCGATGCCAATGCTTTGATTGAACAAGAAAACGCGCGCTTAGACACCGTGTTGAGCGAAATCGATAGCTTAGAGCAGCGCCGTGAAGAGATTATCTCACGCATGCAAGTGATTCAAGACTTACAAGGTCGCCGCCCTGTTCCTGTACGTCTATGGGACGATTTGGCTAAAGCAATGCCGTCGGCACTTTATCTCAATAATCTCAAGCGCGAAGGGGATGTCATCACCTTGACCGGCCTGGCAGATAACCCAAATGTGGTGTCCAATCTGATTCGTAATCTCGATAGTAGTAAATGGATGGGTAACTCTGCTGTCAGCAATATTCAACAAAACATCAGTGCTTATCAGGCAGCGCCTGCGCTCAATAACACCATCAATACAGGTGAGCAGACGCGCCCTGTTTATCCAGAAGACAGCTATGTACAGTTTGTGGTAACCACAAAGGTGCAGTCAGAGACGGCCACACCTGACGAGGGTGATGGGCTTGGAGGTGCGTTATGAAACTGAGCCGCAAAAAAAGCCTAATCAAAATCAAAAAAGCAGACCTAAAGCCAAAAAAGCAGTTTGACTTACAAGAGTTTCGTCGCAGTTTTGAGTCGTTAGACTCTGAAAACTATGGTAGCTGGCCATTGCCCGTCAAGGTAACGGTGATAGGGCTTATCATTGTTTTTATCGCCGCCTTGTCATGGGCGCTGCCGATCAGTGGCAAAATCGATGAAATCAATGCCGCCGAAAGCCAGCAGCAAACCTTGCTCGATAGTTATCGTGAAAAAGAATCACGCGCCCGTCACTTAGAAGCGTATAAAGCGCAAGTGGTGCAGATGGAAGCTGAGTTTAACTCGTTACTTGATCAACTACCAAAAGACACACGGGTGTCAGAGCTGGTAGAGGGCATCAACATGACTGGTGTGGGCAGTAATATTCGTTTTCAGGATATCTCGGTTGAGCCTGAAATTGAAAACGAGTTTTTTATTGAGCAGCCGATACGTATTGCCGCATTGGGTGAGTATCATCAGTTCGGCAGCTTTATCAGTGGCCTTGCCGCCTTACCTCGTATCATCACGATGCATGATTTTGAGGTGAGTAACCCGCAGCCGAGCTTGGATGTATTGCCAGAGCTAAATCTGGTACTACAGACCAAAACCTATCGTTCAAAAGAAGCAAATCCTGAAGGTGATGCCGCTGCTGCAGGAGACAGTCAATGATGATAAATAAACTGCCCACGTTACTGGCGTTAAGTATGGTTGTGTTGTCGATGACGGGCTGTAGCGATCGCATAGGGATGGCACAGCAGTCGATGAATGACATACGCAACCAGCCAGCGCAGCCGATTGAGCCTCCACCTAAGGCGGAGCTGGTAGAAGATTTTGTATACAGCGCAAGCACGCAGCGCAGTCCGTTTTTGCCCCCAAGTTTGGTCAATGTACAAGGGCCGACGACGCCTATCGATGGTGTACGTCCTGATATTACCAGAGTCAAAGGGCCGCTTGAGCAGTACGAGCTATCACAGCTGGTCTTTCGCGGTGTCGTTATTTCGCCTGAAGGTCAGCGATATGCGTTGGTACAACGTCCTGATGGCTCAGTTGCGAGTGTGAAAGTAGGTGATTATCTTGGATTGAATGACGGCCGTATTGTTGAAATCACGCCGACCCAGATTAACTTGATTGAAATTGTGCCAGACAGCCGCGCAGGGTTTATCGAAAAACCCCAGTCGCTGGTCTCTCCTATAAGCTAAGTCGGCAGATTTTTTGAGGAATAAATAATGACAGTACGCAACAACAAGGTAATGACGATGAGTAACCGCGTATCTTCTGCTTTTGCCGTTTCAGCATTGGCAGTCAGTATGGTAGCAGTGAGTAACCATGCCCAAGCTGCCCAGCGTATCAATAACGTCTCTGTGGTACAAACTGCGCCAGCTGTGACGCAAATGCGCTTGAGCTTTGCCGGTGCGCCAGCATTGCCTGCAGCCTATCAGCTAGATGATCCAAGCCGTTTGGTACTAGATTTTGAACAAGTGCAAAATGGGCTGGCTAGCCGATTTAACGAATACAACATCGGTATGGTCAATGATGTCACGACACTAAGCAGCGACAGCACCACGCGTCTCATTGTGGGTCTCAAGCAAGCAGGCAACTATACCACAGCGGTCGATGGTAATGATTTGCTGCTGACCATCACTGACCCTAGCCGCCCCGTGGTTAATCAGCCCGTCGTTAATCAAGTAATCACCAATGATCCTGTGCAAGATGTGCTGAATAACAGTAGTGGCATGACAACCACAGCAGTTGTCACCCCCATTGTAGAAACCAGTAGCGCTCCTGTTGCGGCCGTCAATAGCACTAATACTACGGTGGTCAAAAATCAAGTGCCCGCAGATACGATGGTGGTTCGGGTCAATCCGCTATTGGATCCACAGCTTGCCGCCTCACAAGTGAGTAAGCAATATAGCTATGAAGGCCTAACCGCCGTCAATTTTGCTGCAGGTAACGATGGTGGTGGTAATATCAGTATCGCTTTGGCCAATGAAGCCATTCCAGTGGATGTACAACGTCAAGGCAATAAGCTGGTCGTCCGTTTGACAGGCAGTACGGTGCCTAGAAATTTACTGCGCCGTCTAAATATCAATAGCGGTCTGGTTAGTAGTATTGATACCAAAAACCAAGGTCAAAATGGTGTTATCACCATCAATATGAACGACGACTATGAGTATCAAGCGTACCAGTCAGGCAATCAGCTAAATATCAGCATCAGTAAGCCTGAGCTACTGCGTGAGCCGACGCTCGAAGAAAGGGTCTATAGCGGTGAGCCACTGTCTATGGAATTCCAAGATGTCGAGATCCGCAGCGTCTTAGATATTTTGGCGCAGTTTACCGAGATGAATATTGTGGCAAGTGATTCGGTTGCAGGTAACATCACGTTGCGCCTGATCAACGTGCCTTGGGATCAAGCGCTTGATATTATTTTAAAGAGTAAAAATCTGGGCAAACGTGAAAACGGCAATGTGATTTTGGTCGCGCCGGCGACAGAGCTTGCAGAGCAAGAAGCACGTGAGCTTGAAGCGCAGCAAGCGGTTGAATCTTTTGCACCGTTACGTACAGAGTACATCCGCTTAAGCTATGCTAAAGCGCAAGATGTTCTGACATTGATTTCTCAAGGCAGCGGCTCTTCTGGTGGTAGCTCAAACCGTGTCGACGACAATAACTCTTTGTTGTCAAATCGCGGCACCGTCACTGTGGATGAGCGTACCAATACCTTGATTGTCAAAGATGTGGCAGACAGCATTGAAAACATTCATAAACTGATCAGCAAAATCGATATTCCGGTGCGTCAGGTGATGATCGAGGCGCGTATTGTCAGTGCGACCGACAGCTTTAGTAAAGAGATCGGTGTTCGTTGGGGTATTTTGTCAAATGGTGCGGCCAATAACCGTAACTTATTGGTGGGTGGCAGTAACCAGACATTGTGGGATTTAAAAGAATTTGATGTAGAAACCACCACCGTTAACGGCCAGACGGTCTCGTATCCCTCTTATGACATCACGCGGCCTGATAACCTAAACGTCGATTTGGGTGTGGCCAACCCAGCGGGTAGTATTGCCTTTGGTTTGCTCAGTATGTCAGATGTGATGCTCGACCTTGAGCTATCAGCGCTGCAAGCGGACAATCGCGGTGAAGTCATCTCGACGCCGAAGATTTTGACCGCGGATAAACAAACCGCAAAGGTGTCATCTGGGACTCAGATTCCGTATCAAGAGGCCTCAGCCAGTGGCGCGACCACCACCAGCTTTAAAGAAGCGGCGCTGAGCTTGGAGGCCACGCCAAACATCACCCCTGATGGTAAAATTGGCCTACAACTCCTCATCACCAATGGCACACCGACCATCATCAACAATCAGGTCGCCATCGCTGAAGACTCAATCTCAACCAACGTTATCATCGAAGATGGCCAGACCGTGGTCTTAGGTGGCGTGTTCAAAAACCGTACCAGTAACGGCGTGGATAAAGTGCCTTTCTTAGGGGATTTGCCGTATATTGGCCGCGCCTTCCGCAAAGATGTACGTAGTAATGCCAAAGAAGAGCTATTAATCTTTGTCACACCAAAACTCATCAATGATGGTACCAGCCGCTTGAATTAATCACAGGTTGACCTACTTTAAAAAAGCGAGCCTGAGTGCTTGCTTTTTTTATGAGTCAGCCGAAAGATGGATGAGGTTTTGCGGACAATTATCGCGGCTCGTTACTAGCCAGAATATCAATGACGTTGTATCATAGCTAATTTAGCTGAGTAAGTACTATGGTGGAGGAATTGCCGTCGGTGTTTTTAGTGGGGCCGATGGGAGCAGGGAAAACGACAATCGGTAAACTGCTGGCTAAGCAGCTAGGACGTGAGTTTTTGGATAGTGACTGGTATATCGAGTCGCAAACAGGTGCCGATATTGCGTGGATCTTTGCCAAAGAAGGTGAAGCAGGCTTTCGCGAGCGTGAGACACGCGCCATCGATGAGTTGACCCAAAAACCGCAAATTGTATTGGCAACTGGTGGCGGTGCGGTCATGTCTGCCGAAAATCGCGCATTTTTGCACCAGCGTGGCATCGTCGTCTATCTCAATGCCCCCGTTGATGTGCAAATGGCGCGTACGGCAAAAGACAAGTCGCGACCATTGCTACAGCAGCCCAACCCCAAGCAGATATTGCAGGATCTCTACAGCATCCGTGATCCGCTATATCGTCAAGTGGCGCATATCATCATGCCAACTGGCCATACTTATCCGCGTTATATGGTCAATCAACTTTTGCAGCAGCTGGCATCGTTTGATATGTCTGCCATTACCGCCCCCAATAACCGAAGCTAACTGTATAGATACTGTATGGATGACGGACAGTCAGCTGCTCATCGCTTATGACCACTATTTAAGGAGTACTTCATGGCCACGCCACAGTTTTTTGAGGGTTTAACCGTTCAGACACAAAGCCATGATTATCCCATTATTATCACTGAAGACGCGGGCAAAAATGGCAGTATGGCGCAGCAAGTGGCGCCTTATATCACGGGCCGTCAGGTTTTAATCGTCACCAATGAGACGGTTGCGCCTTTATACCTATCTGCATTTGAACAAGCGCTGGCCGCGCACTTTGCTGTGAGAGTCTGCGTGCTGCCAGATGGTGAGCAGTATAAAAACCAAGACAGTATCAATCAGATTTATGATGCACTGATGGATGCCCATTTCAACCGTGACGTGACGCTCATCGCCCTAGGTGGCGGCGTCATTGGCGATATGACAGGCTTTGCGGCGGCAAGTTTTATGCGCGGCGTGAATTTTATCCAGATACCAACGACATTGCTGTCACAAGTAGACTCTAGTGTCGGCGGCAAAACAGGCATCAATCATGCACAAGGCAAAAACATGATTGGTGCTTTTTGGCAACCGCAAATGGTATTGGCTGATATGAGTACACTCAAAACCTTGCCCGCTCGTGAGCTCTCAGCAGGGCTGGCAGAGGTCATCAAGTATGCTCTTATCATGGATGTCGGTTTTTTGCAGTGGCTGGAGAGCAATCTGCCTGCCATGATGGCGCTGGATTTGGCCGTGCTTGGTGAAGCGGTAAAACGCTGCTGTCAATATAAAGCCGATATCGTGGCCCAAGACGAGCGCGAGTCAGGTGTGCGTGCCTTGCTTAACTTTGGCCATACTTTTGGTCATGTGATCGAGACGCATCAAGGCTACGGCAACTGGCTACACGGCGAGGCTGTGGCGGCAGGTATGGTACAGGCCGCCGAGCTTTCACAAAAAATGGGCTGGCTAAGTAATGAAGAGGTGGCGCGTATTAAGCATGTGTTGACCTTGGCAAACCTGCCCATCTATCCGCCTGCGATCGCGGTGGACACTGCGCTTGATCTGATGGGCCATGATAAAAAAGTGAAACACGGACAAATCCGCCTGATTTTGTTAAAATCACTGGGTGAGGCGGTATTGACCAATGACTTTGATGCCACGCTATTAACCGACGTGCTGGCCGCACACAGTACGTAAGATACTGATTTTACAATCATAAGCGTTTGGTGAAGACAATGTGCGTTTAGCGCCTAACGTGACCGCTGGCATTTATTTCAACGAGTCTTTATGTTGCGTTCTTAACCCTATTTTCATCAAGGATACTCTCATGGCAGCACCAAGATCGACGACGCGTAGCGCAAGCCAAGCATATCGCCGCCAAGCATTGATTTGGCTGGTAGCGACGTTGCTACTTGGCGTGGTTACCGCTTTGGTTTGGATGTTTAGTCAGACCCCAGCGATGGGTGCCAAAATCGAAAACGCACCGATAACCACGCCGCAGCCGCTTAGTGCTGAGCTTGAGCAGCCGCTCACCATAGAATCCTTGCATGAGCTGGATACGGATGTGCAGCCGCTCAGCTTTGATGCGACCATTCGCGATTTGCGCAGCTATCCTGATGAGTTCAAAGACAAGCGCTATTTGCTAGCAAACAAGGGCAAATGGACAGTACAGGTGATGAATGTCGCCGAAAACGACGTCATCGTCAGCTATCTAGAAAGCCGTGATGATCGCAAAAAGTTTGCGTATTTTCGCTATTTAGATGACGAAAACCAAGCGCGTTATATGCTAACTTATGGGCTGATGAGCAGTCCGCAAGAAGCGGTTGGCGCCTCAAAACTGGTGGACTTTAAACTACCGGCTGATGTCCGCGTGTTGCCAGAAGAAATCAATCGCTATATCGGTATCATCGATAATTATGAGCGCCCCGATCCCATAAAAGATTTGAGCAATAGGCGAGTGCGCGCGGTTGATTTGCGCCCGACCAAGCGCGAAGTACCAGTGCGCCAACCTGCCGATGAAAGCAACGACGTCGATGAAACACGGCGCGCACCGAGTAGCAGTGAGACCAGTATTCGCCAGTCTATCGACACCTCTGAGACCTTATCTGTCACTGAGGAGCGTATCATAGGCGGTGAAGAGCAGTCGTCTGTGACCGCAGGCAACGAAGAGTCGAGCAACAAACCTGCGGACAATCAAAAACCGGTAGCGGCAGGCGGTGATAGTAGCAATAAGAAGCCACCAGTCGTGCCAACGCCGAAGCCGCCAAGGAGTAGCAGTGGGGCAAATGCGGGCGCAAACAATGCGGCAAATAGCGGTGCCAATAACGCCAGCAATAAAAATAGTAACCCCAATAAAAATAGTAATACCGGCACGGACAATAAAAGCACCAACCAAGGTGTCGCTAAAAACGATAACGCTGCCAAAAATAACGGCGACAGTATTAAAGAGCTGATTGAAGAAAAAAGCAATTAAGTTGCGTCTGTTGATTTGATCAGAGTCATAGCCGTAGCGATAGTGATAAAGCCCATTAGCAAAGATGCTGGTGGGTTTTTTTTGGCAGGTATTTTATGTGTCAAGTGCCAGTTGTTATTTTCTCCAGTTACCGCTTTTGCTTTGATGTTCTGCTATCTTAGTTGCATGAACCATGGCTTAAATGATGGCTGAAACCTGCCTTTATATGCGTTTTTATCTGCTGTTTTTCGTCGTTGTATAACCATTAGTAATACGTTCTCTTACAAAATATGGGTGATGAATCGATAGAAAAGACTAGATTTTTTGCCAATCATTAACTAAGATAACGGTGGGCGACGTTCTGTATAGTTATCGTAAATAACTATTTATTGAGCATTCGGTGAGTGCTTGCATCAAATTTATAAGACGCTTTGCTACTGTTTGTTGTCCCAAGCGCCGCCATTTTTATTTGCATTTATACGCTAATAAATGGCGCAGCCTCCCTTACGGTCGCTCTTTTTAGAGTGAATAAAGCGCTTAAATACAGAGCGTCAAATATTCAATATAAATCATCGCACCGTTACACTACCTAGCCAGTATAATCATAGCGTTCGGTAATACACGGTGACAAGCGATACTCCAGTTAACAATAGCATGTGATTGAGAACTGAGTAATTGGCAGATAAAACGATTTTTATCTGATTGCCAAGATCTATTACTTACTGTCTATTCATACATTAATTATCTGTTCAGACATCATTAATGACTAGGAGGGTCAAGGTGCTAACCTGATTCTCAGAGTATGATGAATAAGAACGTCACATCAATTATTAATTCGGATATACGAATATTAATTATTAGCCCGTTCTGCCTACGGATAGCCGTTTATGCTCCGCATTGGATGATAAGCGACCCGTTCACTTAAAAGGACTAGCCATGTCAATGATTTCCTCCCATACGCATTTGGCCACGCCAGATGACTTCTCTGATAACTGTGGTTTTGGTTTGATCGCTCACATTGAGGGTGAGGCCAGCCATGATTTGGTAAAAACAGCCATTCATAGCTTAAGCTGTATGACGCACCGTGGCGGTGTTGCTGCTGATGGTAAGACGGGTGACGGCTGTGGTCTATTGTTGGCAACGCCGACCAAGTTTTTTCAAAAAATTGCCGCCGAGCTGCAGTTTGATATTACTGATAACTTTGCGGTGGGCATGGTCTTTGTCAATCTCGACGCTGCTAAAGCAAAACACAGCCAGCAAATACTCTCTGAAGAGATTACTGCACAAGGTTTGGATGTGGCGGGCTGGCGTAATGTGCCACTTGATTTGACGATTGTCGGTGACATAGGCCGTGAGACATTGCCTGATTTTAAGCAAGTGTTTGTCAATGCGCCTGATGATTTATCAGCAGATGATTTTAATCGTAAGCTGTTTGTCGCTCGCAAAAAAGCCGAGCAACGTTTGGCAGACGATGAGTTGTTTTATGTGTGCTCGTTGAGCGCTCAGACGATTATCTATAAAGGGTTGGTGATGCCGTCTGATTTGCCAGCGTTCTTTTTGGATTTGCAAGATGAGCGCCTGGCCTCACATATTGTGGTATTCCACCAGCGTTTTTCTACCAATACCTTACCGCGCTGGCCGCTTGCGCAGCCGTTTCGCTATCTGGCGCACAATGGTGAGCTAAATACCATCACGGGCAACCGTAACTGGTCGGAGGCACGCACCCCAAAACTCAAATCGGACAAACTGCCCAACCTAAATGAGCTGACGCCACTGGTCAATCGTACAGGCTCGGATTCTTCGAGTTTGGATAATATGCTTGAGGTGCTGATGTCTGGCGGCATGAGTCTGTTTCATGCCATGTCGATACTCGTGCCACCTGCTTGGCAAAATGTCGATAGCATGGACATGGATTTGCGCGCGTTTTATGAGTTTTATTCGCAGCATATGGAGGCATGGGATGGGCCAGCGGGTCTGGTGATTCAAGACGGGCGCTATGCGGTGTGCATGCTTGATCGCAATGGCTTGCGCCCATCGCGCTGGGTGACGACGAAGAATGGCTACATTACGGTCGCCTCTGAGGTGGGTGTTTGGGATTATGCACCAAAAGATGTACTGGCAAAAGGCCGCGTCGGTCCCGGTCAAATGCTGGTCATCGATACCATGACTGGCCAGATTTTAGATACCAAAGCCATAGCGACCTTACTAAAAAAAGCGCACCCGTATCGCAAATGGCTGCGCGAAGAAGCGACCCGTATCCGTGATGATGAGCGCCTAGAAGAGCAGCTGGCGGCGCAGGCCTGCCGCGGCGAGCCACTCAAGGCCCTACAAAAGATGTATCACATCACCAATGAAGAGCGCACCGAAATCATCCGTCCTAATGCCGAAAATGGTCAAGAGCCAGTGGGCTCGATGGGCGATGATACACCAATGGCAGTGCTGTCGCAGCAAATTCGTCATGTCGGCGATTTTTTTCGTCAGCAGTTCGCGCAGGTGACCAACCCACCGATTGACCCATTACGTGAGTCAATCGTGATGTCACTACAGACGTGTCTCGGCGCTGAAACCAATGTGTTTGCGCCATCAGCAAAAGATGCACACCGTATTATTTTATCCTCACCGGTATTGTCAGCCAGCAAAATGCAGCAGCTTGAGCGTTTAGACGACCCAGCGTTTCAGATGGCGCGTATTGATTTAAATTATGATCGTACCCTTGAGCTGTCAGAAGCCATCACTGCTATCTGTGAGCAAGTGGCAAGCAGTATTCGCGCCGGCCATACGCTGATTGTATTGTCTGACAAAAACATCGTCGCCGACAAAGTCCCAGCCAATGCCATCATGGTGACAGGGGCAGTGCATCATTATCTGATCGCCCAAGGTATCCGCACCGATGCCAATCTCATCATCGAGACGGGGCTGGCGCGTGACTCGCATCAGGTGGCGGTATTAATTGGCTTTGGCGCCACCTGCGTCTATCCATATTTGGCTTATGATGTCATCGATGACTTGGTGGCAAGTGGTGAGCTGCTTGGCGATCCGATTCAGGCGCGGGTCAATTTCCGTAAAGGCTTGGATAAAGGTTTGCTAAAAATCTTATCAAAAATGGGTATCTCAACCATCGTCTCTTATCGCGGTGCACAATTATTTGAAGCGGTTGGTCTCTCAGAAGAAGTGGTAAACCTATGCTTTAAAGGTGTGCAAAGCCGTATCAAAGGCGCCACCTTTGCCGATTTGGCAGCAGATCAGGCCATACTCGCGGCCAACGCCTTTAAGCGCCGTGCGCCCCTTGATCAAGGTGGTTTGCTCAAGTTTGTCTTTAACAAAGAGTATCACGCCTTTAATCCTGATGTGATTAACAGCCTGCACACCGCTGTACGGACAGGCGATTATGACAATTATCGTCATTATGCCGACTTGGTTAATAGTCGCCCTGTAGCAACCTTGCGGGATTTGTTGCAACTAAAGACAGATAACTCAATTGACGTGAATGAGGTCGAAGACATCTCGGCTATCTTGACACGCTTTGATTCGGCGGGCATGTCGCTTGGCGCTCTATCACCAGAAGCACATGAAGCGATCGCCATGGCGATGAATACCATCGGTGGCCGCTCAAACTCAGGAGAGGGCGGCGAAGATCCGGTACGCTATGGCACGCTGCGCAATTCAAAAATCAAACAAGTGGCTTCTGGTCGTTTTGGTGTCACGCCTGCGTACTTGCGCTCAGCAGAAGTCATGCAGATCAAGGTCGCTCAGGGTGCAAAACCAGGGGAGGGTGGACAGCTGCCAGGTGGTAAGGTCAATGCGCTGATCGCGCGCCTGCGTTACTCTGTACCAGGGGTGACACTCATCTCACCGCCGCCGCATCATGATATTTATTCTATCGAAGACTTGGCGCAGCTGATTTTTGACTTAAAACAAGTCAATCCCGATGCCTTGGTCTCGGTGAAGCTGGTCTCACGTCCAGGCGTTGGCACCATCGCGACAGGCGTGGCCAAGGCCTATGCTGACTTAATCACCATCTCAGGCTATGATGGCGGTACGGCAGCGTCACCACTGTCTTCTATCCATCATGCAGGCTCGCCGTGGGAGCTGGGCTTGGCAGAGACGCATCAGTCGCTACGGGTCAATGGCCTGCGCGATAAAGTGCGGGTACAAACGGACGGCGGACTCAAGACAGGCCTTGATGTGGTAAAAGCCGCTATCCTTGGTGCAGAAAGCTTTGGTTTTGGTACCACGCCGATGATTGCGGTGGGCTGTAAATACTTGCGTATCTGCCATCTAAACAACTGCCCGACAGGCGTTGCTACCCAAAAAGCCAAGTTGCGTGACGAGCACTTCATCGGTGAAGCGGAGATGCTCATTAACTTCTTTAAGTTTGTGGCGACGGAAACACGTGAATGGCTTGCCGCCCTTGGCGTACGTAGTATGGAAGAGCTGGTCGGACGTACTGACTTGCTCGAGGTGTTAGAAGGCAATACGGCAAAGCAGCGTCACCTCGATTTAATGCCACTCTTGTTTAGTCATCCAGCCAGCGTTGGCAACGCGCAAACGTGTCAGGTAGCGCGTAATGAGCCATTTGATAAGGGCTTGCTCGCTGAGCAGATGGTCAGTGATATGCTGCTTAATATTCGTCAAGGTACAGGCGGCGATTATAGCTATGCAATTGGCAACTGCGATCGCTCAATCGGCGCGCGTATCTCCGGTGAGATCGCTCAAGTCTGGGGCAATCTTGGTATGAGTGATATGCCAATCAAGCTGCATCTAACGGGCACAGCAGGGCAGAGCTTGGGTGTGTGGAATGCAGGCGGCCTAAATATCGAGCTAGAAGGCGATGCCAATGACTATGTCGGTAAAGGTATGGCTGGTGGCGAGATCGTTATCTATCCGCCAAAGGGTGCCAGTTTTAGTACCCAAGAGACCGCCATTATCGGTAATACTTGCCTTTATGGTGCGACAGGCGGTAAGTTATATGCGGCAGGAACCGCAGGCGAGCGCTTTGGCGTACGTAACTCAGGGGCGCACGCGGTGATAGAGGGCACAGGCGATCACTGCTGTGAATATATGACCGGCGGCGTGGTGACCATCCTTGGACGGACAGGGCTGAATTTTGGCGCAGGGATGACCGGTGGCTTTGCTTACGTGCTCGACATGGATGGCGACTTTTTTGATCGCTGCAATCACGAGCTGATTGATTTAAACCGTATCTCCAGCGAGCAAACCGAAGAGCACCGCATTTATTTGCAGCAAGTGATAGAAAACCACGTAGATAAAACAGGCAGCGCTTGGGGCCAGACGATATTGGCTGACTTTGAGCACTATGTGCGCAAATTTTACTTGGTCAAGCCCAAAGCGGCGAATATTGCCAGTCTCCTAAAGACCACCATGGCTGATCCACAGTAGTCGGGTATAGGGTATAAGAGACGTTTTAATACATTGGTTTTTTCGCAGGTCGGTGCCCGCAGTGACATATATCAGATGGACTGACAGTGTGTCGCAGCGGCTCCCCACCCACGATAAAAGCCACCTAGAGAAGAGACAGTTATCATGGCAAAACGCTTAGAAAATAGTTTTCAGTTTTTAGATGTACCACGGTTTGATCCTGCTAAAAAAGACATTGCCACCCGCTCGACAGAGTTTGTTGAGATTTATAAGCCGTTTGAGAGCGAGGCGGTGGCGCAGCAAGCCCATCGTTGTCTTGAGTGCGGCAACCCTTATTGTGAGTGGAAATGCCCAGTTCACAATTACATCCCTAATTGGCTAAAGCTGGCCACCGAAGGCCAAATCTTTCAGGCAGCAGAGCTGTGTCATCGTACCAATACTTTACCTGAGGTTTGCGGCCGCGTTTGCCCTCAAGACCGCTTGTGCGAAGGCGCTTGTACGCTAAACGATGGTTTTGGCGCGGTGACCATCGGTAATGTCGAAAAATATATCAACGATACCGCTTTTGCCTTAGGCTGGCGACCTGATATGTCGGATGTGGTTTGGACAGACAAAAAAGTTGCCATCATTGGGGCTGGGCCGGCAGGTCTTGGCTGCGCTGATATCTTGGTAAGAAATGGCGTCAAGCCTGTGGTTTTTGACAAGCGTCCTGAGATTGGCGGCCTACTGACCTTTGGTATCCCAGAGTTTAAGATGGAAAAAGACGTCATGCGCAATCGCCGCGTGATTTTTGAAGGCATGGGTATTGAGTTTCGCCTCGAGACCGAAATCGGTACAGACGTCACTATCGATGAGCTGTTGAGCGAGTACGACGCGGTGTTTATGGGAATGGGCACTTATACCTATATGCGCGGCGGCTTTGTAGGCGAAGAGCTCGACGGCGTTTATGACGCTTTAGATTACCTGATTGCCAACGTCAATCGCTGCAATGATTGGGAAAAAGATGCTGAAGAGTACATCGACTTTAAAGGCAAAAGAGTCGTAGTACTGGGCGGTGGCGATACGGCGATGGACTGCAACCGTACCAGTATTCGCCAAGGCGCTGAGCAAGTCGTCTGTGCCTATCGTCGTGATGAAGAAAACATGCCAGGCTCACGCCGCGAGGTGGTCAATGCGCGCGAGGAAGGAGTGCAGTTTTTGTTCAACCGTCAGCCGACCGAAATCATCGGCCTAAATGGTAAGGTCAATGGCGTCAAGGTCGTTACCACACAACTGGGCGCGCCAGACAATCGTGGCCGCCGTCGTCCTGAGCCGATTCCAAATTCAGAAGAGATCATTGAGTGTGATGCGGTGATTATGGCCTTTGGTTTTCGTCCTAGCCCTGCCGACTGGTTTGAGAGTCAGCAAGTGAGTATGGATAGCTCGGGCCGCGTGCTAGCGCTCGAGCAGCAGACATTTAAATTTCAAACCAGCAATCCCAAAATCTTTGCTGGCGGCGATATGGTGCGCGGCTCGGACTTAGTTGTCACGGCTATTTGGGAGGGTCGCGAAGCGGCGGAAGGCATCTTAGACTTTTTAGAAGTATAATTACCTCGATTTAGATTCCACGATTTATTAGTGGTTTGTGATGTAAACGCCTTTTGTCTTTTATCAGACAAAAGGCGTTTTTTTTTGAGTGATGCTTGGTAAATAAAAGCTCGACTGCTAGCATGTTTGTGCGTACCCTATATGCTTTATCGTTTACCTCATTTATCCACTAAAACTCGTTTATTCACTAAAAAGAGTAGCCTGGCGTGAAATCAACCTTTTACCAGCGTGTTACTGCTCCATTCATCGAGCCTTACATTCGTTATCAACGTGCAGATGTGTTACATGCTTGTCGTCTGGGAGTGGCTGTCATACTGGCGCTATTAGTCAATAAAGTCACAAACCTGCCGCATGGTGAGTGGACCACCATTACGGTTTTTATTATTTTAGGATTGTTACAGTATCAAGGCGCTATCTATACCAAAGCCAAAGAGCGTGTGCTGGGCACGCTACTAGGTATTGGCACAGCATTAGGGGTGTTGTGGTTCAATCAAAATGTAGGGGCATGGCTATGGATCGATTATGCACTTATCGGTATATTAAGCGGCATTATTGGCTATCTGGCCGTTCGTAAGCTTGGCTACACAGGGCTGCTGACGGGTATTACGATGTTAATGATTGTCTCCGATCTAGGCAATAGTAGTATTGGTCAAGACGGCATTTACCGTGCGCTCAATATCTTGCTAGGGACAGGCGTGGCGGTCGCAGTCACACTCATTTTGCCGCTAAAATCAACGCTGATGTGGCGATTTCTATTGAGTAGCAATCTTGATGCTTGTAGCAGCTTATATGCAAGCGTTGGCCATCATATTGATGTAGCGGACGGAGCGGCGGGCAACACGACCCATAAATCAAATCCAGTGGCTTTTTCAGTTGAAGAAATACCTGTTGATAGAGCGTTGGTCACCACATTACAACAGATCAATAAGCGCCTACTGGCCGTGCGTCCACATATCGCTGCGACCGCAAGTGAGTCAGGGATCGAAAAAGAGACACTGGAGACCATTCAACGTACCCATCGCAATATCATTGGCACAATTGATTTGTTATTAAGTGCTGCGCCGCGCTTGGCAAATATTGAAATCGATGAGGAGAACCATGTTTTGTTGGTTCATTATCAGCATGAGTTGACGCAAGCGATGCAGCATATGGCTGCGGTGCTACGTAGTCCCAGTGATGAAGTGTTTCGTCCCATTACGCGTATTGCCGTCTCAGAGTATCCAAGCGTACAGCGTTTAGCATTTGAGTGGCAGGGATACTTTTGGTTGACCCAAACCTTGCAAACCCAGTTGCAACAGTTGAGCGACTTGTTACAAACGACTAAACCGCAGTGGTTTGCAGCCTCAGGTCTACGCTATCAGCGCCGCGAGCAACGCCGCATCGAGGACAAAGGCGGCGAGACGGATTTGCATTTATAATATAAAAAACGCTGATCTTAGATCAGCGTTTTTATTTTTGGACTACTAGGATTAAGCGATTACGTCATGGCTATTAACGGCCTGTTTTTAGCTTATCCCAATACTGCTGATACATTTGCAACGCTTCGTCACCCACATCTTCTTGGAACTCTGCTTTTGCCAGTACTTCTTTAGAAGGGTAAATCGCCGGATTGTTGCGCACTGATTCGTCCATCATCTCACGTGCGGCTAAGTTTGGCGACGCATAGCCAATCTCTTCACTGACGATTTTGGCGTTTTCGGGGCGAAGCAGGTAGTCGATAAACTTATGCGCGGCATCCATTTGCTTGGCATTTTTGGGAATGACAAAGTTATCCATCCACAGTATCGCACCCTCCGATGGATATTTATAAACCAAGCTGGTCAAGCCTTCATCATTGGCCATGACCGCTTCGCCATTCCACGTCATACCAAGCGTCGTCTCCCCTTCGATATAGGGCATACGCGTGGCATCTGAGTTAAAGGTTTTGACATTTGGCATCAACGTGGTGAGCTTGTCATAAGCGGCTTTTATTTCCTCAGGATTGCTGCTGTTGCCTGAGTAGCCGAGGGTTAGTAGTGCCATACCAAAGACTTCGCGCACGTCATTGGTCAGCATCACTTGACCTTTGTATTTCGGGTCCCACAGATCATTCCAACTATTGACGGTCGCAGGGTCGACGCTATCACCATTGATGGCAAGACCTGTACTGCCCCACATATAAGGAATCGAGTACTTATTGTCTGGATCGACCTTGGTATTGGTAAATGATGTATCAAGGTTGTTAAAGTTGCTTAATTTTGATTTATCGAGCTCTTGCAACAATCCTTCTTTGGCCATTTTTTCGACATAGTACGTCGATGGAATCGCCAAGTCGTATTGGCTAGAGTCATCGAGTAGCTTGAGCTTGGCGTACATGGCTTCGTTGGAGTCAAAAGTGGTGTAATTGACGGCGATACCGGTCTCTTCTTCAAAGCCATCGAGAATCTCTTGAGGCATATACTCTGACCAGTTATACAGATTAAGCGTCTCATTGCTTGCGCCAGCACTGCCATCCGCTGCTGCATTGTCAGAGCTACTACAGCTGGCAAGTACCAAGCCGACTGCCATAGCAAGCAAGGCTTTTGGCGCAGTCTTTGTCACGGCCGTAGGCAATAAGCGACCGATTCCGGCCACAGAGCGGGCAGGCGCTTGGGATGATGATACGTGTGTCAAAATATCTCTCCTAAATAATAAAGTCAAATCAATAAAACGGCATAAAAACGGGCGTATACAAAGCACTAAACGCTGCATACGGTGATTGATACTATTATGACCATTAGTGTTACTGATTTAAAGGGTCGGCGCAAAGAGATTTTTACCGCGCCTACCGTCACCATAAAAAGTACAACAAAACAGCTAAGGTGATGCTGTCGTTTCAGGGTATGTTACTGAGCAAGTCATTAAAAAACCAAATATATGTGTAAGATTAGGAGAAAGCATGAATAACCGTAACTGTGCCGGTGTGATTGCTACCATCATTGGTATCATCGTTTTTATGGCGATGTTTAACTCAGGCTCACCGACGCCTATCGTCAATTGGCCGGTAGAAACCTACATGGGGATGGCCTTTACCATTGGTTGGCTGAGCAGCGTGCCGAATTGGTTGGCTTATGTGCTGGCGGCGCTGGTGCTGATTTTACTGGTGATTGGGCTTTATAAAATAGGTGGCTGGATTTATGGTCTGCTAGCGCGCACGCGTTAATAGCAGTACTGTTGCACCGCTGCAAAAGCGAGAGATTAGAGATATTCTAATCTCTCGCTTTTTTGTTTTTGGTTTACTTGTATTGATGACTGTACTGGTGAATATAGTAGATTTAATTTAAAAATGTTATAGCGCTACTGGTATAAATTATCCTTGCGTGCTGTGCCTGCGCCGACAAAGACTGCGTAAAATTTATCCCAGCCCCACTGTAGCGTTTTTATATTGAACGCACTGTATATAGGCTCCTTGTCATTTATAGATTGTCCAAAATTGCAAACATTTGGTTTTATGAGCAAAAAGTATTTGTTTCCGTTTCCCAACTATGTTTCAATCGCTATCTTTTATCAATCTTTTCATATGTTTGAAACCTATCAATTTATTTAAGTTCTAAATGGAGCAGCGGCTATGCAAGGAAGTAATTCACCAAATGGCAGTCCACCAAACAACAACTTTGATACCGCAGCGAAAAGTTCTCGTATGCAGCGATTTTTGCAAGGGGTTGAGTGGCTCGGTAATCTACTGCCGCATCCGGTCATTTTGTTTGTTTGGATGTCTGTGCTGCTGTTGGTACTCTCAGCTGTGATGTCTTATTTTGGGGTGTCGGTGATAGATCCGCGCCCTGAGGGCACCAGCGGACGTAGTGCCGATGGCATGATCGAGGTCGTTAATCTATTGAACGGCGAGGGTTTAGCACGCATTGTTGAAAATTTAGTCACCAACTTTACCGGCTTTGTGCCGCTTGGTACGGTGCTGGTGGCCTTACTCGGTGTCGGTATTGCTGAGCACTCTGGTATGATATCAGCTGCCCTGCGTGGTCTGGTCATGAATGCGCCCAAAAAAATGGTGACCTTTACCATTGTGTTCGCTGGCATCATGTCAAACACCGCCGCCGAGCTTGGTTATGTGGTATTGATACCACTGGCGGCAGTTATCTTTCACTCACTTGGTAGGCATCCGCTAGCCGGTCTGGCCGCGGCGTTTGCTGGGGTGTCAGGCGGCTATAGTGCTAACTTATTGCTTGGTACGGTAGATCCTTTATTATCAGGGATTACCCAAGAAGCGGCGCGTATCATCGATCCTACCTACACCGTCGGTGCAGAGGCCAACTGGTACTTTATGATCGCCAGTACCTTTTTGATCAGTGGCCTGGGTTATTTTGTCACCGAAAAAATCGTTGAGCCAAGCTTAGGAGAATACAACCCTAAAGATGCTGACGATGCCTCTGTACTAGAGACGCAAATCGAAAAAGTATCGTCAATTGAGAAAAAGGGGCTACTATGGGCAGGTATCAGTATGCTCATATTTTGCTTATTGCTGGCGTGGACAGTAGTGCCTGCAGATGGCATCTTGCGTAATGCGGAGACGGGTCTGGTGTCAGGCTCACCATTTTTGAAAGGCATCGTGGTCTTTATCTTTGTATTCTTTGCCCTACCAGGCTATATCTACGGTAAGATTACCGGTAGCATCAAGAGCAATCAAGACGTGGTCGATGCCATGAGCAACGCCATGAGCTCCTTGAGTATTTATATTGTGCTGGTGTTTTTTGCCGCGCAGTTTACCGCGTTTTTTAAGTGGTCAAATCTTGGTTCGGTGATGGCGGTGTCTGGCGCTACCTTCTTAAGTGATGTTGGTTTGACAGGGCCTTTATTGTTGGTAGGCTTTATCATCATTTGTGGTCTGGTCAATCTGATGCTCGGTTCGGCGTCTGCCCAGTGGGCGGTGACTGCGCCGATCTTTGTGCCGATGCTCATGCTCACAGGTTATGCGCCAGAGATGATTCAGGCGGCTTACCGTATTGGCGACTCGACCACCAATATCATCACGCCGATGATGAGCTATTTTGGTCTTATCTTGGCAGTAGCAATGCGCTACAAAAAAGACACTGGAGTGGGAACCTTGATGGCGATGATGCTGCCGTACTCCATGGCTTTTTTGATTGGTTGGACGATATTGTTTTCTGTCTGGGTGTTTGTGCTGGGTCTGCCAGTCGGCCCTGGCGCAGAGACCTATTATCCTGCTCAGTAGTTGTTATTCGCAAAATAAAAACCCTTGTCAGCGATTGGCAAGGGTTTTTTTGGGCGATAAAGAAAAGAGTTTTGAAAGGCTTTGCTTAAGGTTATTCTATTTATGACGCCACCTTAAATTGCTCAAGCACCTTTTGAATACCATATTCTTCAATGGTACCTGTGACAAAATCTGCGCGCTCGATCAGCGCAGGCTGGGCATCGCCCATCGCGACCGCATAGCCGACCAAATCGAACATCTCTAAATCATTCATACCATCGCCGAACGCCATACATTCATTGGCATTTACGCCGTAATAGTCACAAACGTCTAGGATGCCACGGGCTTTTGAGGCGTTTGCTGGCAAAATATCCGCACCAATTTGATGCCAATGCACCAGCTTTAAATCGTCCCGCGCAAAATCGATATCCTGCATTTTATCGAATTGATTATTAAAAAACACCGAGCACTGATAAACAGGGTTTGATAGATAGTAGAGGGGATCAACGATGGAGTTGGGGGTTTTGGCATTGAATTCGCGCAGACGCTCATTTTCCGCCGACCAAGCGATATGAGTCGCTGAGTCAAACTTATGAATGAGCTCGCTTGTTTTGCATAACTGCACGATTTTGTCCGCCTGCTCAGCAGACAACGGATAGTGACTGATTAAGCCTTGATTATCAAAGCTGTACTGTCCGTTCATACAGATAATGGCGTCTAAAACCTCTGCCTCGAGCAACGCCAAAATATCAGCCGGCAATATCGCTTTAGAGCGCCCTGTAGAAATCACCAGTTTAATGTCGGTTTGGGCAAGCGCCTCAAGGGTAGCCTTGTTGTGTGCTGCAATAATACCGTTGCGGCTTAGCGTATCGTCGATGTCAAAAAATATCACTTTTGGCATGGGCAGCTTGTGAGGCATACTGGCTGTCGCAGCCTTATCTACTATAAACATGAGCATCCTTTATGTTTAAAAAACAACCGTGTAAGTCTTTTGAGTTAATGGGTCAGAGTGGGGCACGGCCTATATAAAGTCTAAATATTATCTATTGTAAGTGCAGTTATTTTTAATAAAATAGCAAATATATAAGTGCTTGGTGATACGTTTGAGAGAGCATGATCAGCGCCAGTCACCAGCCAAATCTGCTACCTAAGGATACCTTGATGACTCTTTCTATCACAAGCGACAATAAGACAAGTCAGCAGGCTTTAGACGATGATCTATTTAGTCTGGCTCCAAGGCATCCTGATAGCCGCTTAGAGGCGGATTGGTTATTTCTGTATAACAAGCTGCCGCCTGATCAATGGTTTGGCGCGGACTACGCTTATAAGACATCGGGCTGGCTAAAGGTACATACTAACATACGAAAACGCCAGCGTATCTTGACACAGATAAGTACGGCCTATCAATCAGGGGAGTTTGACTGGAGCGAGTATCGCTCGCAGATGCTCAAGCGTGTCAGTATGCATATCCTCAAGCTGCATCAGCATCACGGCGTTGAGGACGAGGGGTTTTTCCCTGAATTTATTCGGATGTATCCGCAGCTACAGGCAGGGTTTGAGATATTGGGGCGCGACCATGTGCGCTTGGATGCGCTACTCGATCAGCTGCAGCTGCAAAACGATACGCTGGCGAGAACTGAGGTTGAGGATAAAGCGCTGGCTGACGTGTCGCACAAAACGCTAGAGGCAGTGACGGACTTACTCCAGCAACATCTGACGGATGAAGAAGATTTGGTCATTCCTATTTTGGGGTTACGGCAGGGGTAGGGTTTGGAATATATAAAACATTATTAATAGCTTTTCCCGCCTTACGCTTGTATCTGCTTACCCGCGCGAGGCGAGGGCTATGGTTTGGGGTGTCTCCTGCTCTGCGAGCCACCCCAAAACCTAGCCCTCACAACTCGCCCAGCTCAGCAGGATACCGCTACAGTCGGGGCTAGCGGTGAGCTTATGATTTTTTTGATAGTGGTCGTAGTTGGGTTTTGATACATTGGTTTAGAATGAAATTCTTTGTAGGCTGGGCTTTTAGCCCAGCTTTTTTAAACGCGGAAGATGTCAAATCACCCAACCTCAACCGAACTCACATTCTGAAAGCCCCTTGGTAACTGACCACCGCGATTACCACGAGTGCCTGTATAGTTGGCCAAATCATTGGGCTTTAGCGTCACATGACGTTTGCCTGCGGTGATGACTAGGCTGTCTTGCAAGCTTAGCGGCGTGATAGCAAGCACTTCTTCACCGTCTTTTAGTTTAATCAGCCTATTACCTTTACCACGTGCTTGCTCGGGCAAATCATCAAGGGCAAATACCAATAAATACCCTGCATTGGTCACCACAGCGACATGGTCAGGTGCCACGTTTTCGTTGCTGTTTTCACCATCAGCATGGGTCGCCACTTCTGCTGGCGCGTCGATACGAGCGACAGGAAGCAGACGACTATCGGCCGCTAGATTGATGATTTTTTTACCGGCTTTTTGATTGCTATCGAGGTTACCAAGCGTGTTGATAAAGCCATAGCCGTTAGAGCTGCCGAGGATGATGCGCCGATCGTCGCGACCAGTTATTAGCTGCTCAAAGCTGGCACCTGCTGGCGGCTTGAGTATGCTGGTCAGCGGATCGCCTTGACCACGCGCTGAGGCTAAGCTATGCGCGTCGACACTATAGCTACGCCCTGTGCTATCGAGTACGTAGATTCTCTCGTTGGACTTACCGCGTGCGTGCGCTTGATAGCTGTCTCCTGAGCGATAGCTCATGCCAGCGGCATCGACGTCATGACCTTTCGCAGCGCGAATCCAGCCTGCTTTTGAGAGTATCGCGGTGATAGGCTCGCTTGGTACCAGATCCGACTCTTTTAGCGCCTGCGCTTCTTCGCGCTCTGCTAGTGGTGACATGCGCTCGTTGCCGTGTTCTTTCATATCGGCGTTCAGCTCTTCAATCATCAGATTGGTCAGGCTGTCTGGATTGTCCAAGTACTCTTGAATGGTGGCGCGCTCAGCGTCTAGTGCATCTTGCTCGCGGCGCAGCTCAATCTCTTCGAGCCTTGCCAGCTGACGCAAGCGTATGTCCAAGATGGCATTGGCTTGGATGTCGGTCAGATCATAACCCTCCATCAATGCTGACTTTGGCTCGTCTTCCTCGCGGATGATACGAATGACCTCATCGATATGTAGATAAGCGATCAGCAACCCTGCCAAGATATGTAAGCGTTTATCGATTTTATCGAGGCGATACTGCAAGCGCCGCGTGACCACCGAGCGACGACAGATCAACCACTCTTCAAGAATTTCTTTGAGGTTTTTGACCTGCGGTTTACCGTTTAGGCCAATCATATTCATATTGACGCGATAATTACTCTCAAGGTCAGTACTGGCAAACAGGTGACTCATCACGCGCTCGACATCGACGCGGGTAGAGCGCAGCTCAAGCACGATACGGCAGGCGTTTTCGTGGTCAGACTCGTCATGGATGTCGGTCACCCATGGCAGTTTTTTGTCCAGCATGAGTTTGGCGATTTGCTCTTGCACTTTGTTGCCTGAGACTTGATAGGGCAGCGCATCGATGATGACGAGGTTTTTTTCTTTGGGGTCGATATGGTAGGTCGCGCGCATTTTGTAGCTGCCGCGGCCGCTTTCGTACATCGCCTGCAAGTCTTTTTTGCTGGTGATGATTTCAGCTGGCGTGGGCAAATCAGGCGCAGGTATCGACTGGGTGAGCTGCTTTACTGATAGCTCAGGATTTTTTAGTAAGCGAATGGCGGCGCGTACCACTTCATTTAGGTTGTGCGGCGGGATGTCGGTGGCCATACCGACGGCGATCCCTGTCGTGCCGTTTAACAAGATATTGGGCAAGCGCGCAGGCAGGGTGACAGGCTCTTGTAAGGTACCATCAAAGTTATCTTGCCAATCGACCGTGCCTTGGCCGAGCTCGGCCAGCAAGGTGTTGGCATAGGCAGACATTTTGGCCTCGGTATAGCGCATGGCGGCAAAGGATTTGGGATCATCAGGGCTGCCCCAGTTGCCTTGACCGGTGATGAGCGGATAGCGATAGCTAAACGGCTGCGCCATCAGTACCATGGCCTCATAACAAGCACTGTCGCCATGTGGGTGGTACTTACCGAGTACATCACCAACGGTACGGGCAGACTTTTTGGCTTTAGCAGAGGATTTTAGGCCAAGCTCACTCATAGCATAGACGATACGGCGCTGGACGGGCTTTAGGCCATCGGCGATATTTGGTAGCGCCCGATCCATGATGACGTACATGGCGTAGTTGAGATAAGCCTGCTCGGTGAACTCCGCTACCGAGCGGGTGTCCATCGGCTCATGAGAAGGGGCGGCAGGGGCGGTATGGTCAATAACATCGGACATAAAGTAAGGTTCACTTATCAGTTTTAATAGGTATCGGTAATAGGTATGCATAATGCGCATCAGCGCCAAAATAAGATAGTGCTATCGTAAAGGATATCAGCAAAATTAAAAAGAGATAACTCAGAATAGACGACAAGGTGTGACGTGCCTATTCAGGCAAGCAGTCAAGCAGGCAAGCAAGGTAAAATAATACAACTCGCTTCACATGCCATAAAAGCCAGCGTTTTCGCCACGCTTTAGCAAAACCGCATCAGTGAGGGTTGTTTGGTATAAAATCAGAAAATTGTCTAGTAATAAATAGGAAAATGAAAATATATGAAATGGTGAGTCATTTATTGCTTAACTATTTGATAATAATAACATTAATGAGCGTCAAGTAGCTTTGCGAACGCAAGTAGCAATCTTTTGTATTGAGTAGTCTTTATAAAGTGTGTATGTTAATGAACAAAGGGCTATTTACCGCTATAGGGTTTGCTTGTCACCATACAGCAAGGTCGATGCCTGACAGCCATCACCATGGTCTGCCAGTGCTTTGAGACTTTGTGTGTTTGTCACGCTGTGATTTGTATGAGTGGACGGTAGCGTACTATTATTAGGAGAGAAAAGATTATGGAAAATCACGGTAACTTGATTCGTCGTAACGACAAAGTATGGGTCAAAACTTACGAAAAACTTGGCATGCAGTACGATATCGATATGCCGCCCGCTGACACCTCGTTGATCGAGATACTTGAGCAAAACTTCATCAATCACGCTGGCAAAACCGCGTTTGTCTGTATGGATGTCAAACTCTCGTACGAAGAATTAGACCGTTATAGTAAGCAGGTCGCCGCCTATCTACAGTCCCTCGGCCTAAAAAAAGGCGATAAAGTCGCGGTAATGATGCCAAACATCCTGCAGTTGCCCGTTGCTGTCTTGGGCGTGCTGCGGGCAGGTCTGACGCTGGTCAACGTCAACCCACTTTATACCACCAAAGAGCTTGCTCATCAACTAGAAGATTCTGATGCCAAGGTATTGATTTTATTGGAAAACTTTGCTAAAACCTATGAAGATATCGGCAAGGAGATGGTCGATCATGTGGTGGTGACATCGATGGGCGACTTGATGAGCCCGCTGAAAGGCTTCATCGTCAATACGGTGGTGCGCCATGTCAAAAAAATGGTGCCAGCCTATCATATCAATGGTAGCGTCAAATTCAAAAAAGCGCTTAATCGCTTTTCAGCTGCCAGCTATCAACGCCCCAATGACATCGGTTTGGATGATGTCGCGGTACTACAGTATACCGGTGGCACCACAGGCGTGGCCAAAGGCGCGATGCTCACGCATGGCAATTTGGTTGCCAACTTGATTCAGTGTGACACGTACTTAGGCGATGCTTTTGATAAGTTTGAAAAAATGAATGAGCAGCCAGTGATTATGACGGCACTACCGCTATATCATATTTTCTCATTTACCGTTTGTGGTATGTACGGCCTCTATCGCGGCTGTATTGGACTATTGGTACCCAACCCACGCGATGGCGCAAGCTTAATCAAAGCCTACAAAGATTATCCACCTGCGTTTTTCCCAGCGGTAAATACCTTATTTAATGCGCTTGCCAATAGTGAGGTGTTCAAAGCGCTCGATCATAGCAAGCTTGAGATGTCGATGGGCGGCGGTATGGCTGTGCTAAAGGATACAGCGGCAAAATGGCAGCAAATCACGGGCAATATCATTGTACAGGGCTATGGTCTATCAGAGACCTCGCCCGTTGCCTCAGCAAACCCACAAGGGACAGGCGAGTTCTCAGGCAACATCGGTCTGCCGATGCCAGCCACGGATATGGCCATCTTGGATGAGGCGGGTAATGAGGTTGAGATTGGTGAGCGCGGTGAGATTAGTGTGCGCGGGCCGCAGGTGATGAAAGGATACTGGAAACGCGATGATGCCACGAGCAAGGTGATGACGGCGGATGGTTATTTCCGTACCGGTGACATCGGTGTGATGGATGAAGAAGGCTACTTTAAGATTGTCGATCGCAAAAAAGACATGATCTTGGTGTCAGGCTTCAACGTTTATCCAAACGAAGTAGAAGACGTCATGTCAGGCCATCCAAAAATCTTAGAGTGCGGTGTCATCGGTATCGATGATGAAAAAAGCGGCGAGGTGCCAAAGATTTATGTGGTACGTAGTGATGACAGCTTGACAGAAGAAGAAGTCATCGCGTATGGCAAAGAGAATCTAACGGGTTATAAGCGTCCGCGTTATGTGGAGTTTATCGACGAGCTACCAAAGTCAAACGTGGGTAAAATCTTACGCAAAGACTTGCGAGAGCTTGAAGAAAAAAACCACGGTTAGGCTCTTGCTTCAGCCGAGCTGATCAGCTATTCATGACTCACAAGGGCTATGATTTTATAGTCTGAGTGGGTTTTGCTCGAGATGTCATCGTACACAAAAATGATAAGGCCGCTGATTGCTGCTTTATCATTTTTTGTCTTTTCTGCTATTTTTGTCTGTACAACATCATCGCCATAGATAGAGAATTTTGCATAAAACTGCTATAGTGCCCACCGACCTATTTTTGTATATATCTGTTGGGTTTGGCTTGAGCGGTTTGGCAAAACCATCATAATGACAGTAAGGTATACCTTAGCGTGTGGCTAAGGCATGGTGCCACTTATCGATGACGTGGTATGGCTTTGTGACTTGCAAAGCTTATGAATGATAAACCCAATGGTGTTGCCTTGTTTTTTTATTCATAAGCTTTTGTAGCCACAAATTTGCTGCGATAGATAAGGGTGCTTTATTGGGGCATGTCTTTCATTGAATCGATGCACTGCTTTTAATCGATGTATTGCTTTTAATCAATGCATCGCTAAAGGGCGAGAAATGATGACGCGCTTTTGATTATTTTATGTTTTTAACGGCAACATTTAGGGAAAATTATGACCGACAGTATCAATAAAGAGACGACAGAGGATCAAGCTGCCACGGGCCATACCGCTAGGCAGGCATATCAAGACAATGCCTTTCCCGATATGCCGACGATAGACAGCGACAGTCCGTGGTTGAGTGCTTATGAGCGTTATGGCATCGCAGCAACTATCGATATGCCAGAGGATAATACCTCTTTACTTGATGTGTTTGAGCGTAATTTTAGGCGTTATGGGCAAAAGCCTGCCTATATCTGCATGGGTGCTTCTGTTAGCTTTAAGCAATTGGATTTGTACAGTCGCCAAATCGCCAGCTACTTGCAGTCACTAGGACTGGTCAAGGGTGATAAGGTTGGGGTGATGATGCCCAATATCTTGCAGTATCCTGTCGTGGCCTTGGGTATCATTCGCGCAGGGATGGTGCTGGTCAATGTCAATCCCCTCTATACCAGCCGCGAGCTATCGCATCAGCTGCATGATAGCGGTGCCAAAGCGCTGTTTATCGTCGAAAACTTTGCTAAGACTTATCAAGATGCCGAAGACAAAGGTCAGGTCGAGCATGTGATCTTGTGCAAAATCGGCGATATGCTGGGCACGCTCAAAGGCGCGGTGGTCAATCTTGTGGCTCGCCATGTCAAAAAAATGATTCCAGCCTATAGCTTGCCAGACAGTGTGAGCTTTAAACAGGCGCTAAACGCTGTATCAGCCAGCAAGTACCAGCGTCCAGATATGAACCTCAGCGATGTGGCGCTGCTCCAGTATACCGGCGGCACCACAGGCGTGGCCAAGGGTGCCATGCTCTCTCACGGCAACCTAGTCGCCAATATGCTACAGATCAGCGCCTTGATGAATAGTGCCTTTGATGATGATGTCGATGCCAATGATGTTATCTTGACAGCACTACCGCTGTATCATGTCTTCTCCTTTATGGTCTGTGGTATGTACGGCATGTATCAAGGCTATGCAGGGCTGCTGATTCCAAACCCACGCGATTTGGATGGTTTGATTAAAGAGATGGGCAAATACAAGCCCTCGTTTATCCCAGCGGTCAATACCTTGTTTAATGGTTTGGTGCACAAAGAAAGCTTTGCCGACTTGGACTTTTCTAATCTAAAAGCCTCTATCGGCGGCGGGATGTCGGTGTTGCCAAGCGTGGCAAAAGAGTGGCATAAAATCACAGGATTGCCTATCGTTGAAGGCTATGGTCTGTCTGAGACCTCGCCCGTGGTGGCCTTTAACCCAATGACCATCTCTGAGTTTACTGGCAAGATTGGTATTCCAGCTTCGAGCACTGATGTGATACTCATCGATGAGGACGAAAACGAAGTGGCATTAGGCGATCGCGGCGAGATTTGCGTCAAAGGCCCACAGGTGATGATCGGCTATCAAAACCGTCCAAAAGAAACCGCCGAGACCTTTACCAGCAATGGATACCTAAAAACAGGCGACATCGGTATCATGGACGAAAAAGGCTTTATCAAAATCGTTGATCGCAAAAAAGACATGATTTTGGTGTCAGGGTTTAATGTCTATCCAAATGAAATCGAAGAAGCCATGAGCGAGCATCCAGCCGTGGTGGAGTGCGGCGCTATTGGTGTGCCAAATGAGCAGCGCGGCGAAGAGCCTAAGCTGTTTGTGGTCAAAAAAGGCGAGGTCACCGAGCAAGAGCTGCTTGATTTTGGTAAAAAACAACTGACAGGCTATAAGCGTCCGCGTCATATACAGTTTGTCGATGAATTACCAAAGTCAAACGTCGGTAAGATTTTGCGTAAAGAATTGCGTAAGATGGAAGGTCTAGAATAACACCAGCGTCTTTTTTGCAGCGGCGTAATGGCTGGAGTGAATCTTGCTATTGCGCCGCTGCCACGTTAGGATATCGTCATACGGGTATCGGCTCAGACATTGACTGGCTGAGAGTTTGTGGTTCATGCCGCTTTGCGCGTGCAACCTTTTATTGACAACACTTATTTTACAACACTGCTTTAAAACAAGTACTAGGAATTTTTATGCGTATTGACAATCGTGAGCTTGACCAACTTCGCTCGATCAGCTTTGAGCGCCATTATACCAAGCATGCTGAAGGCTCAGTGTTAGTCAGCTTTGGCGATACCAAAGTCCTGTGTACCGCTAGTGTTGAGTCTGGTGTACCGCGCTGGCTAAAGGGTAAGGGTAAAGGGTGGATCACGGCCGAATACGGTATGTTGCCACGCGCGACCAACACCCGTAACCAACGCGAAGCGGCGCGCGGTAAGCAGTCAGGTCGTACGCAAGAGATTCAGCGTCTCATCGGTCGTAGCTTGCGTGCTATGATTGATCTTAGCAAGCTTGGTGAAAACACCATTTATCTTGATTGTGATGTACTCCAAGCTGATGGTGGTACGCGTACCGCCAGTATCACAGGAGCGGCCATCGCGCTTATCGATGCGTTAGAGAGCCTACAAAAAACCAAAAAGCTCAAAGCCGATCCATTGATTGGCCTAGTGGCGGCGGTCTCTGTGGGTATGAAAGATGGCAAAGCGTACTTGGACCTCAACTACGAAGAAGACGCTAGCTGTGATACCGATCTAAACGTTGTCATGACCCAAAAAGGCGAGTTCATTGAGCTACAAGGCACTGCCGAAGAAAAGCCGTTTACTCGTGCCCAAGCAGACGATATGCTAGCGCTGGCCGAAAAAGGCATTGCAGAGCTCATTACCATGCAGCAGACGGCGCTGGGCTGGTAATCGACGTTTTTTTGGTCTTATCGTCCTTTAACAACGCATTAATTTTGCAGTAAATACTCGGCAATAGGTAACGATACATGCTCAAGCTGACCGATGACGGCGCCAAAATCACCTTACAAAATCAAGCGCCAGCGGCTGACAATGGTATGTTTTGGTTTGGCACCGCCTTGCTCGTGGGTGCCGTGGCAGTCGCGATGGCCATGAGTTTGTTGCCTGAGCGCCTTGCTATTGGTGCGCTGGCTTTGCTCATCGTTGGTAGTTTTATTTTTAATAAAAAACGCCAGCAGCAAAAACAAGCTTTGAGCAAAAATATCAGTAGCGGTGTGCTGTGGGTGCGTAGTGGTGAGCTGGTGCATGACCATCAAGGCAAGCGTCAGCACATTACCCTTATCGCTAGTGATAATGTCACACTGATGGGTGAGCAGCTACAGATTACGGATGTCGATGGTAGCTATAAGTGCCTGATCAGCGGCTTTGAGAGTGTACAAGAGGCCAAAGCCGCCCAAGCGATATTACAAGGCCAGACATTTGGCAAACGCCATGTCAATATTAAGATGAATGACAACCCGCCTCCCTTTTAGTTTTTCTATCTACCTTTTTTAGGCCTTATTTCCTTTCTCTAAGCGGTGCTATAGTCAGCTCGAAATAAAATCGATACGCTCATACCAGTTACACGGTATTGTGTTTATAGTGACTGAACTATAGTGCTTGCAGATTTATGCCCAAATGGTTTATAAGTAAGACTGAAAACTGGTATTTTGCTTTTTTGTTGTCAATGGTACCTTTGACAAGGAGTCAGTCATGTCGCGTTTGTCATTGTCTATGTCACTGTCTGTATCGTCCCCGATTACAGCGTCGTGTGGCGTGTTATTGCTACTTGTAGGTGGTATGACACCCTCTCATGCCGATAGTATGAGTGCGCTTATCGCGCAAAAATCAGCTCAGTTAGATCTGAGCGCCCGTTATACCCCATCATATTCAGCCGTCCCTTCTGCTAAGATCAGTACGCGCTCTCGTATTCAGCGCGCCGATAGCTATCGCGCTGACGCGGCAGTTACTGCACCAGTGAGGCGCACAGCATATCGCTATCCTGAGCGCGCCTATCAAGCGCCATCTGTGCTGCCAGCGTTTTTGTCTGGTAGCTATGACAATGTCGATAGTGAATATTTACCGATACTGAGTAGCGCAGAACGCCAAAGCAGTATGGCGGCGCGTGAAGTCATTAGTACAGCGCGTAAAATGGCGCTCAATGAGCGTACAATCATTCAAGGCGGCTGCTGGGATTATTTAGATGCGGTGTTTAAGCGAGCAGGGGTGACGCGCGATACGGTGCACAAAGGCACATACCGCCAAGGGCCTTATGCGCATAGCAGTCAAATAGAAGCAGGTGACTGGCTGTATTATATCAATCACGGCTACAATGGCGTCGAGCATAGCGGCTTGTTTGTCGGCTGGGTCGATGAGCGTGCCAAGCAAGCACTGATTCTCAGCTATGCAGGTGAAAACCGCCGAGAGCCTGCGCGTTACCGCGTGTATGATTTGAGCAATGTCTATCAAATCATGCGCCCAAGTGTTTAAGCGTGACAAATAGGCTCAGGATAAAAACACTACAGCGAGACGAAGATGAGTTTTGCACAGCAGCAAGCGGCGTAGGCACAGCAACCTTACATGCTTTACAAAAAACGCCCGTTATCTAAAGAGATGACGGGCGTTTTGGTTTGATCAATCTAGCTCGTGTCGCTGTCTTTAAAACGGTTTGACTACCACCAAAATCACGATAAATATCAAGGCAAAAACAGGTATCTCATTAAACCAGCGCCAAAACTTATGGGTTTTGTAATGTGGGTTGTCGATCAGCTTTTTGCGATAAAAACCGCAAGCACCGTGGTAGGCTGAGAGCAGTACTACCAGCAGTAGCTTGGCATGTAGCCAGCCTTGGGTTTTGTATACCTCCCAGCCCAGTCCTAACATCCATAAGCCAAAAACCCATGTCGCTATCATTGATGGCGTCATGATGCCGCGATACAGCTTGCGCTCCATGATAGCAAAACGCTCGTGGCTGATGCTGTCCTCACTCATCGCATGATAGACGAACAAGCGCGGTAAATAAAATATCGCAGCAAACCAGCAAACCATAGAAATAATATGCGCCGCTTTGATCCAATTAAAATAATCTGCCATTATCCTCTCTCTTACTGTTTGGTCACGTAGGCTCCATCATGTCGGCAAGCTTAGCACATATTGCTCATTAGTAGCGCAACTACCAACATGACTACCAACGCAGCTATCAATCAATGGCATACAAAGGGCTACTGCGCCAACACGACCTGTGATTGATGACCACTCATCGCATCCAGCACAGGTACCTGCTTTGGCGCACGAGGAGCGGCAAACTGAGCAGTGAGGCCGAGCTCACGCATCAGCCTATTGTCACTCGATTGACTGGCGTTACCTGTGGTCAATAGCTTGTCACCATAAAAAAACGAGTTGGCACCTGCCATAAAGGCCAAAGCTTGCTCGGCATCAGAGAGGCTCTCGCGGCCAGCAGATAAGCGCACGTAGCTGGTCGGACAACAGATACGCGTCACCGCAATGGTACGTATCCACTCCAGCACAGAGAGCTGGCCTTCTGCTAAGACTTTATCACCGATCGGTGTGCCTTGAATGGGCACCAATAGATTGACCGGAATAGATTCAGGCGCTTTGGGCATTTTTAGCAGCTCATGTACCCAGTCGATACGGTCATCACGGCTCTCGCCCATCCCCAAGATATTGCCGCTACAGACATTGATACCAGAGTTACGAACATGAGCGAGAGTGTCTAGGCGCTCATCATAACTGCGGGTGCTGACCACTTGCTCGTAGTAGCGCCGCGAGGTATCTAGGTTGTGATTGTAATAATCAAGCCCTGCATCAGCCAGCTGCGCGGCCTGCTGGTCATCTAGCATACCTAGGGTCATGCAGGTCTCAAGCCCCAATGCTTTGACTTCTTTGATCAGCTCGACCACATACGGCATGTCTTTGGCGCTTGGGTGTTTCCAAGCTGCACCCATACAAAAGCGCGACGAACCCGTGGCTTTGGCGCGCCTAGCGGCGGCGATGACCTTGTCGACTTCGATACGTTTTTCTGCCTGCAGTTTGGTGGTGTCGCGGTGGTGGCCTGATTGTGAGCAGTAGCCACAGTCTTCAGGGCAGTTGCCAGTTTTGATAGACAATAAGGTGCTAATCTGTACTTCGTTGGCTGTAAAATGCCGACGATGCACAGTCTGTGCTTGCATCAGCAAGTCCATCAATGGCAAATCAAACAACCGCGCGATATCATCACGGCTATAGCTGCTATGAGAGGTAGGCTGCGCCGTCGCTTCGGTCTTTATATCGGTCAAAAAGTCAGGCTCCAAACCGTTGTTTTTTGTGTTTTGCTGGCTGCTGGGCTCTGAGATATTAAGCAATCCTGCCATAAGGTAAATCCTTTTATAATATGATGAAGAGGGTAGGTTATGATTTTATATGATAAAAAAGGCTACGATATAGTATACCGCAACCTTTTTAGAAAGTCAGAATGCTACCAAAGCGTACCGGCAATCGATACCATCAAAACACCAATGACAACGACTTTATAAGTCTAGCCTTTATAGAATTATAAAGGAATATAGAGCTATAGAGTTATAAAGGACACTTTAGCAAATAGGTGATTACTTGCCCAGTTTGTGCTTGGCAACACCGATCCAATGATTGGCAAACTGCTGCGCTTTATAAGCGTAAGGCTTGGCCTTTTGGATATAAGGTTTGTATTCTTCTGGGATGGTGGGCACGATGTGCTTGGCAAGTTTATTGAACCACATCATCAAGCTGTAGTCACCCTCGATACTTAAGTTGCCTTCTTGTACCGCCGTCATAAAGCTTGGTAAATCGCCTTTGGTTAGCAGCTTTACGCCCGTCATCGAGTCTTTAAAAGTAATGGTCAAATCGGCTTCTGTTGCATGGCCACTTTGCTGACTAAACTGACCATTGTCAAAGCGATAATAACGTGCAATACCAGACTCAGTGCTGGCAAGCTCGATGGTCACATCACGATCCGCAAGCAGCTTTTGTACGTCTTCATTATCACTATCGGCCAGCATAGAGAGGCGATAGCCAATCACTGCCAGCAATACATCTAACGGGTCAGACTTGATATCTAATACAGGTAGCGTAAACATCATAAAACTCCTAAAGAATAAGACAAAAAATATAGCGTACTTTATATGAATTTTTTCGGCAAATATATAGTTAGAGTATAAACCATCAAATACCATCCATTCTTTAGTAGTTAAGTAGAGAGCGTTTAGTATCTTGTAACATTAGCCATCATCAATGAAAACGCGGCTGATAATCGTCGTCATACACTGGCGTATGCTCGATATAGCGCGCGGCTTGCAACTCGCGCTGCTGCTGTACTGACTGACTGACATCATCGTAGCGTATGGCTCGATACAGCACCCAGCCTGCCAGCGGCAACCAGCTGATACCCATGGCGATGACATAGCTGTGCCACTCTGATAGCGCTAGCAGAGCTGGGCGACTGATCAATAAGCTTTGGACGGCCTCGACTGCTAGCCAATAGGCCATACCGCCAAACAGATACCATAGCAGCCAGCGCTGTGATGAAAACGCCAACGCCAGCACCAAACCTGCCAGTAGCCCATACGCAAACAGTGCCGTACCACTCAAGCTATCTATACCGATAAAGGAAAAAACAGTCATTAACATCATTCATCTCGCTATTGATAAGGTGAATTTCTTATAACAATGTGACTATTATGAAAGCTTGCTGAGTAAAGCTAAAGAGGGTAGAGGCGACTTTGCGACAACCGTTGACGTTTGGTTTTTTAAAATGCTAGGCACCAATTACAAAGCCGATAAGCGGCCTTAAGCGTGACGATTACCCCACCACGAGAGCAAAGATACCAATACAGCGCCAAGCAGCATTAGCCCTATCGTAGTCGCCCACTGCGCGCCTGCCGGATACTGCCATGGCATGACGTTATAAATGGCGTCGCTGTCGAGCGTCCCCAACGCATCGACCTTCCACGGCCATACTTTGACCAAGGAGCCGGCGATAAAGCCGGTCAGTAGAGCGAGCGTGGCTTGGTAATAGTGCGCTAGTAACCATTTGAGCGCCCGCGTGAATAACAACAGCCCTGTTGCCATACCAGCGATTACGGTCAAAAGAATGCTAAGGTTCATGGTATCGACCGCTTCTAACACAGCGTCATAAGCACCCAATAACAGCAAAATAAAAGACCCTGATACCCCAGGCAATATCATCGCACAAATAGCCACTGCCCCTGCAAAAAACAAATAAGGCAAGCTTGGCGTGGTGGTCATGATGGGTAGGCTGCTAATCACCACAGCACTGATAAGCCCTACCAAAAACACTAGCATGCGGCCGATATTCCAGCGTTTAATCTCTGTCAGTAATAAAAATACCGTGGCGACGACCAGACCAAAAAAGAACGACCAAATCAGTAGCGGTTGATGGTCTAAGAGGTGCTTGATCATACCTGCTAACGTGGCAAAACTACTGGCAATACCCAGCAACAAAAACAACAAAAACGTGGCATCGACTTGTCGCCAGACCGCAAGCAAACCTCGTAAACCGCCCTCTGTGCGAAACACCTGCCACAAGCTGGGGCCGATACTGCCAAGCGCATTGATCAGGCGCTCATAGATGCCGGCAATCAAAGCAATAGTGCCGCCAGAGACGCCAGGGACAATATCAGCGGCACCCATCGCCATGCCCTTGATATAAGTGGCTGCTAGCGATTTTGGTTGGTTATCCGCTGCTGACGACTCGCTTGGCCGCGGTGATTGAGGTGCCGTCATGGGTACATCCTTTATACAAAAATACGTGATGGGGTAAAATATCGAGTGAAACAAAGCTAATAGTGCAACAAAGCTAATAGTGCAACAAAGCTAATAAAGAAAAAATGCAACGAGATAAACATAAAAGCTAGGTCGATGACAAGGTATCAACCTAGCTTTTTTGAGCGTATAGCTACTCTGCTTTAGAACAGGCACAGCACGACTGGTATTTATGTTCCTTACGTGCTGTGCCTACGCCGATAGATGCTGCACAAAATAAATACCAGTAGCACGTGGCACCCAGTAGTACATAGTATCTTGCCGGCCAGTATTATAGGGGACTGGCTATAGTGTGTTTTGCCGTTACTTGGTTGGGGCGAGCGCTGGATAACCCAAGGCATAAAGCGCGCCCTCAAGTCCTGTGACATTGATGGCAGCGTCGGCACGCGCTTGAACGATGGGTTTGGCGCGGTAAGCGACGCCCAAATCAGCAATGGTCATCATCGGTAAGTCATTAGCACCGTCACCGACACAGACTACTTGTGACATATCAATACCTAAGCGCTCGGCAGTCTGCTCGGCGATGGTGGCTTTTTTGGCACCATTGACGATAGGCAGCTGCACATGACCGGTCACTTCACCTTCATCGATATCTAAGGCGTTAGCGTGTACTTCATCGATACCTAACTGCTCGGCAATATAGTTGGCAAAATAGGTAAAGCCCCCTGATACCAGTACCGTATGATAGCCCAGTGCTTTGAGCGCACTGATCGTGGTGCGCGCGCCTGTCGATAAGGTCAAACGGCGGCAGATATCATCGAGGACATCGGTTGAGATGCCTTTGAGTAGCGCCACGCGCTGGGCAAAAGACTCATCAAAATCGATCTCTCCGCGCATCGCCGCCTCGGTGATGGCTTCGACTTTTTCGCCGATACCAGCAGTTTTGGCCAGCTCGACGATGACTTCTTGTTCGATCAACGTCGAGTCCATATCAAAGCAGGCAAGCTTGTGCGTACGCAGCATATGACCGATGGACAGGATATGACAATCGACCACATCTAGCTGCTCGCCGCTGTCTGTACGGCTTGTATTGTTATAGGCTTTGGTCAAGTCGTGACGTAAGCGGGTGGTAAGCTGATCGTCGATGATGTGGGCGGCTGCCGTCTTTTTGGCAGGGTGCATCAAGGTGTCGGTCACAGGCACCAACAAATAGCGATAGACCTGCACGGGGGTAAATGGCAAGCGCTGCGCATCACCTGCTGTAGGCTCGGTATCAGATACCGTGATATTGACAAAGCTGGCATCGGCGTCTTCTGCTACGGTGACCAAATGCCAGTTGGGCTGCTCATCGACCCAAGACTGTACATACTGATGAATGTCTAGCGCTAATACGTGAGTTGGCAGGACGACGATAAGGGCAAAAACAGGAAGGGACTGCAATGCGTCAAAATCTTGCAAATTCGTATTGTTGGGTAGTAGCGATGCAACAGAGTCCACGGCTTGTTGCCATGCTTTGCTGTCTTTTGGTAACGAATAAGAGGTATTTTTTGGCATGACTCAATTGTCCCTTGTATGCTCATATAAGATTAGGAATAATAACAGTTTTACAGGTCAGCGCCTATAGATGGCGCGCAAAGTATTATGGTCTGCAAAAAACGGCTGCGTTGCCCACATAAATTTCTAAAACTGCTAACGCTATAAGGCTTATTATGGTGCTATAGTAGCTATGATAAGCGCGCCCGCTTGGTCTGTATGATAAGAGCGATAGCGGTATGTAAACACAGCTGTGTGTAAGTATGATAGCAAGCACAATAGACAAGACCGACGATTTTTTAAAATTAGCCAAAAAATGAGCGACAGTCTCGTTTTTTAATTTCATTTATCCAAAAAAGTTTACCATATCATGACGTATTTAGCGCCGCGGCAAGGGTTGTTTGCCATTATTCTTCTGGTTAGTTTTTGTTTGCAGACACTGCTATTGGTCATCAGTACTGATCAGCAGTTGAGCAAAAGTCGTGCGTTAAAAGGCGAACAGATGGTCGCACAACTGATAGATGAAGCGAGGCTGTCGCTAGAAAACAAAGACCGTGTCAGCCTCAGTGTCATCGCCAATCGCTACACCAGTGAGCAGGACGTGACGCGTATTTTGATCAAAGACAACAACGATGATATCTTGGTACCAGTGGGCAACGCACCGATGCAGCAGGGCGATACCATCCGTCAAATCGCTACCAAAGGCGATGCGGTCATCGGTAGTGTGGCGCTGACGCTAAAAGATATCAGCAAGGGCGAGATTATCGCCATGCAGTGGCCGTTTGTCATTGGCATGCTGCTCCTGCATCTATTGCTATGGCTGATTTATGGTTATCTTGCGCGCCCGACCAAAGAGCAAATCAACGCTATCAGCCGTGATATCTCAGAGCTACATCGCGAGCAGTTTAGACAGCTCGATCAGCGAGGCTCTGAGCGCGATTATGCTCGTAGCAGCTATGAGGACGACCGCCGCGCCGCAGACGTTGAGGTGACACAGAGCACAGTTGACAATACAACCACCGCCGATGCCAGTGCTGCGGTACGTAAGCTAAATATTCATGGCGCAGTCAATAGCTATATCAGAGAGCACCAAGGCGCAACGTCTGCAGATGCTGATACTCGGACTGATACCGAGCATGATTCGGATATAAGTGCGGGTATAAAGGACGATGTTGATGCGACGTCCAAAGCAGAGTTAGCCCATCATACAGAGAATAAGCCATCAGAAACAAGCAATAACCAGAGCATAGGCAAAGCGGCTCATGGCAGCGCGGGCCTATCAGCCACGCGTACGTTTGATAGTGTCAGGGTACAAATCGTCTTTCATGATGAGTTTAATATGCTTGAGCGTCTAGCGCCCGCCCAGCGTCTACCATATCTGGCACTATGCACACAGCTGCTCAACCAAGCGACGACCGAGCTACTAAAACAGCCGCTACTGCTCGGTGTCAGCGTGATAAATGAGCCAAGTTTTGATGATAAAGGAGCCAGTGTGCTGCTCAAAGCCGACAACAGCCATGCCAAAGTGGCGCTGGCAGGCGTGATGCTGGGCAAGCTGTACTTGATGCTAAACAAAATCATCCATGATAAGCATATCGAGCTGTCGCGTTTTGCACTGCCTGCCAAAGCAGGCGTCAGTGATGATGCACAAAGTGAAGCCATGATGCATCTGCTGCATGGTATCGGCAAAAAAGAGCAAATGCTGATCTTATTGCCCAATGCAGGTCTCAAACAAATCAGCCACCATGTACAGGTACAGAGCATCATGCGCCCAACGACCGTCTATGAGCGTGAGTGTGCGATATTTGAGGGGGGCAATGATGCGATGATTCAGCGGTTGGCGGATGTGCGTAATGCGGTATTAATGGTCGACAATCAAGAGGCTTCTTATTCATAAGTGCTCATCAAGAGCGCTGTCTTGTACCGATGTAGTCTGTACAATTGCCTACAATACCGCTTGGCAAAGAGGTTTGGCTGGGACTGGGAAATATGCCATATTGACAAAAAGGATTGACAACTCTCAACAGAGACTTTATAAGGCATATATATATTGATGTATTTTTTATACCTTTGCTAAAACTGATAGGAGTTTGTCATGAGTGATGCTGATATTGACGACGATTTTGATGATGACTTTGTCGATGATGATGACGCAAAGATAGTAGAAGAGGCTGAGACAAGTGTGCGCACACGCTTAAGTAGCCTCGAAAAGCGTCGATTGATCGATAACTTGCTCGAAGAAAAGCGTTTGGCAAGAGAGCTAAAAGACGATCTCGATGATCTCGACGATTTCGATGAAGACGACGATGATTGGGACGACGACGATATCTGAGCGGCTACGTCATAGTGCCGGCATTTTTTCTGTCAGCAGCATTCGTCTGTCGCTCTAGTGCCGTATGTTTGTCAACTAAAGCCTTTTAATGACCGCTCTACAGCAGCGCTTCATCTTTCTATCGAGATTTGGCGTTGCCTGCTTTCATTTTTTATCATGACGGTTTGGATACGTAACTTTTAACAGTCGCTTTCTTCTCCCCTCCATCATCATGCCTATCTGCGATCGTTTTACGATTGACACCCCTCATTTAAGGACTTTTACTCATGAGTGATCCATTAAGCTTTGACGAACTACTAGACTACTTAGACACCCAAGAAAACCCCTACGTCCTCGATAGTGTCGCCGCCCATGGTTTTTTGACCGCCACCGTTATTGGTCGCCCGCTGCCTAATTGGTTGGATGCGTTTTTTGAAGGTCATGTGAGCGAGATTCCAGAAAACGTCGTCGATGGTATCAAACGCTGGCGTGCCGCTATCATGGCTGAGCTAAAAAACGAGACACCCATCGAGTTGCCTTTCAACGAAGACGCTGGTGATGAGGAAGTGGCGGTAGATTTCTCCGATGAGTCAGACATCGTCGCTTGGTCGATTGGTTTTGTCGATGCGATGTATGGCGAGGAAGCCAGTGATTGGTTTGAAGATGAAGAAACCAGCGAGGATGTGGCGGTATTGACGCTACCGATGATTGTGCTCAGTGGTATCGATGATGAAGATCCTGAGCTGGCTGCCATGCGCCGTGATGAAGACAAGCTGGCACAGATGGCCAATAGTATCGAAGGCAATCTGACCGAGCTGTTTTTGTTGTTTCATACCAACGACTGATACCGTACTTAGATCGTCCCACGTGTCAGTTCTTTTAAGTAGCAACCGTTTTAACAGACAGCTGCCGCTGTTATTTTGTATGCATAAGGTAATATCATGGCTTTGCAACTCTCCAATCTTGAGCATCTACCAGGGTATCAGATCACTGAGCGTTTGGATGTGGTCTATGGCAGTACGGTACGCTCAAAACACGTCGGCAAAGATTTGTTTGCTGGGCTAAAAAACATCGTCGGTGGCGAGCTAACTGCCTATACCGAGCTGTTAGAAGAATCGCGCCAAGAGGCAATCGATCGTATGGTGGTCAAGGCCGAAGCACTGGGCGCAGATGCGGTGGTGGGCTTGCGCTTTTCGACCTCCAGTATCGCTCAAGGGGCTTCCGAGCTGTTTGTCTATGGTACGGCGGTCAAGGCCGTACCGATGCCGGATCCAGCGCCTCAGCCTTCCCATTGTCACGATGATTCATCACGCCCACCGCAAGCCGCGACCACCCAGCCAAGCGCAGTGCCAGCTGATGACTTACCACGTTTCAACCCTTTTGGTTAACCACCTAAAAAGCCTATCCGCTTTTTTATAAGAAGAGACGTGTCATGAACCAGTCATTCACCCAAATGCTTATCAACTATGCGCCGCTCCTTGTATTGTTTGTGGTGGGGTGGTTTTTTGGCACCCGTCATGAGCGTCAGCATCTAGCGCAGCTACGCCAAGCTGAGCAAACGCTGGGTCATATCGTGGTCTCAAGCGAGCGGTTTTATCGCCCCAAACTGGCGGCGGACATGCAAGGTGAGCTGGTGCTCGGCAGCGTCGTGATCGCGCAGGATTATTTTAAAATGATCGTCGCGCGGGTGCTGAGCATCTTTGGCAAAAACCTAACCACTTATGAGACACTGCTGGATCGCGCGCGCCGCGAGGCCATCGTACGTATGCGCACTCAAGCACATGCCAAAGGCTACAATCACATCTATGGTTTACGCCTTGAGGTGACCAATGTCAACCAGCTCGGTAGCATGGTGGAGGCCATTGCTTATGGCACAGCGGTGCATAGTATCGATGACACGCCCTAATTGTCTTGCTTTTACGCTTTATTTGCCTTCCTGATTTTCCTTCCTAGTTTGCTCTCCTTTCTTAGACCGTCACATCTGACTGATGAGTCGTTGAATAAAACAGATAAAGCCGCTTTTACAACGATATACTTTTTTATACCGCTCCATGAGGGGGCGTATAGACACGATGGCATGGAATGCTGTCATACACCGGCCCACACAGGGTCTTATATCCGGTCAAAAAACAATACACAGGTGCTGACGCTTTGATGTGAAGGTGGCTGCTGTTGCGGGTTTTGGGCGGGTAGTATCTACAAGGATGTGGTTATGGAAGGTCTGGAAATTGTCACCTTTTATAACTGGCTACTCAAAGCGATCCGAGTCACCCTGTGTCGCCTTGTATTGGTTTTATAGGGTGTTGACCAGCGCTAAGGCCACGCGCATCGATACTTATAAGTAATCTATTTTAAAATTGGGACAGCGCTACGGGTGTTTAGCTTTCTTTGCGCGCTGTGCCGATGTTGCTCGATGCTGCTTGATGCTGCGCAAAATACATACCAGTGGCATATGACATAAAGTGTGCCAATGTTATATCGGACTGACTATATTTTGTCGTCGGTCTGCTCTTTGACACGCTCCACTTCAAATAAAAAAGCGCGGTTTTTTAGTATCGCGACAAAGACCACGCCGCCCACCGTATTGCCAGCCAGCACCACTATCAAAAATAGCAAATAGCGCCACAGACTGACGGTATTGCCATATAGCAGGGCGGAGAAAATCTCGATGTTGCCGACGATGCTATGATGCAGTCCCAAAAAACCAATACTACTGGTGATTAGCGTTACCAAGACGATACGGCTAATGGTATCGCGCGCTGAGGTCACAAGCCATGCCGCGATGCCCATCATCCAGCCTGCCAGTACGGCACTGCCAAAGATGACCCACCATCTAAACCCCAAAATATGCTCAGCATAAGCATCGATATCACTGGCGCCAAACAGCTGCATATTTAGGCCAAGGCCAATCATCAAGGTGGCAAACAGGCAGCCGCCGACGATATTGCCTGCGATAACAATACCCCATAGCCTTAGCAACTTGTGCAAGGGTTCGATTTTGTTTAAGACAGGCAGGCTTAAGAGGGAGGTCTGCTCGGTAAATAATAGTGACTGGCCGATGACAACGATAATAAAGCCCACCGGATACAGCAAGGAGGCGAGGACGAGGGCATACTCGCTAGGTATGACGGCGCTCAGTAGCGTAAAGGCTGATAAAATCATAAAAAAGCTGATGCCAATCTCAAACCCTGCGGTAAAGGCGCTGGTAAATAATGAACCCAAAGAGCGCTCAAAGGTTTCTTTGGCATGTATCACTTGCTCGACTAAGATACTGGCATAGCTTTTTGCTTGGCTTAGATTGTCATCGCCTGCGACTTTTTTGATGGTTTCTTTGTCTTCATCGCTGATTTCTTTGGGTAGGTCTTCATTCTTTAGGGTCTTAGTTGTTTGTACCTCGCTGTCGTCTGGCGGGTAGTGGTCTGCGGCGGCGTCATTGTCTGGCGTATCGTCAGGGCGCGCGATATCCTCTGCGGTAGGCTTATTGCGTGATGGCTCGGCTTGGTAGGCGTTGTTATGCTCGGTATCTTTGGGCACAGTAAACTCGCTGGTTATGGGACAATGATGGGGCGCTACCGACTGGCAGAAGGTCTCGGCCAATATATGGACAGACGTTATATGCTATAGCATGACTATAACGTATTATATTTGCCAGAGGGGGGATTGCTGTTCGTTAATTGTTTAATGGATGCGCTTCAAAGCCGAAAAGCCGATAAATTGCCTTAGCATCTAACAAAATCTGGCCATCTGCGTTAAAATCACCTATCAATCCCATCGCTTACGTTTCATGTTATTTGTTTGACCGAATTCATTCATTATTAATAAAAGATTATTCTATTATGAGCAATCCTGAGAATCATACCAACAGCACGACCAACTTGACCGAGTCTATTCAAGCCGCCTTGAGCCAATTAGAAAACGCTTACAGCCCAAAGGATGTCGAAGCGGGCATGTATCAAGGCTGGGAAGAGAGCGGTTATTTTGCCCCAACTTTTGATAAGGATGAGTCGTTTTCTATTGCCTTGCCGCCGCCGAACGTCACAGGCTCGCTGCACATGGGGCACGGTTTTAATAATGCCATCATGGATGCGCTGACCCGCTATCACCGTATGGACGGCGACAATACGCTTTGGCAACCGGGCACCGATCACGCTGGTATCGCAACCCAGATGGTCGTTGAGCGCCGCCTAGAGGCGCAAGGCATCCGCCGCCGTGATATGACGCGCGAAGACTTTATCGATAAAGTGTGGGAATGGAAAGAAGAGTCGGGCGGCAACATCACCCGTCAGATTCGCCGTCTTGGTAGCTCGGTGGATTGGTCGCGTGAGCGCTTTACCATGGATGATGGCTTATCAAATGCGGTCAAAGAAGTGTTTGTGCGTCTGTTTGATGAAGGTCTTATTTACCGCGGTAAGCGCTTGGTCAACTGGGACCCTAAGTTCCAAACCGCGCTGTCTGATTTAGAGGTAGAAAACGTCGATGAAAAAGGCAGCTTGTGGCATTTCCGCTACTATTTTACCGATACAGACATCACCACCCAAGACGGCAAAAACTATCTGGTGGTCGCCACCACCCGTCCTGAGACATTATTGGGTGATACCGCCGTGGCCGTCAACCCAAGCGATGAGCGCTATGCACATTTGATCGGCAAGACCATTACTTTGCCAATCACAGGCCGCGTGGTGCCGATCGTGGCCGATGATTATGTCGAAAGCGACTTTGGTACAGGCTGTGTCAAGATTACCCCTGCCCATGACTTTAATGATTATGAGCTGGGCCGTCGTCACAGCTTGCCACTGATTAACATCTTAGATGAGCGTGCCAACATTTTGCCTGAGATGGAGGTCTATGCTGATCTGCAAACGCGTGAGCCTGCACTTGAGACCACGCCGAGCGAATACGCTGGGCTTGAGCGTTTTGCGGCGCGCAAGCAACTGGTCGAGCAAGCAAGTAGCGAAGGCTGGCTAGAAGACATCGAAGACTACGCGCTAAAAGCGCCGCGTGCCGAGCGCGGTGGTACCATCGTCGAGCCATGGCTGACTGATCAGTGGTATGTCGCCGTCAATAAGCTGGCGGGACCAGCGATTGATGCGATCGAAGATGGTCGTATTGAGTTTGTCCCTGCGCAGTACAAAAACATGTATATGGCATGGATGACTGACCTGCAGGACTGGTGTATCAGCCGTCAGCTGTGGTGGGGTCACCGCATCCCAGCGTGGTACGACGATGCGGCAGGTGAGGTGTATGTCGCACGTAGTGAGGCGGAGGTTCGCACTAAGTACAATCTCAGCGATGATGTGGTATTGCGCCAAGACGATGACGTCCTCGATACGTGGTTTAGCTCAGGGCTATGGACTTTTAGTACGCTAGATTGGGCAGACCCTAAGGCAGATCCGCGCGTGCTGCAGACTTTTCATCCGACCAGCGTGTTAGTCACTGGTTTTGACATTATTTTCTTCTGGGTGGCGCGCATGATCATGATGACCATGCATTTTGTCAAAAACGAAGATGGTACGCCGCAAGTGCCGTTTAAGACTGTCTATGTCCACGGCCTAGTACGGGATGGCAATGGTCAAAAAATGTCCAAATCGAAAGGTAACGTCTTAGATCCGATTGATTTGATTGACGGTATCGACCTAGAAGCGCTGGTCGAAAAACGCACCAGCAATATGATGAACCCCAAAGACGCGGCGAAGATTGAGAAGCAAACGCGTAAAGAGTTCCCAGAGGGTATCCCAGCCTACGGTACCGATGCGCTGCGCTTTACCTTCACCTCTCTTGCCAGTACTGGCCGCGACATCAACTTTGATCTTAAGCGCGTTGAGGGCTATCGTAACTTCTGTAATAAAATCTGGAACGCCAGCCGCTTTGTACTGATGAACTGTATCGATAATGACGGTAACGCCAAACCTATCGACCAAGCGGCCAACGTAGATGTTTGGGAATTACCAGAAAAATGGATCATGAGCCGTCTCAACTCGACGATTAGCAATATCCATCAGCACTTTGCCCAGTATCGCCTCGATATGGTCAGCCATGACATTTATGAGTTTATCTGGAACGAATACTGCGACTGGTATGTCGAGCTTGCCAAAGCCAGCCTCAATGACGACTCGGTGACAGACGAGCGTAAAGCGCAAATCCGCTATGTGCTGCTGCATGTGCTCGAGACGGCGCTGCGCTTTAGCCATCCGATCATGCCGTATCTGACCGAAGAGATTTGGCAGACTGTCGCGCCACTGCTGAGCCGTAAAGATACCGACAGCATCGTCGTCGCAGCCTATCCTCAAGCTGATAATACGCAGATCAGTGAGCAGGTGGAGGCGGACATGGCATGGCTACAAGAGCTGATCGCCAGTATCCGCAATATCCGAGGCGAGATGAAACTCGGTAACGCCGTACGCCTACCAGTATTGCTACAAAATATCTCAGATGAGGAAGAAGCGCGGCTATCACGTATCAAAAACCAGTTCAAAGCGCTTGCCAAAGTCGAGAGCCTAGAGATCGTCAAAGAAGAAGATGAGGTGCCATTGTCATCATCAAGTATGGTCGGCCAGTTACGTGTACTGGTACCGATGAAAGGGCTCATCGATCCAACGGCTGAGCTGGCACGTCTAGGCAAAGCGCATGAAAAGCTACAAAAGCAAGCCGATGGTATTGCGCGTAAGCTGAGTAATGAAGGCTTTGTGAGTAAAGCGCCAGCGGAAGTAGTCGATGCTGAGAAAGCTAAACTGGCTGAGCTAGAGGGGCAGTTGACCGCGATGACGGCGCAGATGGAGCAGTTAAAGGCGTTGTGATTGGCATAGTAATATTTGCATAACTAGAAAACGCTGTCACGATTGTGATGGCGTTTTTTTGTGAATATTGTTAATGCTCATTCTCATGTTTCGACCAATGTGCCATGATTAAAGAGTGATATGCTATCTGTGTTAAAGTGCTAAGGTAAACCATTTATATAACTTTTATAACCCATCGACTTACTCATAACTAAAGGACAAGCCATGAGCCATTATCTTAAGATTACCGCTGCCATGCTAGGCGGGGCGTTGTTTTTATCCGGCTGTGCCAGTACTGGCATGTCGCCATCACACCCAAACGATCAGGTCAATAACACCTATCAGTTGCCACAACAGATCTACGACGGCTATTGGGCAATGGCAGCAGGAATGGGCGGTCAAGCTGCTGTAGTGAACTTTCGCAGAGATGGCACAAGTTACAACTATCGCTTTAAATGCTATACCGATGGTAGCTATCAGCAAGCGGCCGTAGAAAAATATAATTTAAAGCCCAACCGTACCGCAGTAGGGCTACAATACGAAAACGAGCCAGTTTTCTCCCAAGTTAAGGTCATAAAACTGGCACCCAAACAAACGCTGGTACTCAACCAAAGCTTTAGCGACCCTGAGTTGCAGCAGGCCTATCCAAATGGTCAAGAGTTTACTTACACTTACAAGCCAACTTTAGAGCCAGTGTGCTTATTGTAATGACGCTATAGATATTGCTGAGTAGATAGATAGTTAATCCATTTATATGACACATGTGTTAAAGACCGCTATCATCATAAAGCAGCGGTCTTTTTGCTTTATTTGCGATAGGGAGATAGACCCAATTTACCCAATCACTAACCAAACATACCGATTGATAGCAAAACCCTCATAAAAGTAGTCTTGTAGCATATTTCCTGATACGGCATCCTTAGTGAGTTCTATCAGCCGCCGTCTTTGTCATAAATTTGCCGGCCAAAACCTGACTATCTGACACTATCCAACGATATCCACTATCCAACGACATCCTTTCCACTATCCAACGACATCCTTTATGAGCCAAAAAAAGCACTTCTACTACCGCCCAAAGACCAATCAGCACCACAGCCCGACAGTGCGTTGGACATTTGTCATATTAGGCTGGTTGTTTTTTGTGCTGGGTATCATCGGCATCTTGCTACCCGTGATGCCGACTGCGCCTTTTATATTACTGGCGGCAGGGTGCTGGGCACGTAGCTCGCGGCGCTTTCATTTTTGGCTAATCAATCACAGATACTTTGGCAAATATGTCCGTGATTGGGAAGAAAATCATGCAGTACCGCTTTATGCTAAGTGGCTTGCGACCATCATGATGGCGATATCGACTGCCATGTTGTTTTATCGTCTGCCTGCTGATATGACATGGGTGGCATGGCTGGTAGCACTGGTCTGTAGCGGGGTTGCCGTCTATTTGTTTCGTCTGCCAAATGCCAAATAAAGTCGCCAATATAGGGCAATAGTTAAGTCCGGTTACATAAAACCTGAGATAAGGCTTGCGATACTAGGATGTTCCCCCTATAATACATCCAAGCTTAAGAGCAGTTCTGCACCAAATCATTACCTCGTAGTATTAGTTATAATCCTTCGTTTTAATATTTATCGTTCAGTAGCTATTTGCAAGCGTTATCGGTCTATTAGACCACAAATAAATTAAATATCAGGATTATGACTATGTCAGACGTTCAAAAAGGTACAGTTAAGTGGTTCAACGAAGCTAAAGGTTTTGGTTTCATCGCTCCAGAAAACGGCGCAGACGTTTTCGCTCATTACAGCGAAATCTCAGGCTCAGGCTTTAAAACTTTGGCTGAAGGCCAAGAAGTTGAGTTCACTGTAACTCAAGGCCAAAAAGGCCCACAAGCACACAACATCGTTGCTATCTAATTTGTCTTTTATAGATAAATAGAGCAAGATAGAAAAACGAGCCTCTGGGTTCGTTTTTTTTTCGCCTGCAATTATAGGTTGTAGGTTATAAGATTATAAATAGTTGTCGTCTATGATGGCTATCATCGCTTATACAGACTAGCAATAAAAAAGGCCAACGACTTCACTATCGTTGGCCTTTCTAGTTTTAGGCAAATGAGCTGATAGCGATATTGATAACCCCGCCGCCGAGCAGCAACCAAGCAAACATCACTGCTCCTAAAATCAGCGGCTTGACGCCAGCTTGTTTGATAGCGCTCATATGTGTGGTTAAGCCTAACGCAAACATCGCCATCGTCAGCATCACATCATCTAACATCACCATACTTTGCTCAAAGCCATCGGACATCGGTATCCAAGTGTGCAACAGCACCACCAAGATAAAGATAAAAGCAAACCAAGGGACATTCACTTGTCGCACACGGCTCATTAGGGAAGGTTTGTCAGCTTGATCGTTACCAGATGAGGTCAAGGCAAATGATAAAATAAGCAAAAATGGCGCGAGCATCATGACCCGTATCATTTTGGTGACGACCGCGGTATTGCCGACCTCGGTGCTCACCGCGTTACCCGCGACCACCACTTGCGCCACTTCATGAATGGTGGAGCCGGTATAAATACCGTATTGCTGAGCGTCGAGCCACGGCTGCAGCCAGCCAAGATGGTATAAAAATGGATAAAGCAGCATGGCAATGGTGCCAAATACCACTACCGTCGCTACAGCGATCGTCACCTTGTGCGCTTCGGCCTTGACCACAGGCTCTGCGGCGATGACTGCCGCCGCCCCGCAAATGCTAGCCCCTGAGCCAATCAGTAGTGTCGTTTGCTTATCGACCTTTAGCCATCTGGTACCGAGCCAGTAAGTCAATAGAAATGTCGAGGTCAAGACCAGAGCATCGGTCATGATCGCTGGCATTCCGACACTGGAGACTTGCGTTAAGGTCAGCTTAAAGCCATAAAAGATAATGGCCAGACGCAATATTTGCCCCTTAGCAAAGGCCACGCCCACCTGTAAGCGCTCCGCGAACTGCGGGTAGACGGTATTGCCCAGCACCATGCCAAGCAATATCGCCAGCGTCAACGGAGAGAGGCCAACGATACGGCCATTTGACCAACTATCGATGCTGGCATCCAACCACAAGCACAGCAAACTGCCAAAGAACACCACAACCAGCCCTGCTAAGTGGCGGTTGCGCGGGCAATAGTGATTCATTGACTGTGTAAAAGCATACATGGCTCGTCGTCCTCATGGCTATAATCAAAATAAGCATAAGCTTATGAGTAGACAGTATAAGACAAGCCAACTTATAATAAAAACAGATTAATAAGATAGAAACTATCGAAAATATAGGTAAGAGAGGCGTGAAAAACACCTCTATTAAAAGCAGAGGTGCCAAAAGTGACGAAGGCGTTGTTAAAACAAGCTTATAGTCGATCCTAAATAAAACAGATACATTATATATCAAGGTGGAACTGGTCTAAATTTTTCTTGCGTGCTGTGTCTACGCTGCTCGATGCTGCGAAAAATTTATCCCAGTCCCACTATGTCTTTTACTATACTGAATTCGCTATAGTAAAAGATAGATTGTTAAATCTGTTGTGTATTAAAAAATATAGGTCGTGTGACATACATCTACAGACGGATATAAGGCAAGCGAGACAATGAAAAAAGCCATGCAAACGCTACCGAAGATTACCCTAAAGCAACTGGCGGTGTTTGTGAGTATTTATCAAACTGGTAGCACCAGCCGCGCCAGTGAAGCGCTGCATCTCTCGCAGTCGGCCGTCAGTAGTGCGCTGAGTGAGCTGGAGGCGCGTCTGCAGATGCCGTTATTTGAGCGGGTCGGACGTAGGCTCAACCAGCATCCCAATGCTCATCCTATTTATATACAAGCGCAAGCGATCTTAGAGCAGTCGTTGACGCTGGAGCATTATCATAAGTATCAAGCCGGTCAGATTCATATTGGCGCCAGCACCACCATCGGTAATTATGCCTTGCCGCCGCTGCTGGCCAAGCTGTATCAGGTGCTGCCAGACGCTCGTGTCGATATGTATATCGCCAATACGCAAGAGGTGGTGACGGAGGTTGAGCAGTTAAATATCGATATCGCGTTGGTAGAGGGCATGCCGCGCCCCACAGATATTAAGACCATCGAGCAGCGCGCATGGCGGACAGATACTTTGATGATATTTGCCAAACGCGATAGCAGATGGCTGGCAGGTCTTGCAGATTATCAAGAGACTGAGCGTCTGTATCATATGACTCTTACGCAGTTGGCCAAACTGCCGCTACTGGTGCGAGAGGCGGGGTCGGGCACGCGGCAGATCATCGATGAGCAGCTGCTCAAACATCTGCCAGAGGCCGAGGTGATTATGGCAATTCAGCAGTCGGAAGCCATCAAGCATATGGTCAGTGCCGATATCGGTCTTGGCTGCCTGTCTCAGCATGTCATCGAGGCGGAGCTGGCAGCAGGAAAGCTGGTACAAGTAAAAGTCGCAGGTATCGATCTGTCACGGACGTGGTGGTTGGTCTGGCACAAAGCCCGCCATCAAAGCCCGATTTGGCAGACTTTTATAGATATGATACAAAACGATTGAGCAAACGCAAAAAGCGCGGCGTCGTAGATACACCGCGCTTTTTTAGCGTTTGAGGTTTTGAGCGCGACTATTTGTGCGTTACGGTTTGAGCGCTATTGTTTGAGCACCATTAAGTAACGTTTTATTGGCGCTACTTGGATACGGGTTTGTCGAGTCTTACGACCAAGCTGTCGCATGGGACGTTGGGCAGGATATTGTCCGCCGTAGCACCGCTGACCCACGCGGCGATGCCTGTGCGTTTGTGCCGACCGATGACCAAGAGATCGACGTCGTGTTTGTGGCAATAATTGACGATGCCTTCGCTGCTAGAAATGGCGGTGGTCACTTGCGAGTTGACGGCGTCTAGCTCATTACGCGCCAAAAACTGCGCCAGCTTTGCCCGTGCTTCTTGGCAGCGCTCATCATCGATCTCATCGTATAAGCTCGAGGCGGGGACCAACTCATAACCAAAACCAACCATGGTGTCTTTGACGATATGCAGTACGGATAGTTTAGCGCCCGGGCGGTTATCGACGATACGTTTGGCCTTTTGTGCGACGATATCGGCATCAGAGAGTAAGTCGGTGACCAGTAGTATGTGTTCATAACTCATAGCGTCTTCCTCATGTCAGATAGTATTTACTATAGCACTACTACAGAGCGCTGTTAAGTCGTTATCAAGCGTCATCACACAGATGATGCAGGCCGCGTATTACTCTGCAAAGGGCTGGTCGAGCTTGACCACCAAGCTGTCGCAAGGAATATTTGGCAAGATACTGTCGGCCGTCGCTTTGGCCAACCATGCGGCGATACCATGACGCTCATGGCGGCCGATGATGAGCAAGTCGACTTGATGGTCGCGGCAATAATTGACGATACCCTTACTGTTCGAGATAGCAGATGTCACCTCAGAGTTGACCGCATGCAGCTCATTACGCGCCAAAAACTGCGCCAGTTTTTCTCGTGCTTCTTGCCAGTGCTCGCCATCGACATCGCCTGATAGGCTGGAGGCTGGCACCAGCTCAAAGCCAAAGCGCACCATGTCGTCCTCGACGATATGCAATACCGACAGCCTCGCTTCAGGAGAGCCTGCAAGGATACGTTTGGCCTTGAGTGCGACGGCATCTGCATCAGACAACAAGTCGGTGACCAGTAAAATATGTTGATAGCCCATCATCAGCTCCTATTAAGACGTTTATTTTATAGTAGCAGTGGTGGGGGTGTTTGTTAAGGGTTAAATCCATTATTTTGTTATGGATATTCCCAGATAGACAATCTTTATAACCCCCTAAACGATTTAGCATTTAACAGACAGTCCATAAGGCTGTATTGATCAAGCGACTTACAAAACGACCTGTCAATCGACTCATAAAGAGAAGGGGCGACGTAGAATATTAACGCTCAGATCGCTTGACTTATCAAAGCAGCAGCCCCATCTACTACGGCACCCTATATATTATAATTTGATAAGGATCACTATGACTGACACGCCATTTATCGCCGATCTAACGCTTCATCCAGCGTTTGAGTTGATTGAGCATCGCCATATCGAGGCGTTGTCAATGGACGTGCTGATCAGTCAGCATGTCAAAACCGGCGCGATGCATTATCATTTGGCGCACCCAAGTGATGAAAACGCCTTTTTGGTTGGCTTTCGTACTCAGCCGATGGACTCAAAGGGCGAGGCACATATCTTGGAGCATGTGGCACTTTGCGGCTCGGCAAGGTTTCCGGTTCGTGATCCGTTTTTTTCGATGATTAAGCGCTCATTAAACACCTTTATGAACGCCATGACCGCGGCCGACTGGACAGCGTATCCGTATGCCACACAAAATAAAAACGATTACTTCAATTTACTTGCTGTGTATCTTGATGCGTCGTTTTTCCCCAATATTCATCCGCTTGATTTTGCTCAAGAAGGTATCCGCGTAGAATTGGACGAAAATGACAAACCGCAGTTTAAAGGTATTGTCTTTAATGAGATGAAAGGTGCGATGAGCGGCGAGATCGACCAGCTCTATCATACGGTCGCTCATCATTTATTCCCAACGACCACTTATCATTATAACTCGGGCGGTGATCCTGCGGAGATTCCTGATTTGACCCACACCGAGCTTGTTGAGTTCCATCAAAGCCATTACCATCCATCAAACAGCGTGATTATGAGCTTTGGTAATATTCCGGTCGCCGAGACCCAAGCGAAAATCCATGACGATGCTTTAAGCCAGTTTGAAGCGGGTAAAAAACACGTCTCACGTCCAGAGCAGCGCCTGCCTGCGCCAATCAGCGCGGTCGATACTTATACGGCTGATGAGGCGGGCCCTGACCAAACCCATCATGTGGTGGCGTGGCTGCTGCCATCGATCACCGATCCCAAGCAGCGTCTGGCTTTGCGTCTGCTAGAAGGCGTGTTGGTCGAGCATGCTGGCTCGCCATTGCGTGCGTATCTCGACAGTCATCCGCTTGGCAAAGCGCCAAGTCCGCTGTTGGGACTCGATGACAGCCATTATGAGATGGTATTTTATACCGGTCTACGCGGCTCCAACCCTGAGCATGCCGAGGCAGTAGAGCAGGGTATTATGGATTTACTGACTGAAGTGGCCAGTAAACCGATCGATGATGATACGATTGAGACCATTTTGCATCAGATCGAGATCGATCAGCGCCATATCGGCGGCGATAGTATTCCTTATGGTTTAAATTTGATGCTCGAAGGCTTTAGCACTGCCATTCATGATGGCAACCCGATCGACGTCTGGGAAGTGGATGAGCATTTGCAGTGGCTGCGTGAGCAAGTAAAAGACGCACAGTGGCTACCAAACCTTATCAAAACCCATCTGCTCGACAATCAGCACCGTGTGCGCGTGACGCTGACGCCAGATAGTGAAAAATCAGCGCGCCTTGCTGCAGCAGAGCAGACCCGTCTTGATACCATCGCGATGGACTTGAGCGCTGATGATAAAGCCATCTTAAAACAGCAAGCCCTTGATTTGGCAGCGCGGCAAGCAGCGCCTGATGATTTAAGCCTATTGCCAAAAGTCGGACTGGAGGATGTCCCGACCGATATCAGCTTTAAGCAAGGCACACAAAAACAAGTGCGCCTAAGCGGGCAAGACAGTACGCTGTTTGAATATGAAGCGGGCACCAATGGCTTGTATTATTATCAGGTGATTGTGCCGTTGACCGATGCCATTGGCAATCAGGACACCAGCAGTTTGCCTGTGAACGAGGTGATCAATCATCCATTGCTACCGATTTATTTAAGCCTACTATCAGAGCTGGGTACTGACTCGATGAGTGCTCATGAGATGCAGGCCAAGCAAGCGGCGCATTCTTCTGGCGTGACGGCGCGTATCAGCCAGCGCACCAGTATCGATGATAGCCAAACGATCAGCAGTTATTTTGTGGTGGCGACCCGTGCGCTCAACCGCAAGCCTGAAGCGATTGATTTGCTCAAAGAGGTCATGGAGCATAGCGTCTTTAGCGAGCATGACCGTATCAAAGAGATTTTGCAGCAGCGTCAAGCGAGCTGGCAGTCAAATTTGGCAAGCTCTGGGCATTCTTATGCCATGCAAACCGCCAGCCGCGGTATGAGCCGTCAAGCGCAGCTTGAGTATGTGCGTAGTGGCTTGCCTGCACTAAACGCGCTAAAAGACTTTTTGGCGCATGCCAGTGATGATGACACGCAGTGGGATAAATTGGCAACCAGCCTGATGGACTTGCACCAGCGTGTGATCAGCTTGCCCAAGCATGCCGTGATCATTTGTGAAGCTGAGCAAACCGAGCGCTTAAGCGACTTAATTGTCGAGAGCTGGAAAGACAGTCAAGCGCCAGCGCTTGCTACGCAATTGGGTGTCTCTGATGCGACTATCAAAGACACTATCCCAAGTGAGTTTGCCGAGCTGCACCTTGCGGTAGCGTTAAATGGCGAGACAGACACCATCAAGGCACGAGAGAGCAGCGCTGCGCTCGATGCCGAGGACTTGGCATGGCTAGTACCGACCAACGTCTATCATAATGCCAGCGCTTATCGTGTGCCAGCGGCCGATCATCCTGATACCGCTGCTTTGATGGTATTAGCGCCGTATCTGCGCAATGGCTACTTGCACAGCGCCATCCGTGAGCGCGGCGGTGCTTACGGCGGCGGCGCAGGCTATGACGCCAATGCCTGCGCTTTTAAATTCTTTAGCTACCGCGACCCGCAGTGTGCTGAGACCTTTGCGCATTTTGAGGCCAGTATTGAGTGGTTACTAAATGAGCCGCAGACCGATGAGCAGCTAGAAGAAGCCATCTTAGGTATCATCTCGGGTATGGATAAGCCAGGCTCTCCAGCTGGCGAGGCAGTCAAAGCCTGCTTTGCTGATTTGCACCATCGCGGTGCTGACTGGCAACGTAAGATACGCGCCGCCATATTGGATGTGACGGTGGCGGACCTACAGCGCGTGGCCAAGCAATACCTGCAAGGGCAACAGCATGTACGTGCCGTGCTAGCGCCTTATGATAAAGAAGAAACCGTGAAAAACCTCGGCTTTAACGTTTGCAAAATAAAGAGCTAATGGTGTTTTTTGGATAAAAACCAATCTGTCACTGTGAGCATTTATGAGGCAGACAATACTAGGTTATTGTCTGCTTTTATAGTTTTTAGTAAAAAGGCTGATGATTGAGTCAACGTTTAAAGGCGTTTAAAAACGTTTGATACTCAAGTCTTTGCCAATCATATCCTGATGAATAGGAAACTCAGACAATTGGTTAAACTGCTGTCGATCGGCAAAGTAGCTTCGTAAAGTGCGGCGCACGGCTTCAAAGGCGAGACTATCCCACGGGATGTCTTCTTCGCTAAACAGCGCACAGTCAAGGCTTTCAGAGCCGACACCATATGCACCGTCTTTGAGATCGGCCAAATAAATTGAGTATATCTGTCCGATGTCTGGCAGATCATAGATACAGTACAGATGAGGGTTTAACACCACCGCATCCGCTTCTTCATAGCTCTCACGCGCGGCGCCCTCTGCCATGGTTTCCCCGTTTTCCATAAAGCCTGCCGGTATCGTCCAAAGACCGTATTGCGGCTCTATCGCGCGGCGGCATAGCAGCACTCTGTCTTTATGTACGACCAGCGACCCACAGATGACTTTTGGGTTTTCGTAGTGAATATAGTTGCAATTTGGGCATACCAAACGCGGCATATTATCCGTGGCTGGTATTTTTCGTTCTGCTTGATGACCGCATTGGAGACAATAGCGCATATCAACTGCCTTTATAAATGTAGTAAGCGTAAGAGATAAAGAGTCAGGACTCCTAATGGCAAAAACACCCCGTCATTGTCAGACGCGCCCGCCCTTCATACGTTGGTTTTTGTGTGTGCTATCAGGATACCGGTAAAGCGGTGCTGCAAGATGTTATTCTAATAAGCAAGCACCGACTTAAGATAGCACACATTTTGTTCGTAGCGCAGCATGATAACAGTAACGCTGCATATCGCTGGCGGATCATAGTCCGATAAATGACAGCAAAGCCTTGTGGCATCGTGGCAAGCCATCACCGCCGTTTGTCATAAGCGATCACGCTAATTCATAAAACACGTTGACTTATAAAATTAAGAAGACAATACGCGGCGCCTGTCTGTCGATGCGATTTGAGACGTTCATGACAAACACCTCATGACGAATACCTCCTGACAAATGAACAGTCACACAAATAGCATGCAGCTGCGTGAAGAGTACGCTAGTCTACAGCTAGTCACGCCACATATTGATAAAAACATAGGGCAAGATCATGTTACTCCCTTCCCAGACTGTGCAGTTAGATGAGCAGTCGGTTGCTATACCACCTTTTATTCGCTATCCGACACTCAGGCAACTGACCGAGCGGGTTCAGCAAGAGACGTTAAATGCGTTGGCCGATTCAGCGCTGCATACCGCGCAGCAAAGCTCTCGCAGCGCGCGTGTCTTAGACAGTCTATACCAGACGCCCATTGCCGATGCTTCGATACTGGTGGCCATCACCCATGAGCGCCATCCCAAGCTGCTTTTGACGCGCCGCGCCGCGCACATGAATAGCCATGCAGGCGAGGTATCTTGCGCTGGCGGTAAATACGAGATAGGGGATGGTAATAACGTCGTCACAGCGCTACGTGAGGCCTGTGAAGAGACGGCTCTCCCGCCCAACAAGGTACAGCTAATCGGTCAGCTACCCATTCAGACCTCCAAAAGCGGCATGAGCGTGCGCCCAATCGTGGCTTTGATCGCGCCTGATTTGGTACTGGTACCTGAGATCGGTGAGATATCACGTATTTTTTGGGCAGATTTTGAGGCGTTACTCACGCAGCCTACCGTTGAGTACGCGATAGAATATGCCATGCAAGATCAGGTGGCAACGATACTTACGCCCAGCTGGCAAGTCGATGGCGAGACGGTCTGGGGGCTGACAGGCCGCGTCATTGCCAGCTTATTAGAGACAGCTTTTGATCGGCAGTTAGAGTGGTATTACCGCGTGCAAGACAGCCGATTGTAAGATTGTAATGAGCTGAGCCGATAGATGCTGAGTTATTGATAATAGGCGTCGTTTTTCTTGAGCCACCAGTTCATATTGTCTTGACGTTTGGCGCGAAAGGCTTCTAGTTTGGTGGCTACCGTTTGGTTGTGCTGACGGGCGGTATCGAGCGCAAACAAGATAGGCACGGAGGATAAGACACCAAACCGAAGCTTTGATTTTGGTAGTGCTAAGCCGTCTCCGATATCATCACCGACCAGAGTACGTGTCACACTGGCATTGACCATCTCTACAAAACGCCCGCGGCGATTGTCTTCGCCCATCAGTTGCCGCGGCAGATCGTGTAGGGCTTTTGCTAAAGGTTGTCCCATCTCAAAGTCTAGCTGTTGAATGGACAAGTAAGTGTAGAGCCACTCCCAGCAGGCGGCCTCATCCTTTGGTAGACGATCTAAATCCACACCCATCCAGTAACTGGCAAGATTCCATAAATGCAAAATTCCCTCGGCCTCCTCGCTACTGATACGCGCGCCAAGTAGCCGTAGCCCGCGCATAATCAGTAACGAGAACTGCAGATGAGTGGCAATCATATCAGTTTGGTTGATCGGTACACCCCAATAAGCAGTGTTCCAGCTGCCATCGGGATTGCGATGCTGATCGGCCTCTGTGGCGACGCCTTTTGCCGCGTTGTTTTTGCCACTGAGCAAGTTTTGCCGTACGAGCGTGTGAATCTGCCGCACCTGAATCGACTGACGCCAACCTTCAGAGCCGATCGCCAAAACGCTATCGATAGGCGCTCGTGTGCGCGGCATACGTGTGCTTGTTTTGGGTAATAATGGATGCTCAGAAACAGCCAAAATATAAGCATAAGTGCGCATGAGTCTTGGCAGGGCATCGTGCATCAACGCGCCGGTTTGGATCAGTGGCAGCGATAGGGCAGGGATGCTATAACCTGCCATCAATGCCACATTTCGTAGCAGCCAAATCAGCATCAGCGGATAGCGCCGATAGGCGACGGCCCCAGTCTGTGCAAGCTGTGGATCAAACCAAGTAGGATGGTCGCAAAACTGCTCAGCCAGTGCACAAAAGGACGGATGAGCTGTAAGTTTACTGTCGGTTTTGTTATCGAGGATAAGCTGCTGTAAGGGTTTGGCAAAACGCAGGCCGTCAGCCGCGAGCGTATCTGTCAGGGGGTCACCGATGTCGTAGCCTGCGACCATCTCCTCTAATAAATCTTGCGAGATGACAAAATCTTTGGGCAGCAAATAGCGCTTGATCCGCTTTAAGACCTGTAGGTCATGATGATCATCAATCGCTGTGGTGCGCCCATGACGCTGATACGATGCAAAGGTAGGTTGGCTCGATTTGGACGCGCGCGCTGGCTGTGGCTGGGCTGTATTGTTTGGATCCATAGGTAGCAAATGCCTTTATCGGTAGGCTTTTTATGATGGCCTAATATTTAGACGTGTGGTTGAGCATATCGAGCTGCCTTTGTGTGTCATCGAGGCGACGTTTGATCGACCCAAGCTCATCGGCCAAAAACAACAGCCGTTTGCGAGCGTCTTTCTCGTTGGCAAAGTCTAGCATTGCGCCGCTCTCAAGCTGATCAAACTCTGTTTGATACTCATCTAATAGGCGTCTGTCTGTGTCGAGCTGGTTGTCTAGACGATAGTAGGCTAGGCCTTGCTGATTGGCCTGTTGAAGGTGGTTTATCATAGCAGCAGGGCAGACGTTGTTTAACCTGCGCCCGCGGCGACCGACATTGTACGCATTGTTGCTCGTACAGTATTGCTGCAAACCAAGCTTGCGGCCGCGCTCCCACGCAAGATAATCAGGGGTCACATGCGCTTTGGCACAGGCTTTGCTGTGTGAGGCGAGGCGCTCTGAGGAGTAGCCTGCTACGCCATCGTTATAGCCTATCGTTTGCCAATCACCAATCAGGCATTGTTGTTTGGAGAGAGTCGCGCATGATAGTAAAAACATACTGCCAAGGATAGGCAGACTAAGCGATATAGTTCTGATAAGTCCCTGCATGGTCATCTCCTAAGACTGCTGCTATCAGTTGCGCCCAGTGTGCATCTAGATGTCACGAGGCGAGGTGTCATTGCGCTTACTGCCTTTATCCAAACATGGCTTGTGATGCTGTTTTTCTGTGGTTATTGTTTTTACTGTTAGGGTTGAAAGAAGAAAACGGTGAGCTATGTGTTGGCTAAATAACCGCAAAATAGCTCGCCTTTTTCTGATGAGGGATTATGGCTGAGGCCGCGTCAAATCGACTGAGGTGCCGCTGACGTTGTCTTTTAGGCTAACTTTTAGCATGAGGTAACCTGCAACCCCAGAGACGATAGAGCCCATGATGATGCCTAGACGCTCATCAAATAACGTGGTGTCGCCTGCAAAAGCAAGGCCACCGATAAATAAGCTCATGGTAAAACCCACACCGCAAAGCAACGCAGCACCATAAATTTGTTTATAATTCATGCCCTTTGGCATGGTTGAGATACCGAGCTTGAAGATCAACCAGCACATCGCCATGACACCCAATTGCTTACCGATAAATAGACCGGCGGCAATCCCCAGCGGCACAGAATGAAACAGCTCTGCAAACCCTGCGCCTTTGAGCGAGATACCTGAGTTGGCAAAAGCAAATAGAGGCAAGATACCAAAAGCCACGGTGTTGTGTAGGTCGTGCTCTAGCTCTTCGACAGGGGAGTGCTCAGGGTCAGTGCGATCAAACATAGGAATAAACAACGCCAACACCACGCCCGCTAATGTCGCATGGATACCCGACTTGAGGACGGCTATCCACATGATAACGCCGATGAGTAGGTAGGGAGTGATACTGGTCACGTTGCGACGGTTTAGCAAATACAAAAATGGCAAGCATAGCCCTGCAAAGGCCAATGACTCAAGGGATAGTTCGCTGGTATAAAACAAGGCAATGATCAAAATCGCGCCGATATCATCAAAAATAGCAATCGATACCAAAAATACTTTGAGAGAGTTTGGGACGCGATTGCCAAGTAGGCTTAAGATGCCGAGGGCAAAAGCGATATCTGTGGCGGCAGGAATGGCCCAACCTTTCCAAAACTCAGGCTCGCTATAGTTAAAGATCAGATAGACTACAGCGGGCATGATCATCCCGCCGATGGCCGCGCCCGCTGGCAAAATGATTTGTTTTACATTGGACAGCTCACCGATGAGCACTTCGCGCTTGAGCTCAAGACCGACCAAAAAAAAGAAAATCGCCATCAGGCCGTCATTGATCCAATGATGGGCGTCTTTGGCAATCGCAAAATCACCGATTTGAATGGCAACAGGGGCATGGATAAAGCCTTCATACCATGTGCTTAGAGGGGAGTTGGCAATGATCATTGCAGCAATGGCAGCCAGTGCTAACACAATGCCGCCTGCTGCCTCAAATTCAAAAAATGCCTTAATCCTTCGTATTGCCATATTACCCTCATTTCCTAAATACAAATTACTAAAAACGAATTGCCAAACAATTCAATAACCTCAAATATCGATGCGGCCGCTTAGCGCGCCATACAAACAGACAGCAACAGTTTCTCATACTCTGATTCATATAGACAACAAAATACGTCAACCCAAAGTCATAAGCACGTCTTGCTATATCCACAATAGCGATATTATAACGATGATAACACTGGTAAATATAGTGATAAGTCGTTACTGACTACCCAGCGCGCGTCACTATCTTTAGCCCATCTAGATGACTATCGATTGAATCGAGGGCAGGCCTTAGACAAATCTAGCAGACTTTTTTACGTTTTTGGCTTTTTTTTACGTTTTTATCTTTATAATGAGCGTCACTCTACAGTGCCACTTATGGGTATAAATGCGTCAGCAGGTCAGTGTATCCGCTGATAGGTAACGGTACAGGCAGCCTCAATATCGAGGCTGATTTTTCTTATCAATTTTGCAGGTCAGCGTCATGGACTTATCCCTCTCTATCGAGATCATCTTAATGCTTACGGCGGTGGCCGCAATAGCCGGTTTTATCGATGCCATCGCAGGCGGCGGTGGACTACTCACCATACCAGCCATGCTACTTGCCAATATCCCGCCAGTGCTCACGCTTGGTACCAACAAGCTACAAGCCGCCTCGGGTGCGCTAGCGGCCTCGATTACGATGATAAAAAAAGGCGTCATCAACCCTAAAAATATAAAGGTGGCGATTGTCGGGGCTTTTATTGGCTCAGTCATCGGTACCATCGCTGTACAGATGTCGCCGCCGGATCTACTCGAAAAGCTGATTCCGTTTTTGATTGCCGCTATTGGGATTTATACTTTGTTTGCGCCCAAGCTTGGCGAGGTGGAAGCGGCGCCGCGTATCTCAGAGGGTAAGTGGCAAAAAATTGTGGCGCCATTGATTGGGTTTTATGATGGCTATATCGGGCCAGGGACGGGCATGTTTTTTGCGCTGGGTAATGTGGCGCTACGTGGTCGGCAGATCATCGAGGCAACAGGCGCGGCTAAGGTTTTGAACTTATCGACCAATATTGGCTCGCTGATTTTTTTTATTTTGGGCGGTAATGTGTTGTGGACAGTCGGTCTGGCAATGATGGTCGGACAAACGATAGGAGCGTATTTTGGCTCGCATATGGTGGTCAAAGGGGGGAGTAAGCTGATTCGTCCTGTCATCGTGCTGGTCTGCCTTGCCATGATTACCAAGTATGTGATTGGCTAACGCAAGCTGTGATTTATTGAGTATCGATACAGCCTGTTTATAGGTAGTGTAGCCATAAAAAAACCTCAGTTCAAAGTGAACTAAGGTTTTTATAAATGAATAAATAAACGCTTTATCGATTAGCGGCGACGATCAATATCATCGTACTCACTACCCATGATGCCATCACTAAACACTTGAGAGAACTCACGCTCATTGTCTTCATCGATGTGACCATCAAAGACGTCTTTGGTGCCCGCCTCAGGATCGTTGTAGATAGCGACGTCCATTTTTTCTTCAGATTTTGCCACGATTGCTGTCACTGCTGCATCGCCGCCGACATTGACCGCCGTACGCAGCATATCGAGGATACGATCCACACCCAAGATCAGACCAATACCTTCGATAGGCAGGCCGACTTGAGCAAACACCATAGACAGCATGATCAAGCCCACACCAGGGACGCCTGCGGTACCGATAGAGGCCAGCACCGACATCAAGATAACCGTTAGATACTCGGTCAAACCCAAATCAATACCATAAATATTGGCAATAAAGATGGTCGCCGTACCTTGCATGATGGCCGTACCATCCATGTTGATGGTCGCCCCAAAAGGCACGGTAAACGAGGCTACTGAGTTGTTGACACCCATACGCTTGGTGATGGTACGCAGCGTGATCGGAATGGTGGCGTTCGAGCTTGAGGTACTAAAAGCAAAAATCTGTACTTCGCGCATTTTCGCCAAAAACGTCTTAATAGACAGACCAGAAAACAGCTTTAGCACGATCATCATAGTGATAAAAAAGTGGAAAGCCAGTGAGCCAATCAGTACCGCAACATAACCGAGCAAAGACCAAATCAGATCTAAACCCAGCTCCGCCATGGCTTTGGTCAATAGCGCAAAAACCCCATAAGGCGCAAGATTCATAATGATGGTCACCATCTTTAAGATGACTTCATTAATCAGCTCCAAGCTTTGTACCAACCCTTTGGCAGGTTTGCCGACCATCAAAATACTGATACCGATCAAGATAGCAAAGAAGATAATCGACAGCATGTCGCCATTTGCCATCGCACTGATGGGGTTTGACGGAACGATATTTGCAAAAACATCGAGTAGAGGTGGCGCAGACTTGGCTTCAAATGCCGCTTCTGTCTCAACCTCCATGCCTTTACCGATACCAAATAAAAACCCAAGCCCGATAGCAGTTGCAATGGCAAGCGCGGTCGTCATCATATAGATTAGGAAAGTCTTGGTACCTATGCGTCCAAGCAAGCGAATATCACCAATACCGCACACCCCGCAAATCAGCGAGATAAGTACCAAAGGCACTACTAAACCAATGCGTTTATGATTGTCATCCTTACGCCTGATGGTGTTGCATCTGCAAAATTTTGTCTGTCATTTCATGTCAGGCTATTCGACAATATAAAATAATTGTTAAGGTTACTGCAAGATTTTTTTATCACTTAAATAATAATCTATAACTGATTAAAGGCGGTTTAAGCTTTTTTGTCAAAAAATTGGCTGAGATAATCACTTAGCAAAAAACAGATCCGATGCTATAAATCGGCAAAAGCACCATAATCATTAGGCTAACGTCGCTAAAATATCGACATTTAAGCCAGCACCAACGCGTTTTTGTTAAATGTCATCATCAAAAGGGTGCGATGACCAAAAACGCTCGGACAAAAAAAAGACTGCCTAACCGCGGCAGTCTTTTGTAAAAATGACAGATAATATATCAATGGTTAAGTCTCAGGCCACTGGTAAGAATTACCTTACTATAAGACATAAGTCTATCAAGATGAGAGGCTAGGCGTATTCTTAATTCTATCCATAGCTCTCTAAATGAGGTCACGCGCTAATAAGCAACCGTGCTTTAAAACAGTGCTTTCTAAAGAAGCACTTTCTAAATAGTTCATCGCTTAGTTTTTGCTTTCCTCGTGGCGATGTTTGTCTTGCCATGGCTCACTATCGCCCAGCTCGTCTAAGTGCTCGTCGATAGACTGCGTTTTTTGCGCCCTGTCTTTTTGATTGACGTCGTCGTAATTGATGTCATCAGTATTGGCATGGTCAGTATCTATCTGGTCGGCATTGTCCGTTAGCTGGGTGCCATGCAGTTGAGCGCTGTCTGTCTCAGCGCGCTCTGAGGCTGTGCTACGATGATTGTTGCTCATACGCTCATTGAGGTGCGAGGCGGCGTCACGGTGACGTGCATCCAAGGCCTCAATCTCAGGATGAGAGTCATCAAAGTCAGTCTGAGCTTGTGCTTCTTTTTGAGAGTCCTGCTCTGCGACCATTTCTACTTCACCATCAGGCTCATAACCATGGTTGGGGTTATCATCGCCTGTTGGCTCATCTGCTGCGCCCGCTGCTATGCTATTGGCTGCTGTGTCAGCGACTGTGTCGGTAGCAGACTCATCATAAGGCGCGGCGTCACTCTGAGCTTGCGCCGCACGTTTGCGCTCAGCATAATCAGTCAACTGATTGACCGCATTTTCGAGCGTATGAGGGTTAAAGCGTGGCTGCGCTTGTGATAGATGCTTGTCAAAGACATCGGTCAATAGTGAATCAAAACGTATGGCATTGTATTGAATAAGCACTTCGGCTTCTTCTTCGGTGATATCTTCGTTTTGGCTGGCATAGACCACATGGTCTTCAAAGCTCAGACCGGCAAAGCTGTCTTTGTGCTCTGCCTTTTTAAATTTTTGCCACAGCGGCTCGATACCCAATAAGGTCTGATAGGCGTTTTCCATACGGCCCGTCACATCGTCCTCGTCGGTATTGTAATAGACCATGGTCTTGAGGTAATCGCGAAAAGGATTGGCCTCAAAGTCGTCCATAAAGGCATCGCCGAGCTGACGTTTTAGCTCGTCGCTTGGCGGCGTAAAGATGCGGCCACTGGGGAAAGTCACAAATCCAACCAACGCTGCGGCAAAGCGATTTGGGAAGTTTTCAAAAAATGACTCAAACGCTTCTTGGATGGTGAACAGGCTATTTTGTAAAGCGACTTCGGCATGCAAACGCTCCGCTTCAGACTTGCTGCCATGCTCATAAAACTGCAAGATGGCCGTCGCGATAAATAAATGACTATGAATATCAGCCAGACGCCCAGAGAGCATCTCTTTACGCTTTAGATCACCTGCGAGCAGCCCCAACGCCATATCGGCAGTCAAGGCAAAGCTGGCGCTCAAACGGTTGATGTGCTTATAGTAAGGGCGGGTAAAGCGATCGGCAAAGCTTGGCACATGATTGCTGCCGCCGACATAGCCTGCGACAAAGGCTTTTGCCCCGCGGTTAAAGGTATAACCCAAATGCTTAAAGAATAAAGTATCAAACTCGCGGATAGCGTGATGTTTGTTCTCGCTTTGTAGCAGTTGTAGCTCATCAAACAGATAAGGATGGCAGCGCATCGCTCCTTGACCAAATATCATCAGTGAGCGCGTCAAGATATTGGCACCCTCAACGGTGATAGAGACAGGGATTGCCTGATAAGGCGTCGCCAAAAAGTTGCGTGGCCCCATCTGTACCGCACGGCCACCGACCACATCCATACCGTCATTGACCACTTCACGCATGGTTTCGGTGGCGTAGTATTTTGCCATGGCCGTCATGACCGATGGTGTGCCCCCCTGGTTGAGGCCACAGGTGACGAGATGACGAAACGCCTCTAACATATAGGTATGACTGGCCATACGGCTGGTGGCGTCTTGTACTCCTTCAAACTTACCGACAGAGATTTTGAACTGCTCGCGGACTTTGGCAAAGGCACCGACAGACAGATAAGCCATCTCACTGGCCGACGTGGACAGAGCAGGCAAAGAGATGCCGCGGCCGACGCCCAAGCATTCCATCAGCATACGCCAGCCGCGCCCCGCGTTTTCGACGCCGCCGATGATATAATCCAGCGGAATAAAGACATCCTTGCCATCGACCGTACCATTCATAAAGGGCGAGCCAATAGGATTGTGACGAGGCCCGACGACCACGCCCTCGTGATCGGCGGGAATCAGCGCACAAGTGATGCCGTAGTCGGTCTTTTTAGCATCCCCAAGCAAGCCTTCTGGATCGTGCATCTTAAAGGCTAAGCCCACGACTGTCGCGATAGGAGCCAGAGTAATCCAGCGTTTTGAGAAATTCATCCGTAGGCCGAGCACGTGCTCGCCTTCATGCCTGCCATAACACACCACACCAGTATCCGGTATCGCGCCTGCGTCAGAGCCTGCTTCAGGCCCTGTCAAACCAAAACAAGGCACTTCATCACCGCTTGCCAGTCCCGGTAGCCAGCGCTGTTTTTGCTCATCGGTACCATAATGCATGAGCAGCTCGCCTGGGCCGAGTGAGTTTGGCACCATGCAGCTCACTGCTGCTGTCGGCGAGCGTGAGGCGATTTTGCTCATCACCCGACTTTGGGCATAAGAGCTAAACGCTCGGCCACCAAATTCTTTTGGAATAATCAAACCCAAAAAGCCATTGTCTTTGATAAATCGCCAGGCTTCAGCCGAAAGCTCTTTATCCTCATGCTGAATTTTCCATTCATCAAGCATGGCGCACAGCGTCTCTACTTCGTTATCGATGAAGCTTTGCTCTTCATCTGACAGCTCTGGATAAGGATATGTGGCAAAAGTGTCCCAATTAGGCGCACCCATAAACAGCTCTTTTTCCCACCAGCTGGTGCCAGCATCCAGCGCTTCTCGCTCAGTATCGCTCATGCTGGGCATCGCACCGCCCAGCGTCTTATAGACCGGCTTGGTGATAAGGGACTGCCGCAGCGGCGAGATAAGCAGTATCAAGCACAACACCGCGACTGGAATACCCAAAACAAGCGACCACGGGCTGATAACAGCAGTGATGATAACGGTGGCAAGGGCGACGATACTGCCTGTGACACGTGATAAGGACATCAAAAAGATGGCCAAGACCATGGCTAATTGAATGAATATTGCCAAAATAAATAAGCCAATTGCCATGACTGTCTCCTTTATAACGCCAAACAATAGCGTAAAAATGTGTGAATGCAGGTCAGATACATATAGTTATGGTTTTTCTGACGTGGGTTTTTAAGTGTTATTTATGGCCGTGTGTCAAAATACTGAGAGTCAAATCTCTACGAAAGACACAGTTAGCCATCAATATGAAACAGTTGTCGATGACTATCAATAGCGAAAGTGCTACGCTGTGTCGAAAATATGTATCATAAGACGCTAGGTATGGTGATTATGGGATGACTATCGATATTTTTATCACTGACTTTATTATCAATAATTTGATTACCGTCTGTATTACGGGCGCCTTTAAGAAAAAGGCGCAAAGCCGTTTTCGGCATAAGACAACGTGTTGTTGCGCCCCACGATGATATGATCCACCAATGACAAGTCGATTAGGTCGCAGGCTTTTTTTAGCTCATAGGTAAGCACATTGTCGGCAGTCGATGGGGTCGCATCGGTGTGCGGATGATTGTGGGCGATGATAAGCTGATTGGCTGCATGACTCAGCGCATGGCGTAGGACGTGTTTGATACAGACAGAGCAAGAGGAGATACCACCTGTAAACAGTATCTCAAAATTCAATAAATTGAGTGCGTTGTCCAAGCACAGTACAGCAAAGACCTCGCGGTGCTCGCCGCGTAGCTGGGTGCTGATATAGTCTTTGACCACTTGCGAGCGTCCAAGCGCTTGCCCTGTTTTTAGCTGACTGTCCAAGTAGCGTGTCCCCATCTCAAGCGAGGCCAGTATCTGGGCGTACTTGGCAGGGCCGATGCCATGGCAGGCGAGGACGGTGTCTTGCGGGGCGGCCAACAGCTCAGCGAGGCTACCGAATTGGTCGATAAGATGCCGCGCCAGCTCGATTGCCGACTGTGACTGAGTACCCGTACGTAAAAATATCGCCAAAATCTCAGCGTCAGACAAGCTTGCTGCCCCGTTTTTGAGTAGTCTCTCACGCGGTCGGTCGTCTTCGTGCCAGTCCTTGATTGCCATTATTATTTCCTAAAAGTGCTATTTTGATAAACACGCCCGTATCGATAAATGGGCGAAATACGTAAATTTTTACCCAATTTATCTCATAATTGTTACTATAAGCGCAATTTATCTTTCCACTTTTTTATTGATGCCATGCTTATGTCCAATATCGTGCTCGCTATCACCGGCGGTATCGCCGCTTATAAATCCGCTATTTTTGCTCGCTTGCTTGTCAAAGCAGGCTTTGATGTGCGCGTCATTATGACGACAGGCGCACAAGCATTTATCACGCCTCTGACATTGCAAGCGTTGACGGGTAACGAGGTGCATGTCTCATTACTCGATGAGCAGGCAGAAGCGGGGATGGGGCACATTGAGCTGGCTAAATGGGCGGACTTAATTATCATTGCCCCTGCGTCCGCCAATACGCTCGCACGTCTGGCTATGGGAATGGCTGATGATTTGCTCACCACAGTCTGTCTGGCGACGAGCGCGCCGGTGCTGGTTGCGCCAGCGATGAATCAGCAGATGTGGGCGCATCCTGCGGTAAATCTGAATGTACAAACCCTGCGTGATATGAACTATCAGATTATCCAGCCAGCTAGCGGTGAGCAAGCGTGTGGTGACGTGGGTGCAGGGCGGCTGCCTGAGCCTGAGCAATTATTAGATGAGGTGCTCTTGTTCAAAGCAATGAACACGACGCCGCAATTATTAGCAGGCAAAAGAGTGGTCATTACCGCAGGACCTACAGTAGAAGCAATCGATCCTGTGCGCTATTTGTCCAATCATTCTTCAGGAAAAATGGGCTTTGCTTTAGCGCGCGCTTGTGTGGCGGCTGGCGCAGAGGTGATCCTAATCGCTGGTGGTAAAGTGGCATTGCCCACGCCACTTAATGTCACACGAATTGATGTGCTGTCTGCCAAAGATATGCTGATCGCTGCCCAGCAATGTGTGGATGGTACGCATGCGACATTACAGTATATGCCCGAAGAGGAGCATGAACACCATTCTGAGCATTCTCATGACCATTCGCACGAACCTCACGATGACTGTGGCTGCGGTGAGACGCATGAGCACGAAGGTGGTCACACTCATATGCACGACCATGTCACTGATGACGAGCCTAGAGTCGCTGATATCTTTATCGCCACTGCGGCTGTCGCTGACTATCGTACCCGAGACGCGGCGCCGCAAAAAATCAAAAAAACCCAAGAGTCGATGACACTAGACTTGGTAAAAACCCCTGATATCTTAGCGACTATCTCGCTTGCGCATCCTGAGCTGTTTGTCGTGGGTTTTGCAGCAGAAACACAGGATGTCGAGCGTTATGCGCGTGGTAAGCTAGCTGCAAAAGCGCTAGATATGATTGCCTGTAACGATGTCTCACGGGCAGATATTGGTTTTGCTAGTGACGATAATGCCATGCAGGTATTTTTCTCTGAGCGCTATGAGCGTGATGCGATAACGTTAGACAAAACCAGCAAAGACAAGATCGCTGAGCAGTTAGCCAGTATTATTGGTGAAACAATCGCTCAACGTCAAAACAGCTAGTGGTATAAATATAGGCGCTGAGCCTCAAATGGTATAAACAATATGACCAATATAGCTGGTAACGATAGCACTCAGATGCTAGTGCTGACGCTCATTTTTGCGCTAGCATCACTGCTGCATGGTATTAGCGGGCTGGGCGTCACCTTGGTCACCACCACTGCGCTTGCGAGCATGTACCCGCTGCCATACGCCATTGTACTGATTATTTTTCCGTCATTACTGCTCAACGCGCTGACCTGGCTGGCGGGCGGTGGCCGTAGTATTTGGCAAAACTTTATCTATTATGGCAGACGCTACTGGCTGCTGGCGTTGACCAGTCTACTTGGCAGTATTTTGGGGGCAAAGCTACTACTTTGGGTCGATAGCGCGTACATCTTAGTATTGCTGGCGGCGGTCATTGGCTATTATGTGGTCAGTAGCTTACTCGGTAAGCAAATCCGCCTGCCTGATACCAAGCCAGTACTGATTATCGTTGGTTTTAGTGCAGGCGTTATTGGTGGTGCGACCAACGCGATGTCGACCATCCTGATGATGTATTTGCTCTCTGCCAGCAATGATAAAAACACCATCGCCAAAGTCGGCAATATGTGTTATTTTTTGGGTAAAATCGCTCAAATCATCGTATTGCGTGAGCCAATCATGGCGCTTGGCGGTGGTGAGTGGCAGCTGATTGCCTTACTCAGTGTGATATCTATTGTTACGCTTTTAGTCGGAATTCGTCTACGTCGTTATTTGCCACAAGCGCGTTTTCGTCAGCTTATTTTATTGATTCTAGTCGTGCTGGGTATACGCGTGGGCTGGCAGGGGGTGATGGCGTTTTTGTAGTATAGTCAGTAATAAACAGAATCAAACCATCAACTATTACGGGCTACTGGTATAAATCTTGCTTGCGTGCTGCTATCGTTCGATGCGGCACAAACAACCTCCCAGTAGCACTGACTCGGTTTAAAGTAAGTTGACTATAGGGAGTGTTTTTCAGGTTAACGATTGAATAAATTTAACACGATGGTCGCGATAACACTAATCACTATCATAGTGACCACTGGAAAATAAACCCGTGTATTGCCTGAGGTGTGCTTAATATCGCCTGGCAGATTACCTATCCAAGAAAACGCGCTGGGAAACAGCAGCCAAATAACCCCGATAATGACCAGTACAGCCCCTATAATAATCAATATCTTTGCCATATAACCCTCGCTAATCTTATTTTACTCTTTTGTCTCCACCATACATGCGCTGAACCTTAACCAGATATTTCACCAAAATACAGCTGCTGGGCGATGCGAAAGGTATTGCAGTGCGCCTCGACCACATCTTCAATATTTTCAGAATAACCCCCACCCATGACAATAGCGACTGGAATATTAGCGGCTTTTGCTTGCTCAAGCACATATTCATCGCGCGCTTTGCAGCCTGCTTGCGTTAAGCCAAGTTTACCCAGTTTATCGGTCGCCAGCACATCGACCGCCGACTGATAAAAAATCATATCTGGTGCAACCTCGCTGATCAAACGCGGCAAGGTGTCTTTTAATATCTGTAAATATTCTGCATCACCCGTATCGTTCGCCAGCTCAATATCAAGATCAGAGACTTCTTTACGAAATGGATAGTTTTTGGCGCCGTGCATACTAAAGACAAAAACACGCGGCTCATCCGCCATAATGCTGGCATTACCATTGCCTTGATGGACATCCAAATCCACGATTAAAATCTTTTGCGCCTGCCCGCGACTTAATAATAAATTGCTGGCGATACACACATCGTTAAACACGCAAAACCCCTCGCCATGATCGGCAAATGCATGATGGGTGCCGCCCGCGACATTCATCGCCACACCGTATTGCTGGGCATATAATGCACATTCATAAGTGGCGTGCGCGATATGACGACCCCGATCCACTAACGCTTCGGTCATCTCAAAACCGATAGGTCGCGCTTCTTTGCGCGGCAATGTCTGGGTTTTAAGCTTATGCCAGTAGTCCGCTGTATGCGTGGTTAAGATTTCTTCTTCTGTCAGACGTTTTGGCGCAAAAAAGTTATCATGGGTGATGGTACCTTCTTCAAGCAAGCGCTCAGGAATCATTATGTACTTTTGCATAGGGAAGCGGTGCTTGTCAGGCACGCTATAACGAAACACGTCAGAATAGGCGATTTTTAGCATAGTGTTAAAGCATGTCTTTTTTGAAAAGTGTTTTAAGGATAGATAAGTTTAAACGCTTTGAAAATAAGGGGTTGGTGAGGAATTGTAAAAGCTGCGGATAGCCATCAGAATCAGTGGATTACTGGACATACTGAGTTGGCAAAAAGAAGGTGCGCGAATCTGCTTGTTGACGCAGCTCTGTCAGTAACGTTTGCATGTCTTCGGCAGGATATTGCTGATTGATCAAATCATAAAACAGCTCATGGGCGACTGTGGTCATGGCGATGACGCTTTGTAAGACATGTTCGATGATATCGTCATTGATACCGACGGCTTCGACATCGATAGCATATTTATAGCGTATCTCGCCATCGTTGATATCCATCTCTAGATTGCCAATCAGCATGTCATAGTTGATTTGGGTAATCAATAGCATCGCGGCACTTTGGTGACTCTCTGGAATCAAAAAAGGCAATATGCCATATACGGCCAGCAGTTTGTTTTCTGCTGGCACGCGAAACAAATAGCCACAGCTTAGCTGCTTATGTTGCATCTTTAGCGACAAATGATGCGACTGCCGCTGATCACCTTTGCTTGGGCGATAGTAGACATAGTGCCATTGTTTTTCCTCAAAGTATTGTTTTAAGCACTCGACAATATCGATATGAGTGTCGGTAGGATCGGGCGACTGATGAGCGCTATCTGACGTAGGTTGAGGAGGCGCGGTGCCGACAGGCTTGCTGTCATTATCAGAGGCGTCTATATGGCTGTTTGAATTGCTGTCTAGACGGCTGGCAGATCTGTCGCTAGATAACGGCCTGCCATTGAGCTCATCATCGATCGTGGTTTGCCGCAAGTCGTCATTATCGTCATCGACGACAGCAGGCGGCGCGGCCTCTGTCAGCAGCCGCTTGAGTCGTTGCCATAAGCTGAGTTTGTTACGTTGACTCATAAGATTGCCATGATCGATAGAGAAGTAAGGGCGTTACAGTAAAGGCAATATAGTAAAGATAATACCGTAAAGACAATAATATCACTTTGCCGATGACCATACTGTTTGCTACGCTGCCCCTATCAACTACCGCGCTGGGTGATTAGCGGGGCTCATCGCCGTGCCCCGCAAACGAAGCTTTGATAGCAGGCTGCGCATAAAAAGCTTGTAGCATCTCACGAATATGAGCGGTAAACCATGGACTGTCAAGCGCGTCTTGTATGATCGGTCGTAATGCTGTGCTCAGTGGTGAGACGAGCGAGGTATCGATAGGTAGGCTCGCCGCCACTGCCGCAATGGTGTCTGATTGATGATTGCTGTACCACGTGTCGATGCTGGCTGCTACTAGACTGTGCAGATAGGGCGATAAGCGCAAGCGGTTATAGCTTTGCTGAATGCTGGCTTCGATATGCTCGATACTGTTATTATCGGCCTCGTCATTTAGGTATGTTTGTATCTCGCTGATCGGTAGGTCTTTGATACGTGACCAGCCCATGACCAACAGCCGCGCGACCTCATCGTTAGACAAGTGCGTTTGAGCGTTGGTCTCTGCGCGCTGCGTCAAGTCTTTAATGTTACGGTGCAAATAAGTTTGCAGCTTCTCATCTAGGTTTTTATTGGTGGCTTTTTCAAATGAGCTGCGGCCAAGCTTCATCAGTTTGCCCACGCCACCTGCTTTATCGAGCGTATTTTCCATAAAATCATTGATAGCGTGATAAAGCGTCTGGGTGAGTAGGTCAGCAAAGGTTTCGTTGCCGATGAGCGTATGAATAAGGGCGTTGCGCTGCTCGTCATGACGGCCGATATAGCTGGCAAGGGTCTCGACTTGGGTGTCGTCTATCAGCTCAGACAATGGGACATTGTCATTGATCGGATGGTAGATAACGGTATGCAGGATATCACAGATATCGGTGCGCATGACGTCGCTCATCGGCTGCTGTAATAAGCCGTCATTGATGAGGCGCTTTAAATCATCAGCCTGTAGGTACTGGCATAATGGCTGCTCGCCAAACCACTGACATGCCTGCACGCTCAAGGTATCTGCTTGTGCCCTAAGCCATTGTTGCATAAAGCCAACTTGTGCCTCGATGATACTATCAAGACTGAGAGGTGCGCCAGCGCTAGTGTTTGACTGGCTGTTTGGCTGGACATCTGCTGTTTGCCTCTGAGAGGGGGCAGGGTAGGTTTCTAAACTAGGGTTATCTTGTGAAGTCGGCATAGGTTTTGAGGTCATAGTGATGGACAATTTGTTATACTGTGTGGCTGGGGTAATATCAACCCCAAAAAATACGATTATCAGTGTCAGTCTTATTCATTTAGGAAGCACGGACAAGTTTTTGTGAATGGTAAGCGCATCAACTATTATGTCACGAACGCGGTGTTTTGTTGTGATGAATATTGCTAACGCTTAATAAATAACGAGAAATTTGATGACGGTACTGGATGCACCCTTACTTGCGCTCGCTGAACTGACCGTCCAGCGCGGTGAGGCTCCCCTATGCGAAAAGGTCGCGCTCACACTGTCTGCAGGGGATATCTGCCATCTCATCGGTGCCAATGGTACGGGCAAGACGACACTGCTGATGCAGCTGGCAGGACTACTGCCAGTGCTGACAGGTACCGTGCGCTATCAAGGCGTCGAGAGCTTACCTGTACAGCCGCTATATGTCTCGCATCAGCTGGGTATCCATCCCAATCTGACAGTCGCACAAAACTTGACGTTTTTGCTCAATCTATATGGCATCGCGCCAAGCAGCACTGACATTGATGCTGCTCTGACGTGGGTAGGGTTACAAGGCTTTGAGACCGTAAACTCAAGCCATCTATCCGCTGGGCAGACACGGCGTATTACTCTTGCTAGATTGTATTTATTGACGCCTGCGGTGACACCGTTATGGCTGCTGGATGAGCCGTTTACCGCGCTGGATGTCGATATGGTGGCACGAATGGAGGATAGGCTGTGCGACTTTGCCAGTGCGGGCGGTGCGATATTAATGACCAGTCATCAGGCCGTCGGCGTCGCCAATCAAATGCTCGATTTGTCAGATTATATGGTATAAGGGCGATGAGTCTCAGTAAAAGGATGGATCATGACAGATAGCCCAGTACAGTCTGCACCAATGCAAGCGGCAAAGCCGCGCTCAAATACCTCCGACGGTACGCGCGGTATCAGCTTTGGGCAGCTCTGGCGGCGCGAATGGCAGGTCAAGCAGCAAGGAGCGGTACAGTGGTTATATCCGCTCGTACTGTTTTTAGTGATTATTACCTTGTTTCCGCTGGCCGTCGGTAGTGAGCCTGCGCTATTGCAGCGTTTAGGCGTATCTGCTGTGTGGATTGCCGCGCTCTTGTCATTGGTGATGGGGGTTGATGGGCTGTTTAAGCCCGCGCTCGATAATGGCACGCTGGCGCAGTTGGTGGTTGCCAGAGCATCGCTACCGCTTTGGGTGCTCATCCGCTTAGTCATACACTGGATCTTTAGTAGCGGTATTGTGGCGGTGCTCAGCTTATTGGCAGTGCCGCTATTTCAGCTTAGCTGGTTTGAGGCGTGGATATTACTAGCCTCTATCGTCACTGGCAGTCCGATGCTGCTGATGCTCTCTGCCGTTGCCAGTAGTTTGACACTATCATTAAAAAACGGTGCCGTGCTGGTGCCGCTGATAGCTTTGCCCATGCAGCTACCGGTACTGATTTTTGCCACTGGGGCGGTGGATTTGTTTGCCACAGGTCTCAATGGTTTGCCGATACTAGCGCTGTTATTAGCTGGCAGCATCATCTCTGTGCTGGTGATGCCATGGGTGATTGCTATGACCTTAAAGATGGCGTGGCTCAATTAAAAAAACCTTTATATCAACAGCATGTTGAAAACGGGCAACTTTGCTATAATAGCCAATTAACGATACAAACAAGTCACTTGTAGATTCTATCCAGTGTTTAACGCCGGCAGGTTAGCGGATAGTAGCAATCATGATTTCGTAGCGTCCATGATGCCCTATCTGTCAAACCACTATGCTGTGTAAATAGGTTTATCCTCATGCCCAACCTGAATAATGTCTCATCTCCTAGCCTGTGGCAGCGCATTTGGCAAGGCTTTTTGACCACTGTTGGTACCAAGCAGTTTTTTCGCATTTTTGCGCCTTGGGTCAAGTGGCTTGCCATACTTGCCAGTATTTGCCTTGCGATTGGTAGTGTCTGGGGGTTGGTATTTGCGCCGCCTGACTACTTACAAGGCAACAGCTACCGTATTATATTTATCCACGTACCGGCAGCCAGTCTGGCCATCTCCATCTATTTTGCCCTTGCAGTGTTGGGGGTTATCTTTTTGGTTTGGAAAATCAAGACGGCCAGCTTGGTGGCGCAAGCGCTCGCGCCGCTGGGGTTTTTGCTTTGTGTGATCAGCTTAATCACCGGCTCTATTTGGGCAAAACCCACTTGGGGGACGTATTGGGTCTGGGACGCGCGTTTGACCTCGATGCTGATTTTGGCGTTTTTGTACGCGGGCGTCATGGCGCTGTTTGCCGCCTTTGAGCATACCGCCAACCGCGGCAAAGCGGCAGCTATCTTGTCTATCGTCGGTGCGGTCAACCTGCCGATTATCAAATACTCGGTACAGTGGTGGAACACCTTGCACCAAGGCTCGACTTTTACCTTGACCGCTGCACCAAAAATGTCAGTCGATATGTGGATGCCGCTGCTGCTTATGGTCGTCGGTAGCTATTTACTGGTGGCGACCTTGGCGATTTATCGCACCAATACTTTGATTTTGTACCGCGATCAGGGCAAGGCTTGGGTCAAAGAATATATTCGTGGACAAAACAAATAACGGCTAGGAGATGATGATGCAGCCTTATTTTTATAGCGTGTCTGAGTTTATCGCCATGGGTAAGCATGGCGTGTTTGTCTGGTCGTGTTGGGCGATTACCGTGGGTGTGGTGCTGGCTTTTATTCTTTATAGCCGCAGACAGCGACAAGCGCTGATTAAGCAGCTGACCATCCAGCAAGCGCGGCAAGCACAGCGTACTGCCAACACCTCCAGTCCTACAACCAAGTAGTCAAAAAATCATCTGAATATCATCAATTTAGCCCGTAAGACTTAGGGTGTCTATATCGTCACTATATGGCGATATGAGGGCTTGGGGCTTATTGATTGATGCAAAAAATGCTACTATATAGCCATTAGAAAGTACGATTAGAAAAATATTTAAAAAAGGTTTTTCTAATGGTGGTTTCTTTAATATTTTCTGTTTTATGGGTTTATATTGCATTGGATATGACTGATATGGTCAGTTCAAAGTAAAACCGTTTTAGATTTAAACGCGCTACTGGTATAAATTTTACTTGCGTGTTGTTATCGTTCGATGCTCGCAACATTTATCGCAATAGCACTATGTTATTTTTAGAATGGTTTGACTATAAGACAGTGACTCATCAATGAGGTAGTGGTATGAACGCAGTTCGTCGCAAAAAACTGATGTGGGTGATGTTTACGCTGGCAGGAGCCGCGATAGCCGTGGCGTTGGTCATCTATGCCATTGGGCAGCAGACTGACTACTATTTTGATGCAACGGCCATCGCCCAAGGGGAAGCGCCGCAAAATAAGCGTATCCGTGCAGGAGGTATGGTCGTCGCTGGCAGCGTGCAGCGAGCACCAAATGATCCGCTGAGTGTAGAGTTTGCGATTACCGATTTTGAATCGACGGTGCCTGTGACTTATCAAGGTATCTTGCCAGATTTGTTTGCTGAAAACTCAGGCGTGGTTGCTACAGGTAAAATGCAAGGCGAGACCTTTGTCGCAGGGGAAGTGCTGGCCAAGCACGACGAAAACTACATGCCGCCTGAGGTTGCCAAATCTATGAAAGAAAACAATCGCAATGGATTGACGCCGCCTTCTGAGCAGTACAATCCAGCAGAGCCAATCCATGAGACCCAAACGCTGCAGCAGTAGCGTTCAAAAATAGCCACACTGACCGCAAAAGCGCCGCTAATATTTGATTAGCGGCGCTTTTTTATGTGGGTTTTGATAAAAACATTAGGGCGTGTCCTCATTTTGAAAATGGCGATAAAAATGAGATAAATCGCCGTCAAACAAGGAAAATAGCGCAGATAATATCGAAATATTAGTCAGCTATCTGACACCGTTTGGCCAGATTTAGCTATTTTTGGCCCATTTAGATGGCTATCGATTGAATTGAGGATATGCCCTAGTCATCCCATTCAGGCGTATAGTCAGGATGCTCGATTTTACGGCCATCGCTACGGGCCAAGTTGCCGATTTTTTCTAGCTCATCGGCGCTAAGCTGGACATCGATGGCATCCAAGTTGCCTTGTAGATGGTCGGGATTGGACGTCTTGGGAATGGCCACACGGTTTTTGTCCGATAATATCCAAGCCAGTGATATTTGCGCAGGTGTCACGCCATGCTTATCCGCAATCTCTTTGATGACCTCATTGTCAAACACATCACCGCGCGCCAGTGGCGAATAGGCTTCTAATAAAATATGATGGTTATTCAAAAAAGTCTGCAAGGTATTTTGTTTGATAAACGGATGAAACTCTACTTGGTTGACGACAATAGGCACATCGGCGTGTTTTTTTGCTTCGATGATATGAGCGATATTAAAGTTAGAAACCCCAATATGACGCGTCAGCCTTTGTTTTTGCAGTTCACACAGCGCAGGAATGGTCTCAGACAATGGCACGCGATCATCAGGCCAGTGTAATAGCAGTAGATCGACATAATCGGTATCTAGGTTTTCTAATGAGCGCTTGGCGGCGGCTATCAGCTTTTCTGGCTCAAACTTCATATCATCAGGGAAAATCTTGGTGGTCAAAAAGAACTTATCACGCGCCACGCCTGATTGCTTGATACCTTCTCCGACCTCTTTTTCATTGTCATAAGCTTGCGCAGTATCAATGTGCTCATAGCCCATTTTTAACGCTTGGCTGACGACATCGATACAGTCTTGGCCTGTTGATTGCCAAGTACCTAGCCCTAGCACAGGAATATTGGCTTGGCCTGCGGTACGAATATTATAAGTTTTCTTGCTCATATTATTATCCTTATTATGTGTTGAGTGTGGTTTTATGGCTGTTTATATAAGTGTTCTTTATATAACTGTTCTCTAAACAAGTAAGCACTACATTCAGTGTCACTACTTATCAATGTCACTACTTATCAATGTCACTACTTATCAATGTCACCATCTGAGTGAGAAGCTTTTAAACCAGAATAAATAACAGTCGTATCATAGTGTTGATTGTACAAATTGCCCTAACAGAACAACTCGGCAACCCAGTTACTATAGAAAAAAATAGAATAAAGTAAAAGGTCAGTTGACGCTTTCCTACAAAGGACAAACAGGCTGTAACGTCATTTTTATCATTATTTTTGAGATGAAGACACGCCCTAGAGTCAAGGCGTAAGAAGCGTAGCGGACGGATGAGAGATAAGCAAAAAAAAGCGCCCAATATCGATTGATATTGGGCGCTTTTATAGACGCGGAAGCACGGTTATAAATTACTGCGCCGCTTCGGTCTCTACAGACGCATTTTCAGAGGCTTTGGTTGCGTCGGCGGTGTTTTCACCCCAGATTTTTGGGTATTTGTAGCCCGGGAATGTCTCATGCGCGTACTTTTTGAAGGCTTCTGAGTTATAGGCGTTGGTGACGTCTTCTACCCATTTTTTGCCAGTATCGGCAGACTTGATCGCTGACCAGTTGACATAAGCAAAGCTTGGCTCTTGAAACAGTGCTTCGGTCAATTTGATACCAGAGTCGGTGGCATAGTTACCATTAATCACCGCAAAATCAACTTCATCACGGGCACGTGGCAGCTGTGCGGCTTCTAATTCGACGATATTGATGTCGTATTTGCTGTTATCCGCGATATCAGTCTTTGAGGCTGTCAACGGATCGATATTGTCTTTTAGCGTGATCCAGCCAAGGTCGTCCATCATCACAAGGGCGCGCGCAAAGTTGCTTGGGTCGTTTGGTGCTGAGACACTCATACCTTTGTAGGCTTCATCAAGGCTGTTCTTTTTACCTGAATAAAGACCAAGCGGGGCGGTCGGTACTTGGAATACCTCAACCAAATCTAGATTGTTTTCTTTTTTAAAGGTATCAAGATAAGGCTTATGCTGGAAGATATTGATATCCAAGTCGCCTTCAGCCAGCGCCAAGTTAGGACGCACATAGTCGGTAAATGCGATGAGCTCAACTTCATAACCTTGTTCTTCTAGCGCGCCTTTGACTTGGTTACGTACCATGTCGGCAAAGTCACCTTCAGTGGTACCGATGACGATTTTGCTATGCTCAGGATCGATATCGCTGTCCGCTGTTTGGGCTGTGGTGTTTTCAGTCGCCGTTTCTTTGTTGGCTTCTGGCGCTGATGAGTTGTTACAGCCCACCAATACAAGCCCCGTCATACCAACGGTTGCAAAGGCAGTGGCCAACTGACGGCTGATATCTGTTAATTTCATAAAATTTCCTTATTCGTACATGGGATTGGGTTATGTGAGTCGCGCCTGAGCATTAAAAAAGCAACATTCTACATAGTAATGCTGCTTTTTATGATAAGAGCTAAGAGGATTCATTACTGCCAAAAATAAACCGAGTCGCTGGCAATGTCAAGTATTTGCCAAAGCGGCTTAACGTTTGTCTAGGCGGTTGGCCAGCCAGTTACCAGACGCTTGGATAGCAATGACCATGATGGATAGCATAATCACGATAAAAATCATCACCTCAGTTTGGTAACGATAATAACCATAACGAATGGCCAAATCGCCCAAACCGCCGCCGCCGATCATACCCGCCGCCGCAGAGTATGACAGCAAGCTGATACACAAGATAGTCACTGACAGCACCAGCCCTGAGCGCGCCTCGTTGAGCAAGACTTTGATAATGGTAAAGGGGCGAGCGCCCATTGACTCGGTGGCCTCGATGATACCGCGCGGGACTTCACGCAGGTTTTGCTCGACCAAACGGGCAAAATAAAACGAGCCGGCAATCGCAAGCACCAAAGAGGCGGCAATCGGTCCGATACCTGTACCGACGATGGCTTTGGTAAATGGACTCATCGCAATCATTAAAATCACAAACGGGAAGGCGCGCATAAAGTTGGTGATGCTGCCTAACACAGCATATAGTGTTTTATTTTGCAAAAACTGTCTATCGCTGGATAAGAATAAGAATATTCCAAATAGCCCACCGATCAAAATGGCAACCGTCGTTGAGATACCCAGCATGATAAAGGTATCAATAAACGCAGTCACAATCTCTTTACGCAGCGCAAACAGCTTGTCGATCGAGGCGGATAGTTCCGTACCAGTTAACATATTATTTCTCCTACCTCATTAGTCCTCAACGACTAAGCCTTGGCCAATCGGGGTGGTGGCCTGAATCAGACCATCTCTTACGTCTGCAACCTCAAGCAGCTTGCCTTGGTGTAATAAGGCGGCGCGGTCGCAAAGCCTGCGAATCACACTCATCTCGTGGGTGACGATGACGATGGTCACGCCTAGCTGCTCGTTGATATCATGCAGACAGGTGAGCAAGCTACGAGTTGTCGCAGGATCGAGGGCACTGGTCGGCTCATCGGCCAGTAGCACCTTTGGACTAGGCGCTATCGCGCGGGCGATACCAACGCGCTGCTTTTGGCCGCCTGAGAGCTGCGCTGGATAGTGACCGGCGCGATCAGTCAGATCGACAATCTCCAGGCAGTCCATGACACGCTGATGAATATCACGACGCGGATAGCCTGCGACCATCAGGTTAAAGGCCACGTTGTCAAAGACGGTGCGATTGGACATGAGATTAAACTGTTGAAATATCATACCGATATTGTGGCGTGCTACTCGTAGGTCGCTGGCTGATAAGGTGGTCAAATCAGTGCCATCGATGATGACCTGACCTGAATCTGGACGCTCGAGCATATTGATCAGGCGCAACAAGGTGGATTTACCGGCACCTGAATAGCCCATTAGGCCAAAGATTTCACCTTGCTGGATGGACAGTGACGTCGGCTCGACAGCAGTAAACCAGTGGGGTTTGCCATCTTTGTCTTTGATTGAGCGGTCACTTAAAAAACTTTTGGTCACATCGTTTAAGACAATCATGTCATTCATGGAGGGCTCAAAATTCAATGGTTTTTTTAATGTCACAAACGCCTTGTTTTGCCTCTATCGTCATCTAAGAGGTAAAAAAACAACCGTTCATAACCCTATAATAAGGGGCGCTAATATAGCATATTGTCGGGTACTTTGGATATGCGCATCCGCGACCCGCTTATGATGAATAGTGATTAGGCAGGGAAGGCGAGGAAAAGAGGCAGATAATAAGAGCGGTTTTTGACAAGAAGACGGCACACTTAATAGAGGGGTTTGCGCTAGCAAGATAAGAATACGTCCTAGTCATTTGGATGATAGTGCGGATTATGCTTGACTGGCAGTATGACCAAAAACCTTGTATGGCCATTGATGGTATCAGTGATGATACGGCCCTGATGCGCGGTGACGATTTGTGATACCAGTGATAACCCCAGCCCTGAGCCTTTGTTTTTTTGTTGCAAACGCACAAATGGGCTAAACACTTCTTCGCGCTTTTCTTCAGGGATGCCAGCTCCTTCGTCGATGACGGCCAGTACCGCGTATTTGGGCAGAGGACGTTCAGGCTCTGTTTTGGTTTTTTTGAGATGCTTGGTAAACAAGCCTTCTTTGCGCGGCGCGTCCATAGCCTCCCCGTCAAGCTTCGTCGCGTTTTTGCTACTGGTTTTTTGGTCTTTTGGCTTTTTGCTATCATCGCTAGTGGCTGTACTATCGGCGATGGCGCTTTTTTGGCTGTGGCCATTTTTTAGCGCATTGATACCTTTGCTCATCAGACTGTCTTTGGTTTTTTGTACTGTAATGTCACTATCCGCTGCTGCCGCGTCAAGGAGAGGGGGCTGGTTACTATCAGCCTGCGCCGCGCTCCCAGGTACCGCACGCCAAATGACTTTTTTGATTTTGTCCGCAAACTCAGAGGTAAAGCGCTGATAGTCTGTCATCACAGATAGCGATGCGCGCGCGTCCTTTGGTTTAAGAGCGGTATGGTTATTGGCCGAAGCGAGAGCGTTATCATCCGTCTCCGTTGCAAGCGTGTCATCCGCCCCTACTACAGATGTCTTAATCTGATGCGTCTCGCAGCTTGGTATTGCATCGTGGTTAGGACGGTCAGCAGCGTTGTCGTTTGTCGTGTCGACCGCAGTGTGAGTAGCATCAGTATTATCTGCCTCATTAACGACAGCGGCCTCGTCAACGAGCGTTTCGCCGTTTTTGTAGATAGGCGGTGCAGGCAGGGCCATGACCGTCTCTGTCATGTCTGCTTCAGCCGCGGCGGTATCTGTGAGCGCGGTATCGTTGCCTTGCGCTGATGCCGCCCGCGCATCCTCTCGGGTTGGTGCCGCGGTCTCATCATAGGAGTCAAAGTCTGAGCTATTATAGTCGGCGAAACTACTGCAAATGAGGGTTTGCAGCAGGTAGTCTGGGATGCTATCGGCCTCGTCAATGGTCTGTACGCCATATAGCAGTACGGTCACTGGCGGCACCCCATGTAGCATCGCATTGGTCAATAGATTGCGAATCAAATGGGTTAGCATAGAGGCCTGACCATCGATGACGATGTGCTCGCCGATCAACGTCGCTTCAGGGTAATGTTGGCGCTCTTGATTGATGAGATCGTATAGATCTAGGCGCTCTACTTGCTGCAACGCATGACCTGCATCCAAGCGGCTGACCAGCAAGATGCTTTCTACCAGGTCATTGAGCCCAGACAAATCGCGATTGATGGCTTGGGCGCGTTTATCAAACTTTTCTTTGATATCAGAGGGCAGCGCGGCTGCCAGCATGTCCATCATCTCAATCTGCAAGCGAATACGCGTGATGGGTGTGCGCAGCTCATGAGAGGCGTGCGCCAGCAGTAAGTTATTGGCATCGACCAAATGCTCGATTTTTTGTGCCGCTTGGTTAAACCCGCGCGCCAAGGAAGCAATCTCATCATTACCGCGCGCATTGACTCGCACGGTAAAATCACCATCACCCAGCTGCGTCATCTGCTGGCTCATTTGATTGATACGCCACGTCATGGTGCGAGCAATAATCCACAAAACCCCTGCCATGATAAGCAGCAGCAATAAGGTGCCGGTAAATAGGTTCAATGCCGCAGAAAGGGCTGGTTTTTTGGGCGGTAAACGCGATTCGTACAGCAGCGTATAGCCTGTGCTGCTATATACTTGTGCTTGCTGGGTCGTGGCGGTATCAGAAAAAGAAGGGAAAACGCGTGATAACAAAGATGGGGTAGGCGGCAGCTCTAATGGCAAATCGCTGTGATCGGTTTGCATCAGCAAATGACCATCGCTGTCATACAGACCCATTTTAGCCTGTAAAGACTCATCAAAAATATCAAAGCTTTTTTTGACGACCGCCAGCATAAACCGCGACTGCAAACGGTTGTCTTTGCTAATGGCGATATTTAGCTCATGCAAAAAAGGATCAATTTGCCCTAAGATCTGAGTGGCCAATACCTCTGAGCGAATTCCCGCATCTTTATCATGGACCAGCTGGGTCAACAGCACCATCGCCACTGCAAATAAGATAAGCGCCAGCATCACACTGGCAAATAGCTTGGCAAATAAAGAGCGAAAACCCAAGTGCTGCATTAAACCATCTCTATTATCAGACGTTTATAACGATTCAAAACGGCTACCATACAGTCTGCCGTTTATAGCGTGCTGCCGCTCATAATATGAACAAACAATCAGACCTGATCGGTGGCAAATTGATAACCGACGCCGCGTACGGTGATGATACGTTTGGGCTGGCGAGGGTTGTCTTCAATTAAGGCGCGTAAACGTGAAATATGCACATCAATGGCGCGGTCGATATTGTCTGAGCTGTCATCATTTGGCATCGCCTGCCAGAGCTGCTCACGATTGAGTACTTTACCAGAATGCGTGGCAAAGTAGTGTAGTAATTGAAACTGATGCGTGGTCAAACGTACAGGCTCATCATCAATCGTCACCTCATGACTGTCAGGAAATACGCTTAAGCGGCCAAACGTCAAGCTATCTGACTGGCTGTCTGCTTGGTTTGGCTGCTCATGGCGGCGAATCACAGCGCGGATACGAGCCAATAACTCACGCGGCTCAAAAGGCTTGGCGATATAGTCATCGGCACCCATCTCAAGGCCCAACACGCGATCTGTGGTATCGCCTTTGGCCGTCAACATGATAATAGGTACTTTATTGGTCGTGTTGTTTTTATTGCCACGGATCTTTTGACAGACCTGCATACCATCCATATCGGGCAGCATCAAATCAAGCACCACCAAATCGATATCGCGCTCTTTGGTATCTAGTAAGTCAAGACCTTCTTGACCAAGCCCTGCGTGATGCACGTCGTAATAATTCATGGTCAGATAGTCACTGATCAATTCTGCTAAATCTGGATCATCTTCTATTAATAAGATCTGTTTACTCATGGGTTATCCTCTAGTTGTTGTTATCATGGGTCAGGCGTTTATACAGCTCTGTACAGTCATTCTGATAAATACATCAGATGCGACCGCTGTTATGCCAAACGTCTGAATGTGTTATGTGCTATTTAAAGACATTATTTAAAGGCACTATCTCGTAAATATACATACGCTTAAATACGTATGCTTGCTGTAAACGCGCTAATAATAAAGACCGCTAATAATAAAGATATAGTGCCTAATTTTGCTGTGACAAAACAAGACAAGCTTTGTTAATGTTTCTGCATAATGTAACTGCCAGCGTAAGCTATTAGGACACAATGACTTTTTTGCCTTTAGAATCAAGGGGTAAATCGGCCAAGCAAATCAAGCTATCATTACTGATGCCTGCGATCAGATACTGCTGAGTGGTGGGGTTAAACTCGATCACTTCTACAGGCTGGCGCGTCAGACGCTGATCTTGTCCGATGATCCACACATTTGCCGCCAATGGCCTTAGAGGTTTATATGGTGGTGAATGCAATTCTGTCAAGTTCACATCATGTAAGGCGCGTCTAGGCACGATAGTGCCGACATCGATTTGTCCATAGTTGACCCGCCCCGTGACCTGCATCTTAGGCAGCAGTTTTTTGCGACTGCTCTCGTTATCGATCACATTGACATGGACCAGCAGCTTTTTGGGGTGCGGGGCTTCGACCAGTTTGCTGACTTGACCGGTGAACTGATCTGTCAGCTCAGCGGTTGTAAAATTAACCGTTTGTCCTACCGATAGCTGCGACTTTGCCTGAATAGGCACGGTTGCGACAAAGTATAGCTTGGTCTCATCAGCGATCTGCAATAAGGACGTACGTGCAGCGAGCTGCTGTCCTGCGGCGGCATTTAACTGCGCGACCCGCCCAGCGAAGCTGGCACGCACCGTGATAAGTTGGTATGACGAATGCTTTGAGGCGTCGTCCGGTGTGTCTGTCGCAGCGTCTGCATCCGCGTCGTTTTGGCGCGGCAGCTTGGCTGAAGCAGGGTTGCTGTCGGAGGTGGCTTGGCTAGCAGAGGTAGACTTGCTATCGATGGCTGATGGCTCGGAGGCCGCATCCTCTATGGTGGCTTGTTTTGTCTGCTCCGGACGAGGTGAGGTTTTTTCAGTAGCTGGGTCTTTTGCTGCATTTTTGGTTTGCGGTGCTGAGTTGCCATCGGCCTCTGTATTTATCTCATCTGAGCGTTTGGGAGGTGTTTGACTGGTCATGTCCAGCCGTCGGACGATAAGCAAAGGCGCGTCTTTTTCGACCTGCTGACCTTCACTGACCAGTACTTGTTCGACATACAGCGGCTGGGCGGCGACAAACTGACTTTGTTTGATCGGCTGTATATTGCCCTGTAGCCCGAGGCTGGGTTGATAGCGCGATGGTTTGATACTTAGAATATGGTCTGGCGTCATCGTCACCGTGCTATCACTGATGATCAGTGGGTTATCTACTGTCTCACTGTTTTCGGCTGTGACAGGCTCATCGGTAGGCGGGGAGGGCTGACAAGCCAGCAGCAGCAAAACGCTAAGTAAGTACGGGCTTTTTTTAAACCATTGAAAAGCTGTCATAGCAGTCACCGTTATAATCGTCGTTTTATTATATAGTGAAATCCTATTAGGTGAAACGATTGTACGCTAGCTGATTGTGCAGTGACCAAACATTGGCGGTCATCATGCAATCATGACTGCCAAATGCTAAGCCATACAACCTGCTAACAACCTGCTGATAGAAGCATGACTGGAGTATGACTATAGGTAGCTATTTAGATAACCACTTAGGTAATTATTTGGATAGCTATTTAAGTTATTAGCTAGGAGACTGGTCAGTCTGAACATAAATTTGTCAATCACTGGAATTGCATGAACAACTGTGCTAAAACAAACATAACAAAATATATTGATACATTTTTATCACAATCGAAAATTATTCAGCAATGTGGTGGTTGATTCTATATAATGCAGAAATATCATGAAGTTGGTGGATTTTTTGCCCTGTTTTTATCAAAAAGTAGGATGACGATAGTTTATGGCAAAGTGCTTTAATGTTTTTTATGCATTAAGATACCTTTATCTGGCGACACACTAAGCACAGTGGTTGGTGGTTGGCCACCGGATTGAGCGTCAATCGATTCAGCCCTCATAAATTGCCTATCATGACCCAGATGGCGGGGCTACTTTTGCTCAGGACTGATAAAAGCCAGATACTCATAAAAGAAAAGATAGGTCCGCTACGATATAGATAGATGGCAGAGGTCGTCTCAAGCCCATAATCAATAAATGATCAATTGAGAATACCTTAACAGCTGTGTTGATAGATCGCGTGACAAACCCATAGTCGTTCATAGGACAATGAGAATGGAAAATAATTTTGATGGCTTAAAAGTGATGGTGATTGATGATTCCAAAACCATTCGCCGTACTGCAGAAACCTTGTTACAAAAGGCGGGCTGCGAAGTTGTAACTGCTATTGATGGCTTTGATGCACTTGCAAAGATTGTCGATAACAATCCCGATATTATTTTTGTGGATATTATGATGCCACGTTTAGATGGTTATCAAACCTGTGCTTTGATCAAAAACAACCCTGATTATGCCGATAAGCCTGTAATCATGTTGTCATCTAAAGACGGTTTATTTGATAAAGCACGCGGCCGTATCGTTGGCTCTGATGAGTATCTGACCAAGCCCTTTAGTAAAGACGAGCTGTTTGACGCGATCAACCAATATCGCTAGACAAAGGGTCAAAATAAATGTGCCAGACTATCTTTGAGCGTGGCATATTTTGTGCAGGTTTTGATATCACGTACGGCTGTTGCTAGCCGCTTGACAACGAGTAACCACTGCGGTGAGAGGCGTGTGATCATGAGTATTTGGGGCACAGGCTTTAGCAGTTGGTCTTTATAATATATTTGAATATCCAAATGGATATCTTCGTAAATAAAGGAAAATCCTATGACTACCGTCTTAGTCATTGACGACTCGCCATCTGAAATGGCGAAATTTCGCGACATGCTCTCCAAAAACAATTTCCAAGTGTTGGAGGCGACCAATGGGGAGCAGGGCTGTCAGATGGCAGCAGATCATCTGCCAGATGTGATTTTGATGGATGTGGTGATGCCAGAGATGAATGGTTTTCAGGCGACACGCAAGATCACCCGCGGCAAAACCACCGCCCATATCCCAGTGATCATGATCAGTACCAAAAACCAAGAAACAGACCGTGTATGGGGTAAGCGTCAAGGCGCTAAAGAGTATATGAACAAACCCATTGACGAGAGCAGCTTGGTCAATATCATTCGTCGAGTAATGGAGTAGCTTGTGGCTTCCAAAGGGTTTATTGAGCTTCTGCGTCTAGCAGATCTGGCACGCGCGCGCAAAAGTGGTCGCCGCAGTGGGCAAGAATATGACTGGCAAGGTGTGGTATTTGAGATTGGCGGACAGCGTTTGGTGGCGCCAATGGGTCAGGTATCGGAGGTGTTGGCCATGCCAGAATATACCAGCTTACCCTTAGTGAAGCCTTGGATGCTAGGTATTGCCAATATCCGTGGTCGTTTATTACCGATCACGGATTTGTCACAGTTTTTACAAGTACCTAGCCGTGTGGCGCAAATGAGTCAGCGCAAGGTCATTGTCATCGATCACGACAACCTGTTTTCAGGTTTGCTCGTCGATCAGGTGATCGGTATTGAGCAGTTTACCAGTGACCAATATCGCGCCGAGGCCATCGAGCCAAGCTCACCATTTGCGCCTTATAATCACGGTAAGTTTTATAAAAATGAGCAAGATTGGTATATTTTCATGCCAAGCTTACTAGCGCAGGATTTGCAGTACAGCGATGCGGCAATATAACTGTCGATAATACAGAATCTGTCTCATTCATAAAGACAGAGGATTAGCGACTGACATGATGCGGTTGGATGTCAGCATTCATACAGGCTTTGTTGATCGTTGTTTTGATAACAATAAGATTGTCAAAGTCAGTCACGATAAGACTTTGACGATTGTTTGAAAGGAATACGTAAGATGAGTGATGTTATAAAAAAACCTGTAGCTGGTACGCCCAAAACCACAGCGGATGGCAAAGATGCCTATAGTGAATGGAATTTATTGCTGGTTCTGTTTGTGGCGATAAGCGTGGCTTGTTTGATTTGGCTAGGCAACTCTGTATCGTCAGTGAGTCAGTATTTCTCTAACTTTAATCAATCGGTCATTCTGCCTGTGGTGGTCTTGATCATAGGCATGCTAGGTATTTTCTTTGCCCTATATAAAATCCTAAAACAACGGGGCGGCTCAGAGCGCATCTTGATCGAAAAAGAAACCCTACGTCGCCGTCAAGAAGCCGAGGCGGAGTCTGAGCGTGCTCGTCAAATCCAAGAAGAAAACGAGCGTAACCAGATCGCTATTTTGCGTCTACTCGATGAGCTAGGCGACTTGGCAGAAGGGGATTTGACCGTCAATGCGACTGTATCAGAAGACTTTACAGGGGCGATTGCCGACTCAGTCAACTTTGCCATCGACCAGCTGCGTCAGCTGGTACTGGTCATTAACAGTACCGCTGAGCGCGTCTCGCAATCATCAGAGCAAACACAGATGAACGCTGTAGAGCTGGCCGAAGCCTCTGAGCACCAAGCACAAGAGATCGCTGGCGTGTCGGCGGCGATTAATGAGATGACGGTGTCGATTGACCAAGTGTCTAACAACGCCTCAGAGTCAGCGACCGTAGCCCAGCGCTCAGTTGCCATTGCCTATAACGGAGCCGAGGTGGTACAGCGCTCTATCGAAGGTATGAACGTGATTCGTGATCAGATTCAAGAAACCTCAAAGCGTATCAAGCGCTTGGGTGAGTCGTCACAAGAGATTGGCGATATCGTTAGCTTGATTAATGATATTGCCGATCAGACCAACGTTTTGGCCTTGAACGCGGCCATTCAGGCGTCGATGGCAGGTGAGGCAGGCCGAGGCTTTGCGGTTGTTGCTGACGAAGTTCAGCGCCTCGCTGAGCGTTCAGCCAATGCGACCAAGCAGATCGAAACACTGGTAAAAACCATTCAGGCAGATACAAATGAGGCGGTCGTTTCGATGGAATCAACGACCTCTGAAGTCGTACGCGGTGCACGTCTGGCAAAAGACGCCGGTGAGGCACTAGAAGAAGTGCAAAGCGTTTCAAACACGCTCGCTGATTTGATCCAAAACATCTCAAACGCGGCATTGCAGCAAGCTGAATCTGCAGGCCATATTTCACACACCATGAACGTCATTCAAGACATCACGTCACAGACCTCATCAGGTACCATGGCGACCGCGCGTTCTATCGGTGAGCTGAGTGAGATGGCAGCCGCACTACAAGAGTCCGTCACTGGGTTTAAAATCTCAAATGATGATGAGTTGTTGGACGCTGATACGCTAGAGTCTGAAGAGGCCTTATCAGAGAGCGTCTGATAAGTATTTGGTGCCAGAGCCTGATTCGGCAAACAGGTGCAGTAACGGTGCATAACAATGATAGCAGGTCATGTGGACGATCTTAATCAACCAACCCGCAGCTTTGTTAACGCAAGCAGCGCTGCGCTGGGTAAGACGGTAATGCAAAACGATCATTTTGATGCGCAGCAATGGCAGCGGTATATAGAGCTCGAAACGGGCTTTGTACTACCAGATGTCCAGCTAAAATGGTTAAAAAATGCGATTGACCATACCGCCCAGTCGCATGGCTTAAGCGTCAAGCAGCTATGGTATCAGCTGCCCAAAAGCAATGCGCTGCGTCAACAGCTGCTGGACAAAGTACTTATCCACGAAAGCCGTTTTTTTCGACATCAGCCTTCGATAGATTTTGTGACCCAGTGCGCCGCCGAGCATCAAAGCCTAGCCCTAAACGCCGATAGGATAAGTGCTGATAGGATAAGTGCTGATGGGGTAAGCGGCGTAGATAAGTTGTTTCGTATTTGGAGTGTGGGCTGTGCCGGTGGGCAAGAGGTGTGGTCGCTGGCCATGAGTCTGGCGGCGCAGCAGCTGACGAGGTTTGTGATATTAGGCACTGACGTTAGTGAACAAGCACTGGCGAAAGCACGGTTGGCGCAATATGACAAACGTCAGCAGGCTTTGATTCCGCAGCACTGTCAGCCGTATGTGTATCCGTTGTCAGCAAACCACCCAACGCCTACATCGAGCTTGGCAGATACCGCGATGCCTGCTACAGCGCTACAGGCATCGTGGCAAGTTGCCCCAACGCTGCAATCACACGTAAGCTTTGCTTTACATAATATTATCGAGCAGCAACCACCCACGCCACATCTGCAGCAGGTGATTATTTGCCAAAACATGCTGCTGTATTTTCGCAAATTTGATCAGCGTGATATTTTGGCGCGGCTGTCAGCGCAGTGTGCTCCCGGTGGATACATTGTATTGGCTCCGGGTGAGGCGCTGTTTTGGCGTCCTGCAAATATGCGCCGTATTGCGCACCCACAGGTTAATGTGTGGCAAAAGACCAACACTTAAACCCCGTGCCTTCATGAGTGGCAAAATTAGTGCCTAGACGAGTTAGGATGACCCTATGAAAAACCAGCCCAATGACATAGTGACGCTTGAGTGGTTGCTCCCTCTATTTAATCAGCAATTATCACAGGTATCGGATGGCTGGCAATTAGACGCTGATCCCATCAATTATGAGCACATGGTCGTGCCCTATCATCAGCTCGGTGGCGCGCTCATCATGAGCAATCTACCGGCATTGGCAGATCTGGCATACAAGCTCAGCGCATTAGCAGAAGTTGGTGGCCGCGATGGCCTAGCTAGCGAGGCGCGCCGCGTGGGTCAGCTTGCGCACCGATTGTTGCAGCGAGCGCTAAATCAGTATGCTCGCATCGGCAGTCACCATACCGCTTCAATCACGGCCGCCGCGGAGCAACTGCTTGAGGTGCTAACGCAATTGGGAGCGGCTAGTGGGTCATCATTGGCATCCAGCGCTATTCAGCAGGGCGCATTGCATCAAAAAACTGACACAGATGCGGCTGTGGCTGGGTTTGAGCTGGCCGTACCAGTGCGAACAGATGACGTCACCGAGCATCTAGACGAGCAGCAATACCAGCAGTTGTTGCTCGTCTGGCGACAAAAAGTACAGGTGCTGTTAAGTGCTAATAGTAATCAGCCGCCGTTATTAACCCCGCTAGAGAAAGTCAGCCAATACCTGCGGCAGACGAGCCAAGAGGAAAATTTGCAGCGGCTCTGGTACTTGACTGAGCTGTGGTTTAGTGAGCTTGCGCAAAATACCGCTCCGTTGCCTAAGCAGTATGCCCCTCTGTTAAGCGAGCTTGAGCAGATCATTGACGCTTTTGTACAGCAAACACCGCCTGTGCCAAGTGTCATCAACAGCCTTATAACCAATATTTATATCGAGCTAAGTGGTCTCGACCAAAGCAGTGACAATACGCAGTCGCTACTGAGCAACTTGCCCCAAAGCTCGGCGGTAGAGTCGCGTTTTTTACCGCGTATATTGAGTGAACTTGAGACTTTGGTTTTTCATTTAGACAAGCCAACCACACTTTTATATCCGCTGCAAAAGATACAAGCCCAGCTGGAGGGGCGTGGTTGGACGTACTATGCCGCACAAGTGGCAGAAATACTGACCGAGATAGAGCAGGCGCTGGCGTCTGAAGCGGCGCTGACCCAAGTACAATGGCAAATTGAACAAAAGCTGCAAGAGCTATACAGCGCCATTTACAATACGGAGCAAGTGATCTCGCAAAAGATTGGTGAGGCCGCCGCGTTTGTTCCTTTTTCTGATGTACTTGCCAGTGCCAACGAGCAACCCGTCACAAGTGCTGATGCTGTGTCGGCGGGTGAAGAGCTGCGTGAGCTGCGCATCGCTGTCGAAGACGTCAAACAAAGCTTTAATGAGTATATACAGCGTCAAGAAGTGCAGCTGCTACCGACGACTGCTGACTTTGCAAAAATCGGTCAAGCCTTTGATGATATGGGGTTGCCAACGATCTGCCAAACCACTGATCAGATCGCGCATATCTTTAGCCAGCTAAAAACGCACGAGATTGATGTGCTGAGTTGGGATGTGACGCAAGCCTTGGCGGAAGCACTGACGTCAATCGAGCTGTTGTTAGATTATCTGGCTCAGCAGGTTTTTGATCAGCAACTATTAACGCTCGCAAGTGAGCATACGGCCAGAGCAGAAGCACTGCTTGATGCTTATATTGAGGCACCAGAGATGGTTAGTGATACTTTTCATACCCAGACACCTGCCGCAACTGACGTGCTGCGCTATGATGACAGCGGTGAGATTGCTCCTGCCAGTCATGATCTATCTGCTCAGCCATCCGATGATGCGCTAGAGGATGACAACATGCGTGATGACAACGTGCACGATGACAACGTGCACGATGACAACGTGCACGATGACAGTGCTACGCATAAGGATAGTGAAGCATTGGCCGAGGCTCGCACGCAGCTGCAGCCTGATAGCTTTGAGGCAGATGCTGATATCCGTGAGATATTTATCGAAGAAGTCACAGAAGTGATCGCTGATTTAAAAGACTTTTTGCCTATTTGGCAGCAAGACTCACAGGATTTGACACCCTTGACAGAAGTGCGTAGAGGTTTTCATACTCTAAAAGGCTCAGGGCGCATGGTGGGGGCTTTTAGTATCAGTGAGATGGCTTGGTCTATCGAAAACTTGCTGAATCGATTGTTGGACAAAACCTTGCCCGTCACCGAAGACGTGGTAACACTGGTCACGCAAACCACAACGCATCTGCCCACTCTCGTCGCCGACTTTCAAGCAAAACGGCCGCCAAGCGTGGATCCTGCTATGACAATTTTGCAAAGCCGTAACCTATTGAGCGGACAGCCTATCGACGCTGGATTGGCCGAGAGCGAGTCTGCATTGGCCATCTCTGACACCGAGTCAGTGACTGAGACGGAAATGCTGGCTGATGAAGCGCGCGCGGCAGCTGACGTCGCTGCATCACAGAGTAATGATGCCGCTGCGTCTGATGAGAACGGTATGGATATAGCCGATACTGAAGCGCGCGGCGAAACGGTGTCTTTGTTTGATCTTGAGGTTCCAGCAGTGCTTGCGCCCTTTATGCCAGATACTGAGCAGCTACCAGCCGATGTCAATGATGCAGACCCTGATATTAAAGAGATATTTATCGAAGAGGCCGATGAGGTATTGAGCGAAATCGTGCCTTTGTATGAAAACTGGCGCATGTCTCCTACTGACCTAGATGCCTTGACAGATATTCGCCGTGGCTTCCATACCCTAAAAGGCTCAGGCCGCATGGTCGGGGCCAACTATAGCGCTGAGCTGGCTTGGGCCATTGAAAATATGCTCAATCGTGTACTGGATCGCAGTATTGAGGTGACAGCAGATATCATTCAGCTAATGGCTGATGTATTAGCCGCTTACCCAGCGATGCTCGCTACCTTTGAGCAAGGTGGTGAAGAGTATCCAGCACTGATACCGTTATGGATTGCCTGTGCAAACGCCTATAGCAAACAAAAATCTCAGGACTTTAGTTACCCAGCCTTACTGGCGCAAACGGGCAGTACGCCTGCGTCTGATATTCACAAAGACGACTTGGCTTTAGCTTCAGAGCGGTGGGATGAGACTGATGCCGATGAGATTGAGGCTGCGAGCGACTATGAAGGTAGTGATGACAGTAATGACAGTGATGACAGCGAGGTAAGGGACGCTGTAGCGGCCATAGAGATAGATAGCACCTTGCAGTCGCTCACCTCTGTCAATGAGATGATGGCAGAAGCACCGGTGATTTTGACGCCGCAGAGCGAAGAAGAGCAAGCCTTCTGTGAGATTTTCATCGATGAAGCCGAAGCGTTATTACAAGACATTGAGCAGTTTGTTGCCACGCATCGAGATCAGCCTCAGATTGAGGTGACCGATGAGATTGTACGAGCCTTTCATACGCTGCGCGGCGCATCAGGCTCTAGTGCGTTAGCGGCGATCAGTGACGTGAGTGCGACGATAGAGCATAGTTTAGAGTTGCTACAACAGCAAGATACCGCGATGACGCCGCTGCATTTAGAGGCGTTGGCACGGTCAGCTATGCTGATCAATGGCTATCTAACGAATTATAAGCAAAACGTCCAACAACCTGATGTCTCGGTGGAAGATGCCCAAAGCCAGCAAGATATTGCGTCATTGCAAGCCATGCTTGGTGAGCAGTATCTCATCCATGACGATCAGACGGCCTCCGACAATAAGCCAACGATTGAGCAGTTGTTGGATGACAATATTGATGAGTTATTAGACGCTGAGTGGGAGCTAGAGGAGGCGCTAAGTCAGGGGGATATCTCGCAGGCTCAGCGCTATATAGAGCAGCAACTTAGCCAAATCAAACATCTCACCAATAAAGCCCAAGAATTTCCAAAATTCACTGCCATCCTTGGCGGTTTGGCGCACGCTTATGCTTATCTACAGCGGCATCCAGAATCGGCAAAACAAGCAGAGGTGCAGGCGGTATTACTCGCTGGCCACGCGCAATTGGTCGGCTTGTTTGATGCACTCGCTGGCAGCACTTCACTAAAAGTCGACCCGCAAGTGCTACATGAGTTGCAGGCGCTTGCTGGCTTCGATGACGGCGATGATGCCGAGTCGATGGTTCGCACGGTTGCTGCACCCGAGCTGCAGCTTGAGTCGATCGATACCGATGTAGAGCTGCTTGAGATTTTCTTAGAAGAAGCGCAAGAGCTAGATGACGCGCTGGATGAAAGCTTTAGTAAGTGGCGTGCCGATATCACCAATATCAACGCGCTTAAAGTATTGCAGCGGCACCTACACACCATCAAAGGTGGCGCAAGAATGGCGGGCATTAGCAGTATTGGCGACCTGACCCACGAGGCGGAGAGCATTTATGAAGCCTTTGTAGAAAACAGGAAAACACCAACCGCGCAGTGGCTAAAGATTATGCAAGTGGTGCAGGACACCATGTCATTGCAAGTCACGCATATCGTTCGTCATCAGCAGTCGTTTTTTGCTACAGAATTGATTGAACAGTTACAACAGTTTGAAAAAGCAGACACATTGCCAGCGGTGGTTGAGCTGATCATACCAGCACCGACCAACCACTTCGACGCCGACACCCAAGCACAGGCTGACAATACCCAGCAGAGCCATGAAGTAGCAGACACGGTCAGCTTAGATACCATGATCAAGCAATCATGGGCCAATGGTTTGCCTGATCCTGATCTTTTGGCAGTGTTTTTAGAAGAAGCAGAAGAGCTGACCAACCAAAACCGACACCTGCAAGTATTTTTGCAAGATGCAGAAGACACCGTGGCGTTACAGTCGCTACAGCGTGATTTGCACACCATCACAAGTGGTGCCAAAATGGTCGGCGCCAGCGGCATCGCTGACTTGGCTTATGAGTTAGAAGCGACGTATAAAAACTTTGCTAGCCGTCGCCGTCCTGCAACCGAAAAAGCTCAAGCATTGATCGTTGCGTGTCACGACTGGCTGGCAGATGCGGTATTTATGCTAGGTCTACAGGTCAACCCGCCAACGCCGACGCTACTGATTGAAGCGCTACAGCAGTTTGGTAAAAACCCTAATAGCCTAAAACAAGTACCAAAAGAGTCGCTGCAAGCACAGCGTACAGCGATCTTGCTGGCAAAAGAAGCACAGGATTCACAATATCTAGAAAAAGACATCAGTCAGATGCCGTCGATGTTTGCAGAGACCGATGAGGAAGAGCAGAGCGCCAGCAGCAATGAGATGATTCGTATCTCAGGTGGCTTGATTGAGCATATGATCAACCTATCGGGTGAGTCTGCGATCAACCGTGCTCGTATCGATATGGGTATGAGCAGCTTGACCAACAGTATCGAAGAGATGGGCATTACCGTACAGCGTTTGGCCGATCAGCTGCGCCGTATGGAGACGGAACTTGAAGCACAGATACTGTCGCAAATCGATGACGAGCTGATTAATAATGAAGGTTTTGATCCATTGGAGATGGATCAGTACTCGTCACTCAATCAGTTGTCCAAATCATTGTCAGAGTCGGCCTCGGATTTGGTCGATATCAACCACACTTTATTAGAAAAAACCCGTGATAGCGAAAGCTTGCTGCTGCAGCTGGCACGTACACAAACCGAGCTACAGGACGGTTTGATGAACTCGCGTATGGTGCCGTTTACGCGCTTGACCCCGCGTCTGGAGCGTATCGTTCGTCAGACTGCAAACGAGCTTAATAAATCTGTAGAATTGAACATTATCAATGCTGATGATGAGATGGATAGAACCATTTTGGAGCGGATTACCTCACCGCTTGAGCATATGCTGCGAAACGCTGTCGACCACGGTATCGAAAACACCTCGGCTCGACTCAAAGCAGGCAAAGAGCGTAGCGGTCATATCACTTTAGAGGTGCACCGCGAAGGGAGTGAAGTCGTCATTCAGTTATCGGATGATGGCCGCGGTATCGATGTAGAAGCCGTACGCAACAAAGCCATCTCTCAAGGCCTTATCGATGCCAATGACGATAGCCTGAATGATGTCGATATCATGCAATATATCTTTAATGCCGGCTTGAGTACCAGTAAGCAAGTGACGCAAATCTCAGGCCGCGGCGTTGGTATGGATGTAGTGATCAGTGAGATTCGCCAGTTGGGCGGGGCGGTCACTGTGGTGTCGGAGCTGGGCAAAGGGTCACGCTTTACCATGCGCTTACCACTGACAGTTGCAGTGTCTGATGCGCTGGTCGTACGTGCAGCCGATCGCTACTATGCTATTCCACTGGTACAGATCGAGCGTGTGGTGCGTATCAACCCAGAAAAACTTTATGAGTATTATCAGTCCAACGACGCCACGTTAGCGTTTGAAGGGAATGATTACCGCGTACGTTATCTCAACGAGATTCTCTCGGGTAATAAGCTCAACGAGCTGATGGTCAATACCAACACTAGCCTACCACTGATCATCATCAAAAACCGCACGGGACAAAACATCGCCTTACAGGTCGATCAGATTGCAGGCTCACGTATTGAAGTGGTCGTCAAACCATTGGGACAGCAGCTATCCAACCTCTCAGGCATTTCGGCGGCGACCATCATGGGTGATGGCTCGGTCATGCCGATTTTGGACTTGATTGCCCTAATGCGAAATGCGCCAAGAGTCAAAAACGTGACCAAGCCTAGCGTCACTCAGTCAAAACCGACGGTACTGGTGGTGGATGACTCAGTCACGGTACGTAAAGTGACCTCTCGCTTCTTAGAGCGTCAAGGCTTCAATGTGGCGCTTGCCAAAGATGGTATCGATGCTATCGAAATACTACAAGAAACCACGCCAGATATGATATTGCTCGATATTGAGATGCCGCGGATGGATGGCTTTGAGGTGGCAACGCAAGTCAGAAACAATCAGCGCTTACAGCATATTCCAATCATTATGATCACCTCGCGTACTGGTGAAAAGCATCGTCAGCGCGCCTTAGAGATTGGAGTAAATGACTATATGGGCAAACCGTTCCAAGAAAAACAGCTGCTCGATAAAATCCAGAAACTTCTGGGTGATGAGGTCAGCTTAACTTATGAAGGATAATGCAGGTATTTTGGCACTAACAGGGAAGACAAAAGCAAATATAAAGGTGCTGGTGGTGGCCGAAGACCATCATCAGCGCATGGCGTTTTCAGACACAGTTCGTAGCTGCGGTTTTGCGCTGATAGACTGTGTGTCGCGTGCGCAATTACAAAAAAAAACCGCACTTTTTGAGGCCGAAATAGACATTTGGCTGATCGATAGCGACTATGACGATGATATGGCGACGGTGACGGCTGCCTCCAAACCTGCCGCCGTGCTGGTGGGATTTAGTCAAGCCCCTTATCTCAATGAAGCGCAGCTGTATGCTAAATGGCAGCGTAAACTAAAGCGTAAGCTGGCGCAGATGCTGGCACTGCCCGTGTTGGTGCATACGCCTGTCTATAAAAGCGATGATACTGATAACGACTGGCATTATGTGGTGTTTTTGGGTGCCTCTATGGGCGGGCCGAGCGCGGTAAAAGAGTTTTTGGATAACTTATCGCCCACGCTACCGATTTGTATTTTACTCGCGCATCATTTTAACCAAACCATGATTGGTACGCTGCCCCGTATTTTAAATCGCCACAACGAGTGGCGCTGTCAGGTCATCACCTCATCGCAGCGTCTGCGAGCTGGTCAATGTCTGATAGCCCCTATAGACAAGCAGATAGTCTGTGACTCTACTGGGCGGGTGATACTGCTAGAACAGCCTTGGGATGGTGAATACAAACCAGCTATTGGCCAGATTTTAAAAAACACCAGCGATGTGTACGGCAGTGAGCTTATCAACATCATATTTTCAGGTATGGGTGATGATGGCTCGCAATACTTGGATCTTATTCAAGATAATGACAGCCAATTATGGGCACAAGAGCCAAGCTTGAGTGCTTGTCCGAGCCAACCACAAGCCATCATTGATTCAGGTTATTGTGATTTTGTCGGCAGCCCTGTTCAATTGGCACAAAAACTTACCGACTATATTGGTGAAAAGGCGACGGCCTCTTTGCGTTAACTTACTGTGAGCGATGTATGAAACAAATTTTACGACACTCGTTTGAAGCAGTCAGCTTGCTGACCACAAACCACGGTATGCTGGATGTCACTTTTATTCCCGCTTTTAATCAGCCTGATTGGATTATTCCAAGCGGTCTGATTTTGAGCATTGAGGACACGCATGAGCGCGCCTCCAGCTATCATTGGCAGCAGCAAGTATTGCCTGTGTTTGATCTGCTCACGCAAGAACAAACGCCTGATAAGATGATTATACTAGAAGGTAACACCATAGAGCACCGCATGGCGCTCCAGACGTCAGGTCAATTGTATCAGCGCCAAGTGGGTATCTCTGATGTGAAAGATACAGATAGGCAGGCGTATTTTGCCGACTCTGACAGCACGGATAAAATTACCGCTGAGGGACGCTTTACGGCAGAGGGTATGCTATCCTACCTTTTTCAAACGGTGATGATTGAGGACACCGTTTATGTGGTGCCTGATTTAGAAAAAATCGCGCATCAGTTGGTTGAGATGGACAGCTAGCGTTCGGTTGGTATCGTTAATCTGTTTTAAAATAGATACGAAACCTACGGCTATTTATTTTCCTTGTGTGCATTGCCAACCAATCACTGTCATAAATAGCGATAAGGATAATAGAGCAGCTCATGAATAACACACAGTCAAATATGTCCAAGTGGTCAGTCACTAGTCGCGTGTTTCATTGGATTAGTGCGGTTTTGTTGCTAATCACTTGGATTCTGATATTGTTATACGAAAACCTCGATAGCAATCTTTATATCGGCTTGCATAAGGCGTTTGGGGTCAGTTTATTGTTTTGGATGATCGCGCGGGTGATTAACCGTGTTTTTACCAAAGCGCCGCCAGCACTGCCCATGCCAGCTTGGCAGTTGTGGGTCTCTAAACTGTCGCACTTTGCCTTGTATGCCACATTGATCGCGATGCCGTTGGCGGGTTTGTTGATGTCTGTATATGGTGGCAGACCGGTAGATATTTTTGGTTTGTTTCAGATTCCAGTATTTGTCACACCAGATAGAAGCTTGGCGCGTTTTTTTAATGACATGCATACCGATATCATTTGGCCGATGATTATCGGCTTTACATTGCTGCATATCGCTGCAGCGTTGTATCATCAGTTTGTCAAAAAAGACAACCTGCTCGCTCGTATGAAATAAGCGCACTGAGCATCGATATTAAGCGTATGCGGCGTAGGCGATGGACTGACGCATCGAGGTATAATAGAAGCCCGTCTCATATGAGTAATGTTCATATCACTTGCTAAAAGTCACCCATCAGATTGCCACATAGAAAAGCCCTAAGTAAGATGCTTAGGGCTTTTTCGTATGCGTCACAAAATCGCTGATAAGAGGCGCTGTATTGCTAGACTTATCTTTTGTGCTCAGGCAAATTGATGTTCATTTCTAAGACGTCTAAGCTGTCTTCGGAGCGATGATTGATATTGACATCATCAATCTGTACACCATTGACGTATTTATTGACCACCTCTAGTATTTCACGCTTCATTTTTTCGATGCGATCGACGGTGAGACGACTGTTTAGGCGGTTTTCGCTTGCAACGATGACCTTAAGACGCTCAGTGGCTAGGTTGGCGCTACCAGCACTACTGCTGTCATCAGTACCAAATAGGCTACTCCAAAATCCTTTTTTCTTACTCATTATTAACTCCCAAACCAGCGCTGTAGTAGACTCTTTTTCTTCACATCGATATGACGCAGCGGACGCTCTTCACCCAAAAAGCGGGCAACGATGTCATCATAACATTGACCAGCAACCGAATCGCCATAATGAATCACAGGCTCACCATGGTTAGAGGCTTCTAAGACGGAGTGGCTTTCTGGCACCACACCGAGCAATGGTACTTTTAAAATATCATTAGAGATGGTGTCAATGTCCATCATCTCATTTGCTGCTGCACGTTCAGGATTGTAGCGCGTGATGACCAAATGCTCACGGACGGAGCCTTGGTTTTCTGCAACTTTCTTTGTTTGGCTTTGCAAAATACCAATAATGCGATCTGAGTCACGAACCGAGGAAATCTCAGGGTTGGTGACGATGATGGCTTCATCAGCATGATACATGGCCAGCTGCGCGCCGCGCTCGATACCAGCAGGCGAGTCGCAGATGATATAGTCAAACTGCTTAGACAGCTCAGACATGACCTCGCTCACGCCCTCATCTGTCAGAGCGTCTTTATCACGTGTTTGACTGGCAGGAAGGATATACAAGTTTTCAAGCTGTTTGTCTTTGACAAGCGCTTGCGATAAACGGGCATTGCCGTTGATCACATCGACAAAGTCGTACACGATTCGATTTTCACAACCCATGATTAAGTCTAGATTACGTAGACCCACATCAAAATCGATAACGACCGTCTTATAACCACGCAATGCTAAACCGGCGGCAAAAGAGGCACTTGTCGTGGTTTTGCCCACGCCGCCTTTACCTGAAGTGATGACAACTATCTTCGCCACAATGGCACACTCCTATGAATCAATGGGATATCTATTATAAAAAATAGCGCACGCTTATATCGTTCACTGTAAATATAAGCACTACCTGCGAAAGTAGCCTAGCATAAATAAACAAAAATTTATAGCAGGTCTATACGGCAGTAAATAATCTGTATCAGTCGCCCTGCACACCATCAGATGCCAGTGTATTTATATCTAAACGACGATACCGAGTTCAATACCAACATCAATACCAGTATGACTCGTGCTATGGCACCTCTCTATAGCCTATAGACCGGCGTAACATAAACGCCTTAATAGATGATATAACGAGCGCTGATGAATAGGGTAAATAGTGGCAGAGCCAGCAATTCATCATAGAGCAGTTTTGTTAAATAAACTTACAGTACTATTAAAGCGGTCATTATCTATAGCGAGACTGCCAATATCGTAGCATTATTTGTCGCCAGCCATGTTTTTATTTGCGCGGACGTTTACAAGCCAGAGCTGCTGGTATTGCGGCTGGCATTTTTGTCTACTAGCGCTATACATCATCCATGACTGTAAATACTAAACCTTCTCCTTCGACAAACCGCACTTGTACTGATTTGTCGATCACGTGCTCAGGTAGGTTGTCGCGCAGGCAGTAAGTGCCAGCGACCGATACCAATGAGGGGTTAAAGACTTGACAGAAGATACGCGCGTCTTTGTCGCCGGTGGCACCTGCTACGAGACGGCCTTGCGCACGCCCATATACGTGTAGGCTGTTGTCAGTGATGGCTTCAGCGCCGCTATTGACGCTATTAGTCAAAATCAAATCGCCGCCCACATGATTGAGGCTTTGGCCTGAGCGTAGCATTTGGTCATAAATAAGGCTGGTGATTTGCTCAGCGCTAACCAATGTCTCAGCGGCAACATCAGCGAGCGTTGTCTCAGTGGTAGCGGTGCTATCTGTCGCGGCGTTGTCTTCTGGACTGCTGGCCGCGCTTGATTCAGCAGGTTGGTCTGCGGTGACTTGCTGACGCTGGGTCGCTGGTTTTTTGGTCGGTAAGATGCGCTCAATACGCTTGCCATCAGCAGGAAAAATGGCCAAACGAAGCTCACGCGCCTGTGCATCCAGCAAACCTGTGACGACACCGATGGGCTGTAGTCCCCACGACCATAGCAGCTCTACCAAAGCAGAGAGATCCTGCTCGACCTCGCTATCGATAAGGACTGGGATATTGCTCGATTTACCGCTGAGTGTGGCTGCAAGCTGAGCTTCGATAGCACTGAGATCATCTGTGCCAAACTGCAAACGCGAAAAGGTCAGCATCTTGCCATAAAACGCCAACGCTGGTGCGGCGCTTGGGCCTTGGGTGCCATTATCTAAAACTGTCATATATCAATCCTCAAGAGATAATCTTGTCGCTGTCTTTACCGTACTATGTATTGTCGTGTCATACGCTGTATGACTCAGTGATGCTGTGTGATACCAGTCTTTATCTGGCATTGGGCTGATGGTCAAATGTATCGCTCAAAGGTTGAGCATGTCTTGATGTTTCCACTGCTGGACTTTTACCTGTGCTTCAAACTCCGTCAAACTGTCGTCGATAATACTAGAGATTAAAGTGTCCAGTGCGCTGTTGTCGGTGTCTATTTGCGCAATACCACTGGCAATGGCCACCATCAACTCATCTAAGCGTTCAGGGTCTAGCAGACGTTTATTGAGAGCGTACACGACGTTTTCCCCAATATTGTGCCCGACATGCTGTAGCTGCGACTCAATCAGGCTGCCAGCGATGGGTATCATGCGCAGATAACGACGCAGCTCAGGCGTATTGGCCAAGCCTTCTTCGATGGCGCCGCCCATCTCACGGGCGAGTATGCTGCCGCCGCCTGAGGCTGCAGTCAGTGCCTGTAGTTTGGGCACCAGCTCTGTGCGCAGCACGGAGAGTACCGCAGCTTCTATCTCACGACGATTGCGCGCTATCGTGGACTCGATAAAGGATTTGTGTGTTTCAGGATTGGTCAGCTGCTGCCGAAAGTTTTGGATGGTGGTCAGTATCACGCGATCAGACAGCTCTTCTAATAAGAGGTCAATATAAAACTTGATGCGATTGATCCAAGGCTGCGGCAGTACTTGATAGCCAAGCTGATACAGACGGCGGCCAATGATGACAGCACGAAACAAGCGCAGCGCGCGCAGCTGCGGAAAACAGCCAAGCACTTCATACCAATGCACAAAAGGAAAAAAGAACCAGCGATAATATACGTTGTCTTTGATTGCAATTGCCCAGCGTAGCAACAGCTCTGCGATCAAAAATATCGTAAAAAACCCACCAGCGGTACGCAAGGGGTCGTGTAAGGTGTTTTGATACCAAAGCAGCGCCTCACTGATGCGCAGCCACTCTGCGACATGACTGCTAAAATTGCTCATCAAAATCGCATCGATACTGATCAACAACAGATCAATACTGATGGCCACGATCATCACAATGTCATAAGCCAGCTTTGCGCGGTTTGGCTTTGGCCGATTGGGGCGACTGGGCGGCGGATGATCAGGTAGCCGAGTCGACTGATTGGGCACAGAGGCTGTGTTCAGCTGCGAGCTAGGAGTAGATGAGGCGGGCACAGTCAGACCTTATTAATGATGAAATGATAAAGGGTACAAAGCATAGGTGAGATAGACGGCGTACGATACATACATCCTCACCATCAGCGGATCATGACTCACATTATCAATGAATAGGACTAAAAAACAACCCATCTTTTATGATATCGGTCGCTTGCAATAAAAACGATACGTGAATGCCAATAGCGTGGCTCGCCGCGCAAGACCAGCCACCAGTGATTTGACTGCTATTTAGCCATCATGCAGCATTCAATTATTATGAAGTACTCAAGTATTATGAAGTATGGTCAGCGGCAGGGTTGTGCTCAAAATCTGCTAACATGTCGCTGATGCGCTGATCTTTGTCGCGCCAAACTTGCTCAATCCACGCAAACATTTGTGCTTTTACTTGCTCATCGTTTTCGTAGCCGCCGCGTTTAATCCCAGCAAACAGCTCAGCTGGGATGTCTAGGTATCTGACGTCAACGCCTAAGCGTTTGATATTGCCTTTCCACAGATCGCTGTAGGTAGGGACGCCATCAGGATACACGATGGTCATATCCAGCAGGCCATCAATCTCACTGCCCAGTGCATTGATGGCTAAAGAGAGTCCGCCTGCGCGTGGTTTGAGCAAATGTGTATAAGGAGATTTTTGCTGTTCGTGTTTGGCTTGGGTAAAGCGCGTGCCCTCTAGGTAATTTAACAACGTGAAGGGCTTGTCTTTTAACAACGCGCAGGCACGTTTGGCTTCCTCGATATCTTGGCCTTTTAGGGCGGGGTTTTTTGCCATTGCTTCTTTTGAGTGTCGGCGCATCATTGGGAAGTCTAAAAAGTAAAACGCCTGACCCACGATTGGGATATAAATCAGCTCAAACTTGGTAAAAAACCGTGTGAGCGGCAAGCGTTTTTCGCTGATGTATTGGACAATGCTGGTATCGACCCAAGACTGATGGTTGCTAATGAGCAGATATTTGCCCTCAGTATTGACGTCGTCGGGCAGGCTGATCCGCCAGTCCTTACGCGGCAACATGTTATCAATCAAGGCATTATTGCTACTGATCCAGTGGTTGGTGATTTTGATGACGGTTTTATCGGCGATCGGCGCGCCGGTGATGATTTTGCCCACGCCCATTAACCATAAAGGAATACTACCAACGAAGCTGTTGGCTGCAATGACGCCCGTCGCCGTCGCAAGCGAGACCGCTTTTCCGAGCTTAGGGCTGCGCTTATGTATTTTTTTGATAGTAGATGTCAGTCGCATGCTAAATCCTTTTCAATCGGTATTGTTGGGATATTTATGGTCCACCGCTTAAGACAAAAGGTATGGTGAAGTAAGTTCATATACGAAGTGATTTTAGCAGAAAGCACTCATAGTGTACGAGTGTAAACGTGACTTACGATAACAAGTTTTGAGATGAGGGTGATAGTCGGCGTGAGAGTGAATGATTTTGTGGGTAAAGAATTTTTTTATGATTATCAGGGCTCATGATTAAAAGATATCGTAGCAAAAAAAAACCGCACAAAGTCCTGTCTTTTTTAATAGTATATTCTGCACTTTTCATACATAGGTGTGACAAAATATTACACATAATGAGATTGTAATTGCCATAATGATGATGAGTGTATACAAGCACCTAAATAAGATTGATGGAAAAATCTTTATAAAAAGCACAATTTATTTGTCATTTTAATGGTTTAAACTTAAGAGGAAATATTATGCATAACAAATTAATGATTGCGGCAGTGGCTTCAGGCTTAGCATTAAGCGGTTGTACCACTGACCCTAACACTGGACAACAGCGTCTAAACAAAACCGCTCTAGGTACGTTAGCGGGTGCAGCTGGCGGCGCGGTAGTATCGAAAGCGACTGGCGGTGAGAAGACTGGCCGTGATGCGGCTATCGGTGCTGCACTGGGTGCTGGCGTCGGTTACTACATGGAGCGTCAAGCCAAGCAGCTTGAGCAGCAAATGGCAGGTACAGGCGTGACGGTTGAGCAAAACCCAACGACAGGTAACATCGACCTTGTCATGCCAGGCAACATTACCTTTGCTTTTGATGATGCGACCCTAAGCTCATCTTTCAAGCCAACGCTTGATAAGCTGGCCTCGACCATGAACCAGTATAACAAGACCACGGTAAACATCGCAGGTCACACAGACAGCCGAGGTTCAGCCTCTTATAATATGGGTTTATCACGTGACCGCGCTTATTCAGTAGCCAACTACCTAACAGCACGCGGTGTGTCTGCTAATCGTATCAATGTAGTGGCTTACGGCGAGTCTCGCCCAGTTGCGGACAACAGCACTGACTATGGTCGCCAGCAAAACCGCCGCGTTGAGTTGACCATCAACTCGCCACAGAGCGTTAACTAATTTATCGTTCTATCGATAAGTAAAATAGTTATAATAAATAGATCGATCATAAAAGAGTCAGCGAATTGCTGGCTTTTTTTATGCCTAATATCAGACTATCACCATCGCCGTGAATGCTGATGTAAAATTAAATATTGATAATGATTATCAATAACCCTATAATTCATAGAGGTTTTAGATAAATGCCGTAACATAAGCGCAATAACCGATACTGACTTTATCTACATTATGATATATAGATAAAGTCAGTACGCGCTGTGGCACTGACGACGATTTTTTCTTTTGTAATATCTTTGAGGATGTGTATGACGATTACCACAGGAACGAGCCGTAAGATTTTCCCCACCGCTTTGGCTGCTGCGCTGGCAGGGTTATTAATGGTGTCGGGTTGCACCAAACAAACCGACGAAAATGCCGAGACAAGTGCAGAGAGTCAAACAGAAGTACAAAGCGCAGAGTCAGTGGACAGCGGCGAGCTATCGGCGACCGATCAGGCACATACTGACAGATTGATAATCAGCTATGCCAATATGGCTCATGCCGCCTACAAAGACTCACTTGAAACGGCTAAAGCGCTACAAAAGGCGGTAGAGACCTATGTAGAGACGCCCACTGAAGCCAATCTAGAGGCGGCAAAAGCAGCTTACAAAACGGCGCGTCAGCCATACTCTCAGACAGAGGTTTTCCGTTTTGATGAAGGGTTTGTGACGGCCAATGATAAGCGCGCCATCGGTAGTGTCGATGGCTGGGAAGGTCAGGTCAATGCGTGGCCACTTGATGAAGCTTTGATCGACTATGTCAGCGATAGCTACGAAGGCGAGTACAACAGCCAAGACAATATCATCAATAGCGACAGCATCACGGTCGGTAGTATCAAACAAGATACCAGCAATATTACACCTGAGTTACTGGCAGATATGAATGAGATAGGCGGTAGTGAAGCCAATGTCACCACAGGCTATCATGCGATTGAGTTTATGCTATGGGGCCAAGACACCAACGGTGTCAGCGCAGGGGCAGGAGAGCGCCCTGTGACTGACTATGTCACCGAAGCTGGACAATGCACCAGCGGTGATACAGTCAATGAAGACGCCAGTATCTGTGAGCGTCGCGGTGAGTTCTTAAAAGCGGCAGCGCAGTTGCTGGTAGATGACCTCACAGCGATGGAAGCCGAGTGGCAGCCTGAGAGCGAAAACACTCTACGTAGCGATCTGATGGCGCGTAAATACGACAATGGCCTACGTCAAATCATGTATCAAATGGGCAGCTTGGCTTTAGGTGAGCTGGCCTCTGAGCGCATGCAGGTCGCGTTTGTGACGGGCTCTACTGAAGATGAGCACGAGTGCTTTAGTGACTTAACTCACCTAAGCTATGCCAATAACGCACGCGGCATTCAAAACGTCTTTAATGGCAGCTATAAGACTGTCGCTGGCAAAACCATCGGTGGCTACGGTGTCAAAAACTATCTGATCGATAGTGGTCATCAAGAAGCGGCTGATAAGCTGACTGCTGACTTTAAAAAGGTCGAAGACGCTTTTAATGTCATCGTAGAAAAAGGCGAAAAAGAAGGCATCAAGGTCGATCAGATGATTGCAACGGTCGGTCAAGCGAGCAAGCATGATATCTCAGCAGAAGAGCAAAACAAACGCCGCGGCTGGATCGAGGCGGGTATCACAAGTCTGCAAGCGCTAACAGATGGTATCGAAAATGCGGCAAAAGCAGTCGGTATCGATAACTTAGACGCGGACGCTGGCTCACAGTTTTAAGCGATTGACTTCTCTCACATAGAATAATTTCATGATGTCGATTATGTTTTACAAGTCATGAAAAGCTGACGGAAGATCTGTTTGTAAAAGGACAAGTTATATATAATACATGCGTTGTTAACGACCGTTAGCAACGTATTTTTACGTGCAATAAAATAGGTCAGACGTTGATTTATAGCGTCGATGTATTTTTATACCGTTATATTGATAAGAAGAAATACTGTTATAGCCAGCCATTTTAATGGTTCTACTTGAGAACTAAGGCAACACCTATGAGCGTCATTCCTGCCAAACCCTCTGCTTTCCCTTTCTTTTCTTCAAGCTTACAAGGTACATCGTTGAAACTTGCGCTCACCGTCGCAGGTGCAATCGCCATCAGCGCTTGTCAGCCCACGGATAGCACGTCAGACAGCGCATCGACCAATAAAAACCCCAATGACACTGCCGTTGCAAGTGGCGAAGGCGCGTCCGCTTTGACGCCCAAACGCACGCAAACTGTGGAAGCGCTGGCTGGCGTGCCGATGCAGCAGCTGGTGACATTTGACCCGCAAGAGATCAAACAAGGTGGCGACACCGGCATTAGCATTACCAGTAGCGAGAGTTACTCCAAACCCTCATCCAATCTGTCGGCCTCACGTAAGGGCAGTTTTTTTATTGGTAATGCGTTTTTTCGTCAGCCGTGGGTGGTCGCACCTGCCAGTACCGATAGCCGTGATGGTCTGGGAGCATTGTTTAACGTCGCGGCTTGTCAGTCTTGTCATATCAAGGATGGCCGTGGCCATGCACCGATGAGTAGTGAGGACGATGCCGATAGCTTGCTGATTCGTTTGGCGATGCCAGCGACCACCGATGAGGAGCGAGCGCAGCTGCAAAACTCGCTGATCGAAAAAGTCGTGCATCCGATGTATGGCGGCCAGCTACAAGATCGCGGTATTCAGGGCGTGCCTGCTGAAGCAAGAATCGCGGTGCAGTGGACAGACAAGCCCGTCACTTTCGCTGATGGTCACGTCGAAACACTGCGCGCGCCCACCTTTCATCTGACTAACCCAGGCTATGGCGCGTTTGATGATGAGATGATGGTATCGCCGCGCGTGGCCTTGCCGATGATTGGGCTTGGACTGTTGGAACAAATACCTGATGACGATATCAAAAAACAAGCCGTCGATAATGACAGCGCTGATATCAGTGGCAAGTTTAACTGGGTCATGGATCCACAGACGGGCAAAACCGCGTTGGGACGCTTTGGCTGGAAAGCAGGACAAACCAAGCTTTTGACACAGAACCAAAGTGCTTTTAATGAAGACATGGGGCTGACCTCAAACATCCGTCCTCATGAGTCCTGCATGCCTGCGCAAACGGCGTGTGTCAATGCAACCACGGGCGCTGATGAGCAAGGCGGTGGTAAGCCGCCGGTGGAAGTCAATGACGAGGTGGCCAAGTTTGTGGAGTTTTATACGCGCAATCTGGCTGTCCCGCATCGCCGCAATGCCGAGGATAAGCTGGTACTCGCTGGCAAAAAACGCTTTTATGATATGGGCTGCCAAAGCTGCCATACCCCGCGCTATCAGTTGCCAAAAACCGACGATGACCATCTTGAGCAGCACGGACAAGTGATTTATCCTTATACTGATTTGCTGTTGCATGATATGGGCGACGAGCTTGCTGATCGGACGATCGCTGGTAAGCTGCCGCCCAAAGACGCGCAAGTAGAGTTTTTGGCCAACTCTTATGAGTGGCGAACGCCGGCTTTATGGGGTATTGGTCTTGCCCAAACGGTCGATCCGCAAGCGACGTTTTTGCATGATGGCCGTGCACGCACCTTGATGGAAGCAGTACTATGGCACGGCGGCGAGGCCGAAAAACAAAAACAAAAAGTCCTACAGTTAGATAAGCAAGGACGAGCTGAATTGACAGCGTTCTTGCAGTCGCTATAAATTGCTTGACCAAAGGCTTGTGGGCAAAGGGTGCGCTCTTAGCAAACGACCAATAAACAATTGATAAAACCACTCATACAAATACCGAGAAACTTATGAAAATAAACCCTGCTGTAGCAATGGCACTGTCTGCTTTGAGTGCGGGCCTGCTGATCAGCTGCGTCAAACCTGCAGATGAAAACAAAGTGCCAGACTCTGAGGGTCAAGAAGTCGCGCAAGATAGCGCTGCTACGCCTTCTGGAGATGACAAAAATAACAGTACAGAGCGTATCGCTGCTGTCGATATCAGCGCTGAGACAGAAAAGACCTATCTGACCCATGTGGCAGATGACCTCGTCATTCCTGCCTATGCCGATGCGGCGCGTCAAAGTGAGCTGCTGCATAAGCTGGCAAAAAAGCACTGTCAGTCAGGCGCAGTCAGTGGTGATGAGCTGCAAGCGCTGCGGGATCAGTGGCTGGTGCTGGCACAAGCGTGGGCGCGCGCTGAGATGATCAACTTTGGGCCTGCCACCGCTAGCATGAGCAACCTATATATCAACTACTATCCTGATGAGCGCAGGCTGGTGCATAGCGGTGTGGCTGATTTGATCGCAGCCAATCCAAAGCTCACCGCAGAGCAGCTCGCTGATGAGAGTGCTATCGTGCAAGGGGTGCCAGGACTAGAAGAAGCCCTGTACGCCAATGATCGCTTGGATGCGGGGCAGTGTGCTTATGTGCTAAGCGCCAGTGATGCCTTGAGTACGCGCCTACAAAACATCGAAAAAAACTGGCAAAAAAATGCGACAATGCTGTTGGCGATTGATAAAACAGATGATAGCGATCAGGGCTTAAATCAATGGTTCAATTCGTTATTGTCATTGGTTGAGACCATGAAATCTAACGCCATTGACCAGCCTTTGGGACTGACCGGCAAAGCCAAAGGTCATGTGCCAGCCGCCACCGCTGGCCAAAGCCGCGCCATTATCAATGCCAAATTAGCCACGTTAAATGAGGCGCTGACCGACCCTGTCCTGACGGCAATCCTCGGCAGTAATAATGAAAACAACGTCGCTGATACGCTATCGACTGCCTTAGCAGATGCCACCACGCTATTGGCGCAGATGCCAGAAGATATCGCCACGGCTGATAAAGCAACGCAGCAAGAATTGTATGACCATCTGACCACCATTACTCGTATTATCAAGCGCCAGTTGATACCGGCACTCGGTATCCGTGTGGGCTTTAATAGTACCGATGGCGATTAAATAATGCGTAAGCGTAATGACGATACCCATAACCGAGCTTTACTATCGAAAGATAGCAATCAGTCTCGCCGCGAGCGACTGACGTCCGCTGTCATGACGACGCTCGCTAGCGTCACAGGTACGGCGGCGCTGGTCGCTGTCCATCATCATTATCGTAAACGCCGGCAGCCCGATGCAAGCTTGCAAGATTACGTGATCGGTGTCCGTGCGCAGTGGCAGACATGGCAGCTGAGCAGTAGCTCAGAACCACAACCGTCAGGGCAGCCTAAGTGGTCAAAGCTAGCACGCTTTTGCCACGCTTGCCAGCAGGCGGCAGTGACATGGCAGCGAGCCTATCGGCAGCCTTATCCAGATAACGCTGATAACAACACTATATCTGATTTGGCTGCAGTGCATACCACCACCATGATGGCACGCCCCGTGTGCTGGGTAAGTGGGGTGGCATCTATGCCAAAAAACCTCACTGCCACTGACCACTCTGATGGACAGTCTGACAATGACTTTGGCGTCGTCGGTATAGACGCTAATAGACAGATCGTTTGGCAGGCCACCATGCCTGAGCGTGTCCATGATATCGTCGTACAGCCGTCTGTCGATGGGGTGCTTGATACAGATACCCAGTACGATATGCAATATAATAAAAACAACCACCATGCGCACCGCGATGTCGTGGTGATGGGGCGTCGCCCTAGTGAGAAGTTTTGGGTGCTTGATACTGCCACAGGGCAGGTCAAGACAGCTATTCAAGCGGCAAACCATCGACATTTTTATGGTCATGCCTGCTATAGCTTAGATGCCCAGCGTTTGTATGTGACCGAAAACGATACGGTGAGCCTCGATGGCAAAATCGGTGTCTATGATGCGACTGATGACTATCAGAAAATCGCAGAATTTGATGCTTTTGGTATCGGCCCGCATGAACTGGTGATGCATCCTGATGGCGACACACTGGTGATCGCCAATGGCGGTATCAAAACCGAGCGTGCCTCACGAGAAGAGCTAAATCTCGATAGCATGCGCCCGTCATTGGTGTATCTCAATCGTCATACGGGCGCGTTGCTGGAGCAGGTCGTCCCAGCGCACAACCAGATGAGCGTGCGTCATCTCGCCATGCATAACGATGGCAGGGTGATGATTGGTATTCAGTTTCAAGGAGATAAGCATATCAATGTGCCCTTGGTACTGACGCATCAGCGCGGCGATGCTGACTTCGAGCCGCTCACCATGCCTAATGATGAGTGGCAGCGCTTTCATCAGTATATCGCCAGCGTCGCCGTCGACAGTGTGCATGATTTACTATGCGTCACCACCCCAATTGGCGGCTGTGCGGCGATTTATGATCTAAATACGCGGCAGCTGATCGATGATGTCAGTTTGCCAGATTGCGCGGGCGCGTCGGTGTTGGCTGATGAGAAAAAAGCAGGTTTTATCGTGAGTGATGGGCAAGGGCGGCTAACGACATTGGAGGTGAAGACGGCATCGACAGCAGCGTCAGCCGCCAACACATCGCTAGATGCCGCTTGGCAAGTGAAGAGCGACAGCAAATGGCATAAAATGTCTTTTGACAATCATTTGCAAGCGCTGTAACGGCGATAAGTGCTAAATAATAAAGCAAGAATGTAAGTATGAAGGAGGTAGGCCATCAGTTTACATGCGGTGAGACAACATCTTGCGCAGGCAGGAATAGAGCTACAAGTCCATAAAAAACGCGTCAAAAACATCAATTTTCGCTTAAAGCCGTACACATTGATGGTCTCCGCACCGTCTTTTATCAGTACCACGCAAATCGAGCAAGCCATTGCCAAACGTGTGTCTTGGGCAATCGACAATCATGCACAAGTCTTAGAGCAGCACCAGCGTAAACATCGTCCTTTAGCGGACGCTTCAACGGCCGACAGCCCTATTTTACTTTGGGGTGCCGAGCAATCTATCACACTCAGCCATGATAAAAAACTGGCCTATTACCGTGAGCAGCTTGCGGCTATCATGCCGTCATTGTTTGACAAATGGCAACCTGTGGTCGGTGCCTATGCCAATGAGATACGCCTAAAAAAGATGCATACGCGCTGGGGCAGCTGCAACACGCGCGCGCGTCGTATTTGGCTGTCTGTGTATCTGCCTGCCTACCCGATTGAATGCACCGAATATGTCATCGTCCATGAGCTGTGTCACCTGCACCATGCCAACCATAGCCATGAGTTTTGGCAAACGGTGGCGACCGCGATGCCAGACTACTGGTATTGGCACGATATGCTAGCAGGCAAGACAGGGCAGTTGGATTAAGAATGGTATGGTCAATCCTATATAAAAACGACCATAATACTGACTAAAATACTGATATGATAATCTATAACAGTACAAAACGTATTATTTAAAATAATCATCAAGGATAAATATAATATGGAAAATGTCAGTCAAGCCGAGTTTTGGCAGCAGCGCTACGAGCAAGACAGTACCGGTTGGGATATGGGACAAGTGTCGCCACCGCTAAAAGCCTATATAGACCAGTTGCCTGAATCTGCTAAGGCGCAGGCTATTTTGGTGCCAGGAGCGGGGAATGCTTACGAGGTAGGCTATTTGCATGAGCAAGGCTTTACCAATGTAACGCTGGTGGACTTTGCTCCAGCGCCCATCAATGACTTTGCCAAGCGCTATCCTGACTTTCCATCTGAGCATTTAGTTTGTGCCGACTTTTTTGAGTTATCGCCTACGCAGTATCAGTTTGATTGGGTACTTGAACAGACGTTTTTTTGTGCCATTGACCCTTCACGCCGCGATGATTATGTCAAAAAAATGGCCTCACTGCTCAGACCACAAGGTAAGCTGGTTGGCGTGTTGTTTGATGTCGATTTTGGCCGTGATGAGCCGCCCTTTGGTGGTACAAAAGAAGCGTATCAGCAGCATTTTGCCAGCCATTTTGATATAGATATTATGGAGCGCTGCTATAACTCACATCCCGCACGGCAAGGCAGAGAGCTATTTATTAAGCTGCAAGCAAAGTAAGCTCGCGTTGGATGTTCGCTCGTGCTGGCGTCTCAAGCCGCTCATAGTAATAGCAAGTTAGATAAAGCTTTGGATGCGCCAATAGTCTGTTTAATACCGCCATGCGTCCTGTACGATATTCGGCTAATGGCACATGGCTATACTCTTTGCGCACCGCTTGCGCATAGCGCTCGTACTGTGGCCAAGGCGCAGCCAAAATGCTTAAATCCATATCCAATAGATAAGCGGCATCATTGATTTTGTCAGGGTCGGATAGCCCCGTAAGTTGATGGTTGGTCGTCATCATGATCAGCGCATAGAGGTGCTCGCACTGCTCAGCGCAAAGATACGGGCGTAACGTCTCTGCTGCGTACTCGGCGCTTTTTCGCTCATTGTCTGTACGCAGCGGGTCGTATACCACATCATGATAAAACAGGGCTAATGCGATAATATGAGGCTCATTAAGCTTATGCTTTATTTGCTCAAACTGTCCAAACAATTGCTGCAAGTGGCGTAAGGTATGATAAGCGCGCTGATTTTCGTTATAGCGAGTAGCGATATCTTGCCACAGCGCATGGACTGTCGCCGGCTTGATATCGCTATTTATCGCAGATAAGTGCCGGGCAAAATAATGACCAGAATTAAGGGTTATTTGCGAAAATTGGCGCATACCTCACCTAAGTTGCTTTGCTTATGACTATTCATTACGGCTAAGTCCTGCAGCTTAGCTCTTATTGGCCGCTTCTTCTAATGCTTGTTTAAACACATTACCCAGCAGATTTACGTCATCGACCCGCGCATAGTTTAAACGCGTGACAAAGGCGATATGACGATGCGGTCCGGCCTCGGAAAGTGGCACAGCGACCGCGTTTTGGTTATGTAGATGCAGCTGATCGAGCGCCATTTCAGGGACCAGCGTCGTACCCATATTCGCTAGCGCCATCTGAATTAGGGTGTTTAGACTGGCATCAGAAAAACTTGATTTCATCTCAGCGCGATCGAAATGACAGACGGATAAGGTTTGATCGGTCAAGCAGTGTCCTTCACCGAGGAGCATCAGATTCGCGGTCGCTAGCTCATCAGAGCTAATGCTATCAAGATTGGCGTGTACATCATCTTTGGGGAATACCGCAAAAAAGTCCTCACTCCAAAACTCAAAACTGTGTAGCCCATCGACGGCATAAGGCAAGGCAATAATAGCAGTATCGATATGACCATAGCGTACCTGCTCGAGTAGGCGCTCGGTTTGCTGCTCGATGATGGTCATGCGAAATTCAGGATGATGCGCGCGAAGAGCGGGCAGTACTTTAGGCAATAGATACGGCGCAATCGTTGGAATGATGCCAACCGTCATCGGATAAGCTAGCGGCGCTTGATGACTATGAGCGCGAGTAGTGAGATCATGGACCTCAGAAAATATACGCTGAGCGCGTGTCAAGATATCTTGCCCAATCGGGGTGATCAGCACTTGCTTATTGTTACGCTCAAAAATCTGCGTATCTAGCTGTTTTTCGAGCTCAGCGATACCGAGACTCAGCGCAGACTGCGAGATATTACACTCTTCGGCCGCGCGCTTAAAATGGCGGTGTTTGGCAACGGCTAAGGCAAACTCAAGTTGACGTAAAGTAATCATAAAACCTCTCTATTTATGGGCTTTTTAATGCTATCTTGTCAGATGATTGATGTCGGATACTTGCTTACTATCAGGCCAGCATACACGCGTACAGCACTGATGATAAAAACTAGAGATAATAGTTTAACAAGTTTAATAAAACAAAACATCACATTAAAAACTTTTAACTGGATTAACCATGAAATTCGCGTATAGTTTGTCATGTAGCCCACAGAGTTAAAGGCTTGGTAAAAACAGCCAACTCTATCATCACAATGTAACTTAAAACACTGTAATCAAAAAAGGAGCCAATCATGGCAGCTATTATCAATCAAGAAATCCCAGAATTCTCAACAGAAGCGTTTGTAAACGGTGAGTTCAAAACCATCACTTCAGAAGACGTAAAAGGCAGCTGGGCTGTGTTTATGTTTTACCCACACGACTTTACTTTTGTTTGCCCAACTGAGCTTGAAGACATGGCAAACCATTACCAAGAGCTAAAAGACTTAGGCGTAGAAGTGTACTCAGTATCAACTGACACGCATTTTGTGCACAAAGCATGGCACGACTCTTCAGAAGCGATTGGTAAAGTCACTTTCCCAATGCTAGGTGATGGCACTGGTAAAATCACTCGTGGTTTTAACATCATGATCGAAGAAGACAACGCTGCTCTTCGCGGTACTTTCATCGTCGATCCAGATGGCATCATTAAAGTTGCTGAAATCCATGACCTAGGCATCGGCCGTAGCGCAAAAGACGTGGTCCGTAAAGTAAAAGCCGCTCAGTACGTTCGTGACAACGACGGCGAAGTTTGCCCAGCCGCTTGGGAGCAAGGTCAAGCAACCCTAAAACCAAGCCTTGATTTGGTTGGTAAAATCTAAGTAGTCGATTGACCTCTTAGATAACGTTATGGCACTGGCGATTAATTATGTTTAGAGTCAGTATCATATAGACAAAGACCCTATCAGCAGATGTTGATAGGGTCTTTTTTCACTTGCATTTACAGCTTTGACACCAGATTTTACCAAATTCTATTTTCGGTTATTTATGCTGATAACAGGCTTTGCCCGGCTCGCAAAAACAACAACAGCCAAGCCCTGAGGTACTACCGCGCGACTATCCAGATGGCAAGCTGGCTGGCAAAGTCGCGATCAAGCGAATTGAAGACACGCCGTAGTTATATGTAGTTATATTGTGAAACAAAACCCCCATCAGCAAAAATTGATGGGGGTTTATATGATTAAAAAATATTTGTATTTTTGCCCTAGGGCGTGTGGTGCTAAGCCTGAGACTGTAGTTTGTTTTTATCGATGATTTGATAAATCTCATCTTTTAAATGCAGCTTTCGTCGTTTCATTTGCTCGATTTCGTCTTCACGGCTGGTATGTTTGACTGTGTCTTTTTCCAGCTGATTGATTTGCTGATCCAGCATGGTGTGCTCATCAAAAATGCTGGCAAAGTGACTGTCTTTTTGTTTTAGCTCGCTGATGATCTCTCGGTTATCTTGCCATGTATCAGTCTTTCTCATATTGTCATCCTTGTTATGAAGCGCCAGCTTGCCACAAACACCAGCAAGATGAGCGCATGATCGTGAAGATTGCTGTAATGGTGAGACTTGAGTTTGATGTAGGCAAATAAGAACTCTTCCCATTCGCCTCATTTGATTGTAGCGAAAAAACCGCCTTGATACCATGGTAATCCGCCAAGGGTTGTTTTAATATTGATTATGTTTAATGGTTTACGATTGGTTTTATAAAACGTAAGGTTTGAGTTTCTCAGCTTGCCCAACATGCCTAAACCCATGATAATAGAGACATCAAAGGGCATAAACCAAATGCCCAGTCGCTTTTTTATAACACAAACAGCCACAAAAAAACTGTATTTGAACAGGTAATGCGACAGTTGCCGTTACATATCCAATAATGATGGGGAACAAACATGATAGATCAAAATTTATTAGATGCGATCAAAAACTATAGCGAAAACATGACTCGTCCGATTACCTTTGTATTGGGTAGCGGTGAGCACGAAAAACGCAGTGAGTTGATTGATTTTTTGAGTAAAATCGCAGGCACGACTGATAAGATCAATTTCGATGCACAAGCCACTGACGACAGCCTGCCAAGCGCGATCAGCTTTGCGATTTATAGCCATATCGATGGCGCGCTAAGTGATACGGGTATCGTCTTTAGCGGTATCCCAGGTGGCCATGAGTTTACCTCGCTGGTTTTGGCAATCTTGCAAGCCGGCGGTCACACGCTGAAGTTAGATGAGGGTATTCAAAAACTGATCAAACGCTTTAATAAGCCGTTGCATTTCCAGACTTATGTCTCGTTGTCTTGCCACAACTGCCCAGAAGTGGTGCAAGCGCTTAACCAATTTGCGATACTCAACGATGATATCAGCAACGAGATGATCGATGGTGCGTTGTTCCAAGAGCAGGTCGAGGCAAACAATATTCAAGGCGTGCCAGCGGTTTTCTTAAACGGTAAGCCATTTGCCAATGGTCTGATCGATACGGCAAAGCTCATCGAAAAACTGCAAGAGCAGTTCCCTGACTTGCTAGCAGAGGCAGGCGCTGACGAAGACCAATTAGAGCAACAAGATGTCACCATCATCGGTGCTGGTCCTGCTGGGGTTGCCGCCGCGATTTATACTGCGCGTAAAGGCCTTAAAGTCACCATGGTCGCTGACCGTATTGGCGGACAAGTAAAAGACACGCAAGACATTGAAAACCTGATCTCTGTACCGTTGACCACGGGTAACGAGTTGTCAGCCAACTTTGAAAAACACTTGCGCGAGTACAACATCATCTTAAAAGAGCACGTCAGTGTCAAAGAAATCGGTGAGACGGCTGAGGAAAACTACAGCATTCATCTAAATACCGGTGAGAGCTTTGAGACGCGCAGCATTATCCTTGCGACCGGTGCCCAGTGGCGTAAGCTTGGTGTGCCAGGCGAAGAAGAAAACATCGGTCAAGGCGTGGCTTACTGTGCTCACTGTGATGGCCCGTTCTTTAAAGGTAAAGACATCGCCGTCATCGGTGGTGGTAACTCAGGTGTCGAGGCAGCACTGGACTTAGCGGGTATTGTCAATCATGTGACGGTGCTTGAGTTTGCAGACGACCTCAAAGCCGATCAGGTGCTGATTAATAAAGCCAAAGAAAAAGACAATATCGAGTTTATCACCAATGCGGCCACTCAAGAGATTAAAGCGACTGACAATAAGGTAACGTCTATCGTTTATCAAGATCGCAGCACCGGTGAGATCCATGAGCGCGATTTGTCAGGGGTGTTTGTTCAGATTGGTCTTGTGCCAAACACGGATTTTGTCAAAGGCTTTGTCGATCTAAATCGCTTTGGTGAGATTGAAATTGATGAGCGCTGCCGCACTGACCGCAAAGGCATCTTTGCTTGTGGTGACGTGACCACAGTGCCCTTTAAGCAGATCAATATCGCGATGGGTGAGGGTAGTAAAGCAGCATTATCAGCGTTTGAATACTTGGTTATGCAGTAAGCTTAAAAAGTAAACCATAAAAGCCACCTCAGCTAGAGATAGCTGGGGGTGGCTTTTTTTGTGATAAGTTTTGTAGCTCATTGCGCCATTTGTCTATAGCCAACTGGACTTGGAGTATCGCGCCTACTTTATCTAACCTATCCACGCTATCTAAACTATTTTAATGATATCACCGATTAAGCATCATACTACTATTGACCTATAAGCCCATTTAAGCAACTATAGTCGTGCTGATAGCAACAGACCGCATACCTCTTTTGCAAAATAAAAAATAAGACGCTGATTTATGAATTTTGAACAAGCCTTTAAAAATATTGACGATCTACTCTATAAAGACTCAGGCGCAGATAGCGAGCTGGACTACATCGGTCAGACCTCTTGGGTGATGTTCCTGCGGTATTTGGACGAGCTTGAGCAAGATAAAGCCGATGAGGCAGAGCTGCGCGGCGAGGACTACTCGTTCATCTTAGAGGACAAGTACCGCTGGCCGAATTGGGCGATGCCAAAAGATACCGACGGCAAGCTTGATCATCATACTGCGATGACAGGACCTGATTTGGTGCAGTTTATCGATTATGAGTTATTTCCGTACTTAGCGGCGTTCAAAAAGACCGCTGACAATCCCAAAACCATCGAATATAAAATCGGTGAGATATTCTCTGAGCTCAAAAACAAAATCCAAAGCGGCTATATCTTGCGTGAGATATTGGAGTATGCCGACGCGCTGCCGTTTCGAGCGTCAAAGGACAAGCACGAGCTAAGCCATCTGTATGAAACCAAGATTAAAAACATGGGTAACGCGGGGCGTAATGGCGGGCAGTATTACACGCCAAGACCGCTGATCCGTGCCATGATTCAAGTGATCGACCCAAAGATTGGCGAGACCATCTATGACGGGGCGGCGGGTTCGTGCGGCTTCTTATGTGAGTCCTACGAGTATCTGTATGAGCGCATGGACAAAACCACAGGCAATCTAAAAACCCTGCAAGAGGATACGCTATACGGTAAAGAGAAAAAGAACCTCGCCTATGTCATCGGTATCATGAATATGATACTCCACGGTGTTGAGGCGCCCAATCTGGTGCATACCAATACGCTGAGCGAGAGCATCCGTGATATTCAAGAAAAAGACCGCCATCATGTGATATTGGCCAATCCACCATTTGGCGGTAAAGAGCGCGCTGAGGTGCAGCAAAACTTCGATATCAAAACCGGTGAGACGGCATCCTTATTCTTACAGCACTTTATCAAGAGTCTCAAGACCGGTGGCCGCGCCGCTATCGTTATCAAAAATACCTTTTTGAGTAATACTGATAATGCCTCGACGGCACTACGAGAGCATCTATTAAATAGCTGTAATCTGCACACTGTTTTGGATATGCCCGCAGGGACATTTACCGGCGCTGGGGTCAAGACGGTGGTGCTGTTCTTCACCAAGGGCGAGCCGACCAAAGATATTTGGTACTATCAGCTCGATGCTGGCAGGAATATGGGCAAGACCAATCCGCTCAATGATAACGATATGGCAGAGTTTTTGGCATTACAAAAAAACAAACCTGAGACCGAAAAATCTTGGACTTATAATGTCAATGAGCTAGACGAGGCGACGTTAGATTTATCCCCCAAAAACCCAAATCTGCCTGAGGAAGCGCCGCTACGCCGTCCAGAGGAGATACTCGCCGAGATGCAAACGCTAGACGAAGAAACTAATGAAATATTGGCTCAGATTAAGGAGCTGATATGAAAAAGGGTTGGGAAGTTAAGAGTTTAGGTGAAGTCTGTGAAAATCTAGATAGTAAAAGAGTACCTATTACAAAAAGTAAAAGAGTGTCTGGTGATATTCCATACTACGGTGCAAGTGGTATAGTTGATCATGTAGCTGACTATATATTTGATGAAAGATTGCTATTGGTTTCGGAAGATGGTGCAAATTTATTAGCACGAACCTATCCTATAGCCTTTTCTATTGAAGGTAAGACATGGGTTAATAATCATGCTCATGTTTTAAAATTCGTTAATTTAACTACTCAGCATTTCATTGAATATTTTCTTAACTCCATAAAACTGGATAGATATATTAGTGGAATGGCTCAACCTAAACTGAATCAGAAGTCGCTTAATTCAATTATTGTTCCAATTCCACCCCTAGAAGAACAAAAACAAATCGTCGCCATCCTTGACGACGCGTTTGCAGCCATCGAGCAAGCGCAAGCCATTATCGAAAAAAATATCGACAATGCTAAAGAGCTGTTTCAATCCAAACTTAATGATATTTTTAGTCAAAAAGGTGAGGGTTGGGAGGAGAAGAGTTTGGGGGATATTTGCGAGAATCTAGATAGCAAAAGAAAACCAATAACAAAAAATAAGCGTATTTCAGGAGATATTCCATATTATGGTGCTTCTGGCATAGTTGATCATGTTGCTGATTATTTATTTGACGAAGATTTACTGCTAGTGTCAGAAGATGGAGCAAACCTATTAGCAAGAACTTATCCTATTGCTTTTTCTATCTCTGGAAAAAACTGGGTAAACAATCATGCTCATGTGCTTCGATTCAAAAATATATCCTCTCAATATTTTGTTGAATATTATTTGAATTCCATAAAACTTAATGATTATGTCAGTGGTATGGCTCAACCGAAATTAAACCAAAGAAATTTAAATTCGATAAAAGTTCCTTTTCCAAACCTTGAAACACAAGAAAAAATAGTTGGTAAACTAAATAGGCTAATTGATTGTAATAGAGAGCTTGTAGCTATATACCAACAAAAACTCACCAACCTCGAAGACCTAAAAAAATCCCTGTTAGAACAAGCCTTTGCTGGTGAGTTGACCCATAAGGATATGCCCGCATGAACGAAGCGCAAACCAAACATGACCTTATCGAACCCGCCTTACGCGCAGCAGGCTGGGGCGTGGTCGAGGGCAGCCGTTTGCGTTTGGAGTTTCCCATCACCAAAGGTCGCCTCATTGGTCAAGGCCGCCGCGCCAATGCCTTATTTGCCGACTACGTGCTGGAGTACAAAAACCGACAGATCGGCGTGATTGAAGCCAAAAAAAGAGAAGACTATTATACTCAAGGACTCGGGCAGGCCAAAGACTATGCCGAGCGCCTAAATATTCGCTTTACCTACTGCACCAATGGCGTACAGATTTATAGCGTCGATATGCAGCAAGGGGTGGAGGGTGAGGTTTTAAGTTTTCCAAGCCCTGATGAGCTGTGGGAGATGACTTATCCCGCCCCCATAGATGACGAAAAAATCGAGATTGCCAACTGGCAGCAGCGCCTATTTGCCACCCCCTTTGAAGACCGCGGCGGCACGTGGCAACCGCGCTACTATCAGCAAAACGCCATTGCCAAAGTGCTGGACGCCATCGCCGCCAAGCAAGACAGAATCCTGCTCACTCTAGCGACTGGTACTGGCAAAACCGCCATCGCCTTTCAGATTGCATGGAAGCTGTTTCATGCCAAATGGAACCTAAAGCGCGATGGCTCAAGACGACCGCGCATCCTGTTTTTGGCCGATCGCAACATACTTGCCGACCAAGCCTTTAACGCCTTTAATGCCTTTGATGAAGACGCCTTAGTGCGTATCAAACCTAGCGAGATCAAAAAAACAGGGCGTATTCCCAAGAACGGCAGTGTGTTTTTTACCATTTTTCAGACCTTTATGAGCGGCCCTAACGACTCTCCGTATTTTGGTGAGTATGCGCCAGACTTCTTTGACTGTATTATCATCGATGAGTGTCATCGCGGCGGCGCCAATGACGAGAGCTCATGGCGCGCGATTATGGAATACTTCTCGCCTGCCGTGCAGCTCGGACTGACTGCCACCCCAAAGCGTGACGTCAATGCCGACACTTACGATTACTTTGGCGAGCCTGTCTATAGCTACAAGTTAAAAGAGGGCATTAATGATGGGTTTTTGACCCCGTTTAAGGTCAAAGAGATCGCCACCACCCTTGATGACTATACCTATACCTCCGATGACACGGTAGAGGGCGATATTGAAGAGGGGCGAGAATATGTTGAGGCCGACTTCAATAGAGTCATCGAAATCAAAGCGCGAGAAGAGTACCGCGTCAAGCTGTTTATGAGTTTGATCAATCAAAACCAAAAAACCCTGGTCTTTTGTGCGACACAAATTCATGCTGCTGCTATCAGAGATTTAATCAATCAATATGCTACGAGCAAAAGCACCAACTATTGCCACCGAGTCACCGCTGATGATGGCAAAATCGGCGAGCGCCATCTGCGCGATTTTCAAGATAACGAAAAGAGCATTCCTACTATTCTAACCACCTCACAAAAGCTCAGTACCGGCGTGGATGCGCCAGAGATTAGAAACATCGTCCTCATGCGTCCAGTTAACTCTATGGTGGAATTCAAACAAATCGTCGGTCGTGGCACGCGCCTGTTTGATGGTAAAGATTACTTTACGATTTACGATTTTGTCGATGCTCATAATCATTTTAGAGACCCTGAATGGGATGGTGAACCTATCGAGCCTGAAGATGAAAGGGGTGAGCCAAGACCCTGCAATATATGCGGCGAGCGACCTTGCATCTGTGAAAAACCAGAACCCGAAGCATGTATCGAATGTGGCAATATCCCTTGCGTCTGTGAAATACCGCCACGCAAGATGATCAAAGTAACGCTGTCTGATCACAAAACGCGCGAAATCGACTCTATGATCAAGACCTCGTTTTGGAGTCCCTCAGGCACGCCGATATCAGCGCTAGAGTTTATCGAGCAGCTCTTTGACGACTTACCAGCATTTTTTCATGATGAAGATGAGCTACGTAAAATTTGGAGCCTGCCAAGTACCAGACGCAAGCTACTGACCGACTTGAGTGAAAAAGGCTATACCGACTCTCAATTAAAGGACTTACAACACCTGATACATGGTGAAGACAGCGATTTGTTTGATGTCTTAAGCTATGTCGCTTATCACAAGGATCTCGTGCCTAGAGTCACGCGCGCGGATAAAGCCAAAATTTATTTGCATGACTACAGCAAAAATCAGCAGGACTTTTTGAACTTTGTGTTGCAGCAGTATGTGGATCAAGGGGTAAGCGAACTCGATGATGCCAAGCTTCCAGACTTATTAGAGCTCAAATACCAAGCCATTGCCGACGCAAAAAGAGAGCTTGGCGATATAAAGTCGATTCGAGAAACGTTTGTTAAATTTCAAGAGCACCTGTATGCAGTCAGAGAAGTCAGTTAAAGTATGTATATCTTAAAAACCTAGCTGCATCTGCTTGAACCAAAATATCGAGATGATCACAATGGCAAACGCCCATTCAGATCTGAACGGGCGTTTTTTGTTGCTATCACATGAGGTGCTTATGAATACTATCAATCATCTAATAAATCCATCTGCTTTGCCGCTTCGTAGATACCGGTTGAGCGGTTGCCCGTACGGCAAAAGATCAGCATGGGCTGCTCAGCTTGATTAAAAAAATCTGCGAATTCTTCGACGTGGTGTTGGCTGAGCTCACTACCGGCAAAAGACACTTCTTTGTAAGCCAAGCCTGCCTCGGTCGCTGCCGCTTCAATCTCTGCGCTGGTTGGCTGTCCTGGCTCTTCGCCATCAGGGCGGTTATTGATGATGGTTTTAAAACCATTTTCGGCGAGCATAGGGACTTGGTCAGGGGTGATTTGCCCTGTGATACGAACTTGATGACTCATAAATATTCCTATTTTTAGTTGTATGGGCTGGTTTTTGCGCCAGCATTTTACGTGTATAGAGCTGTTGGGCTCTATCATGGCTTATCAGCCAAAAATCAGAGATGACTGTTTGTAGCTTATAGCGTGTATTCATAAAGCCATACAGCGCAGAGCAATACCCCAGCGGCACTTGGCTATAGTCGATACACTCTAAAAATGTCATAGCGCTACTGGGATGCTATTTTTAAACGTAGGTTGCGCAGCCTCTGGGAACGCAGCACGCAAGTAAAATTTATACCAGTAGCGCGTTTAAATCCATAACAGTTTTACATTCAGCTAACTATATATAGGCTTACAACAAACCCTGCATCAAGGCGCTTTGATACAAGAGCTTGGCACGCGCTCCAGTACCACAAAACATCAAGATGGGTTTGGGCAGCGCGTGATAAAGGGCGGCAAACTGCTCGACGGTCAGCATACTCAAACGCTCATCATCAAAAGGCAGGTGCTGATAGCTTAGGTTTGCCTGCTCGGTGGCATCGGCAAACTCGTCACTATTGGGCTGTGACTCCACTTCTGCATCAGGGCGGATGTTGAGCACAGAGCGATAGCCTAGCTCGGCAAGTTTGATACACTGGCTGGGATGAATTTGCTTATAAATCGTTATGTCATCGGTCATAAATAGCTTTGATTAAATATGTGAAAAATGGGATAGGGCAGTCGGTCTGTCATAAGACGGCAAAGCGTCAGGCACCCTCCGTGAGAGGGAGATGACAGCCTACTATTTTAATTTATTTGTCTATACAAAAAACAGCCTGCTTTATATCCTATCATAACGATATTTTATTGCTAGTGACACCAGTGATTGATGCGATGTCGTAAAAACAAAGCGGCAAACAGCAGCTTGCAACTATAAAGTCATATATATAGTCGATACACTCTAAAAATGCCATAGCGCTACTGGGATGCTATTTTTAAACGTAGGTTGCGCAGCCTCTGGGAACGCAGCACGCAAGTAAAATTTATACCAGTAGCGCGTTTAAATCCATAACAGTTTTACATTCAGCTAACTATACCAGCCGCCCGCTAGCGCGCTGTCAACGCATTGACCGCGTCTAGTGTACTGAGATAGACCTGCCCTGATAGCTCGGTGATGAGCGGCGTGTGACCGATGACATCCATGACAGGCCCCTTCACAAAGCTAAAGTGCAGACGTTTATGTTGTTGTGCCAGCTCTTTGTTGAGCGTACTGAGCATCTCTTGGGCGGTCAGGTCGATATGATTGACAGCAGACATGATTAAGATAAGCTCGCGCGCCTCAGGGTATTGTTGTAATGCCTTTAAAATGCGCAGGTGCACCGATTCGCTGTTGCCAAAAAACAAGCTTTCATCGATACGCAGTAGCAACAAACTATCAAAAGTCACCACATCATGACGATTGATATTGCGAAAGTGACCAGTGCCGCCCAACTGACCGACGATCGCCACGTGCGGCTTACTTGATTGCCAGATAAGGCTGGCAAAAGACACCATCAGACCGATGACCAGTCCTGTGTTTAGGCCAAATATCAGTACGCCTGCAAACGCTGCAATAAAGCTAGCGGCATCCAAACGATCTCGCTGCCACGCCGACTTTAGGGTATCGATATCGATGAGCCCAATGATAGAGGCCATGATGGTCGCTCCTAGCAGCGCATAAGGTAGCGGCGCCAGTGCATTACCAAAAGCGATCAGCGCGGCGATCATCACCACCACAGTGACGAGGCTGGCCATTGGCGTTTTGGCCCCTGAGTCGACGTTGATGGCGGTACGCGAAAACCCGCCAGCGACCGCAAAGCTCTGAAACAGACCGCCAGATAAGTTGGCCAGCCCAAGACCAGTTAGCTCACGGTTGGCATCGAAACGCTCACCGCGCAAGCGTGCATAAGTGCTCGCCACAGAGCTACTGGACACAAAGACAATCAGTGCCATCAGCCCTGCAGTGGGCAAAAGCTTGAGCGCTTCTTGCACATCGGGCAGATGTGGTAGTGTGAAGCTTGGCAGCCCTTGCGGGATACTGCCGATGGTCGCAACCCCCAGCGCGCCCCAATGCAGCGCCATACTCAGTATGATCGCCACACCGAGCAAAATCAGGGGAAATAAGCGCTCGGCCCATTTAGCCGATGACGCTGACAGCCACGTACGCCAGACCCACTTGCTGGCATAGCGGTTCGCTACCAAAAGGGCAAAGGCGATGACACCGATAAGCAAGGTCAGAGGATGCAGCTGGCGCACGTACATCTGCAGGCTAGACAGATAGCCAATCAAGCTACTACCTGCGACTGGAATAGCAGTCAAATACTTCAGCTGACTGACAAAAATAAGCACCGCTGCACCGCTGACAAAGCCTGCCGAAACCCCGCGGCTGATGAACTGCATGATCCAGCCGAGCTTGAGACGTCCGGCTACCCAGAGCAGCGCTCCTACCATAAACGCCAATAGGCTCGCCATCAAGGCGTACTGCTCAGCGCCTTTATCGGCATAGGGCAGCAAGCTACTGGCCGTCATAATAGCCGTGATGGCGACAGGACCGACCGCTTGGACATTGCTCGAGCCCAGCCAAGCATAGACAATGACTGGCACAATCGCCGCATACAGACCATACACAGGTGGTAATCCTGCCAATACTGCGTAGCCGAGGCTCTGCGGAATGACAAGCACGCCCACGACCAATCCGGCGATGACGTCAGTTGGCAAGGTGGCTAGCTGGTATTGGCGTAGCCACGTGGGAGTCAGGCGAGCAGCGATAGAAGACATATCAGTACATCATCTTAAAAAATATTTCGACAACAAAAAATAGCAGCGCCATCAAGTGATAGTGGCCGTCCGCATCTGTGAACGGTTATTGATTGACTGTGGCTAGTCGGTTTTGGCACAAAAACGTTGGTACAGCAGATTTAAGACCGCCAGCGCATCCTCACTTGCGATACGATAGTAGATCTGTTTGCCTTCGCGGCGGGTCGTGACCAGCTCATCTTTGCGCAAGATACCGAGTTGCTGCGACAAGCTGGGCTGTCCAACGCCGACCAAACCTTCAAGCTCACTGACGCAGTATTCACCTTGGGTGAGCTGACACAGCAGCAGCAAGCGATCAGGGTGCGAGAGCGACTTTAATAGTTGGCTGGCTTGCATAGAGGCTTGTTGCATCTGCTTGGCAAGATCGGCAGGGGCAAAGTCTGCTGGATGTGTGGATGCATCCTCATTCGTACTCCGAATGGATGCACTCGATGCTGAAGTAGAAGTAGTCAGAGTGAGCTCCTTATAAAATAGCAATAATTATCTCGGTGACATCAATAAATATATGGTTAATTATCAATGATATCATCAATGATAGCAAATTATCGTTAATTACATTATATAAATTGATAAAATGTATGGGAGTTGCTATATTAACACTATAAATGAGTCGGCAACTGTGTAAACATTATATACGACTCGATATCATACTTAACTATTATTTATAGATTAAAAATATTTATAGATGAAACATTCTGATAGCGAGGCTGCCATGCAAGTTCATTCTTTCTTACATAGCGATACTGAGACCTATACGCACGTACTGGCCGATGTCCAACACAAGTTATGTGCCATCATCGATCCTGTATTGGATTTTGATGCCAAGTCTGGTCACACCGCTACCAGTAGCGTCGATGAGGTCATCACCTTTGTTCGTGAGCAGGGCTGGGAGCTGGTGTATATCATCGAAACCCACGCCCATGCCGATCATATATCTGCGGCTATCCATGTCAAAGAAACACTCGGCGGGCAGCTCGTCATCGGTCAGCACATCACGGAAGTGCAAAAAATATTTAAGCAAATTTTTAACTTTGACATGAGTTTTCGTACCGATGCCAGTCAGTTCGACATTTTGACAGACGACGGCGATACCTTAGCGCTTGGTGACATCACCATCACAGCGATGTATGTGCCAGGTCATACGCGTGCAGATATGGCCTATCTAGCAGCCGATGCCGAAAAAACCGTGGTGTTTGTCGGAGACACGTTGTTTGCCCCCGATGTCGGCACGGCGCGTTGTGACTTCCCAGGTGGTGATGCCAAGATTCTGTATCACTCTATCCAAAAGTTGCTGGCGCTTCCCGAAGATACCATCATGTATCTGTGTCATGACTATCCGAGCAAAGGACGCAAACACTGCCCCACGACCACGGTTGCCGCCCAAAAAATGGGCAATATTCATGTCAAAGACGGTATCAACGAAGCAGAGTTTGTGCAGATGCGTGAGCGGCGTGATGCCACGCTTTCGATGCCGCGTCTGATTATTCCGGCTGTACAGGTCAATATCGATGCAGGGAATTTTCCGCAACCAGAAGCCAATGGCACCCGTTATCTTAAAGTACCCATCAATGCGCTGGGATAATGGCAGCATGTAAAGTTATGCTATATTTAAAAGTAGCAAACACATACGCCGCAAAAATCATAAGGGCTAAAAAAGGAGTCTGATGATGAATGAACAAAATCTGCATCTGGTCTGCCCACACTGCCAAGCGACCAACCGTATACCAGCAGCGCGGCTGACTGCTGCGCCAAACTGTGGTCGCTGTCGTCAGCCATTATTGACAGGCAGCGCACATGAGCTGAGCGCACAAATCGTCAATAAAGTCATTCAAAAAAATGAGGTATTGACCATCGTGGATTTTTGGGCGAGCTGGTGTCAGCCGTGCCTGATGATGGCGCCGCAGTTTAAAGAGGCTGCCAGTCAATTGCCACAAGTGGTCTTTGCCAAATTGCAAACCGATAAGTACGAACAAGCTGCCGCCCCTTATCGTATACGCAGCTTACCGACGATGGTAGCCTTTAGAGGTGGTAAAGAGATTGCGCGGCAGTCAGGCGCGCTACCCAGTCAGCAAATCGTGCAGTGGGTACAAAGCCTACAATTGCAATCATAACCACTAGGGTGTGTCCTCATCAAAAAAGCCAATACGTTGATCGCGTATTGGCTTTTTTATGGTCGTATGAGCAACGATGGTATTTGATCGATTTGACCTCTATCAACTCACCATAGTTTGTTTATTCGCCATATATCTTGATGCCATTGGCAAAGCTGCAGCGCTGGATGCGTGCGGACTGAACAACGGCATCACGCTCGCCGTAGAGCCGTGATAGCTTGGCATCGCGGGCTTTGGTATTGTTGCTTTTTCCCAGGCCAAAACTGATATTGGGTGAGATACCCCAGCGGCCCGCTGAGACGCCGACCCCCACGCCAGAGGCCGCGATGGTCGACTGCTGATTGCGCGCAGTCTCGACATAACGATTGATACGGTTGTACTCTTGGCTCAGCGCTTGGCAGTCATAGTTTTGGTAGGTGCTGGGCGGCACATACTGCGGGGTGATATTGCCAGTCGAGGCGCAGCCTGCAAGCGCAAAAATGCCTGCTGAGGCCAGTAATGTCGCGGAAAAGAGAGTTTTCATAGTGGCTCCATAAGGCACGATGGGGGGGGTATATAAACAGCAAGATCTGTGATAAACGCCGTTGTTTATATTTAAGATAGCAAAAATAAACAGATTAAGATATTGAAAAATATGTCATTTATGAAATAGGCCAGCTATAGTCAGTTGCAAACAAAGCTGTCATAAGTTCCAAAGCGCTACTGGGATGAATTTTGCGCAGCCTCCGTAAACAGCGGTTTAAAATAAGTTGGCTGGTTTGACCACAGCAAGTATCACGATACCTGCGTAGGCGATCGCCGAGATCAAAATCCCCATTTTACTTTGGACGGGCGTTGCATGGTTATTAAAGGCTTTTATGCTGGCACTGATGGCAGCGACTAACAAAATAACCTTGGCAAACACCCACTGCACAGGGGCGTTGGCACTCATTAGCTGCATCAACATGATGGCACCTGAGCCGATGACAAGCGCATAAACGATGTGCGTGGCTATCTTCACCGCCTTTGGAGCGCGTCTATTGGCACTCAATACCAGATAGCTTTGATATAAAAACAGAACGATGGTCAGGACGGCCATCAGCATATGTAAATGTTTCATTAAATATCTTTTCCTCTGAGGTGATCCAATCACGCAGCGCTACCGTCACAATGTTCATACGACGCGCAGTCATGGTTGATTATTCTGTTATTCTGTCGATGGCTCAGCTGTTTTGACCAGCACACAAGGGGCTATCTGGGCTTTGCCCTTGCCATTCTGTTGGCGTATAGGCATGTATGGCTAAGGCATGCACCGAGCCACCTTGCGAGGTGAGTAGGGGCGCGACCAAGCCATAAACCAGTTGATGGCGAGCGACCAAACGCTTGCCCTCAAAGGCATCGCTTACGATAGTGAGTTTAAAATGGCTTTCTTTGCCATCAAAGTAGCCTGCATGATTCATCGATTCGTTAATCAGCTCGATATGCTGCGGCTGCAAGCTCTGTAGCTCAGCATAGAGGGCATCAGCGGTAGGCGTGGTACTCATAGATAGCATCCTTTTACGCGATATGGTTTGATAAGGTAGTATTTGATAAAGCGTTACGTAATAAAGTGGTGTTTGATGGGGTATGGGCATCGATGACGTATTAGCGTCTTGCGGCGATCTATGAGGTTATTATAGCAGACACTGATGCGCACACCTTATCATTTAGCAGACAATGGAGTATGCCACTTTTATAAAAAAAGCAGAATACAAACCGTGGTCTGTACTCTGCTTGACAGTCAATCTAATCAGTCATGCTAAATGATGATTAGCGGCGTGCTTTTTGGTAAAGCGGCATGACTTTGGGCATCAATGACTGCAACTGGGCAATGCGATTGCTGCTGCTTGGGTGAGTGCTCAAAAACTGCGGCGGCTCGCCTTGGCTGGCGCGCTGCATTTTTTGCCATAAGCTAATCGCGGCCTGCGGGTTGTAGCCTGCGCGAGCCATTAGCTCAAGGCCAATCTGGTCGGCTTCTGCTTCTTGAGTACGACCATGCGGACGACTCAGGCCTAGGTCACCGGCGACATTGGCCAGCTGCGCCTGACCTTGCGAGAGACCAAAGATACTAGCGGCGACGCCAATGCCCGTTTGAGTGGCGTATTGGCGGGAGATACGCTCGCGTGAGTGCTCACGTAAGGCGTGAGACATCTCATGTCCCATGATGGCAGCGATTTCATCATCAGTCAGATTGAGGCGATCGATGATGCCTGAATAAAACATGATTTTGCCACCTGGCATCACAAAAGCGTTGAGCTGATTTGATTTGATCGTGTGTACTTCCCATGGCCACTTTGCCGCATCAGGACGATAGACGCCGACTTGCCCGATCAGACGGTTGGAGATGTTTTTGAGGCGATTGAGCTGGGCTCTATTGGTATCGAGCAAACCGCGAGCTTTTGCTTCTTGCAAGGTCTTTGCATAGCTTTGCGCTGATAATTGTAACACCTGCTCATTAGAGACCAAGAGCAACTGCTGGCGATCAACGCCCACCGCGCCAGTATTGGTGGTGCTACTACAGCCAGTCAGTGTCAGCGCCGACAAAGACGCGGCCATGACAGTTGTGGTCAGTAATTTTTTCATAATAAACATCCTCACTGTAAATAATAAATAAAGTTGCACAAAGTATAATAATGTTAATAAGCCAAAACCAAGACAGAAAAAGTAACAGTACACCCTATGATTGTAAGTAAACAGCGCGCCCAAACACAGTGATAGACATGCATAGCCGTGAGCCCAGCAAGTACAGCCCTTTATTTGCTAAAATATTTTAGAAAAACTGGCTGATAATACTCATTGTAAAATCAAACGTTTATAACAGAATCGCTGGTAAATAAAGGCTGACGGCGAAAATATTTGCACAAAATGCCAAAAAAGGTGTTGACAGGCTCAGAATTTTTGCTAAAATAGCCAGCCTATCGAGACGGTGTTGTTGTTAACAATGACGTGATTCGATGTTTAGCGGGATTAGCTCAGTGGTAGAGCATAACCTTGCCAAGGTTGGGGTCGAGAGTTCGAATCTCTTATCCCGCTCCAAATATGGCTCTGTTAGAGCACTAAAGCCTCACATTATTGTGAGGCTTTTTTTATGGGTGAAATTTGGCAGCTGGTCAAAGCTTACGCAAAAGCGGTTACAAAATTGAGCTGCTCGGCAGCTTTGGTGATACTGCCTGCGCTGCTCGATGCTGCATAAAATTTATCCCAGTCCCACTGTGTTGTTTTTATACTGAACGCACTATATACAAACGCCAACAGCGCTCATTAAAATCTTTATACCGTCAAAAAAGCTGAGTTAAAAACTCAGCTTAATTGTAGTACATATCGTGTATCTGTTTTATCTCTAATCGACTATATGATCTTTATAAGACAAGCGGTCGTTACTTGAGATCGGCCTTTTTGCTGCCTTCTACTTGAACGGCCAGTTTGATGTTTTTCATCATACCGCCGTCGGTATAAGTATCGATACCCCACTTGGTTCTGTCGATGGTGGTTTCAAAATCGCCGCCGCACACTTCAGCGTTTAGCATTGGGCTGTCATAGCAGTTAAACTTAGTGGCTGTCAGTGTCACAGGATGCGTCTGACCCAGTAGTGTTAAGTCGCCTGTGACTGATTTGACTTTATTACCATCAAACTGCCAATTGGTAGATTTAAAATAAGCGGTTGGATGCTCTTTGACATTAAAGAAATCCGCAGATTTTAAATGACCATCAAACTCTTTGATACCTGTGCTCAAGCTGCCCATCGGAATGGTGATGCCGATAAAGCCTTTTTGTTCTTTGGGTGCGTACTCCAGAATGCCTGAGAGGTTATAAAAGCCACCAGCATTGGTCGAGGTGCCAAAATGATCGACAAAAAAGCGCACCGCGGTATGCTTAGGGTCCAGCTCATAGGTCGCTGCCTGACCGACAGTGCTCATCATGCCAAGGGCGCTGATAGCAACGAAGGCGAAGGCACGATTGGCTTGTTTGATAGAAGGGAGCATCATGGTTCATTATCCTTATTTGTGATCGAGAATTATGGTAGAGAAAAGAGCGCATTGGCTTAACGTTTTTTCATTTATTTCCGTTAAGTAGTGCTTATAGGTGCTATAGTTAAGTTTAGCAAAAAAATAGGACATTTGAGCACCAGTGTCTATTATAAATGTGTCTATTCGTTGCTTTTTGTAACACTTGTATGCTGTATGATAAGAGGTGAGTCATGAGTATTAAAACCCTAGAGCCGCGTTTGGCCGATGTTGGCGGTATTCCTATCGCCCGTCTGTTACCTAATACTGGCAAAAAACCGATCGGTGCGTGGTGCTTTTTGGATCACGCAGGCCCTGCTGAGTTTGAGGACGGTGAGGCTGGCATGCAAGTGGGTCGTCATCCGCATACCAATTTGCAAACCTTTAGCTGGATGTTAGATGGCGAAGTGCTGCACAAAGACAGCTTGGGCAGCGAGCAAGTAATTACCAAAAACCAAGTCAACGTTATGACGGCAGGTACGGGGTTGACCCAAGGCATCAGTCATACCGAGCAAAGTGTCTTTCCTGATACGGGCGGCTCGCCAGATGCGGCGCGTGCGCTGAGTATGGTGCAGCTGTGGATTGCTCTACCGACAGACCAAAAAATCGAGCGCGGCTTTCATCACTATCCAGAGCTACCGACGTGGACGGAAAATAATGTAGAGATGATATTGACCACGGGCAACTACACCAGCGTCACAGGCGAGCGCTACGAAGCGCCAACGATACAGTACTCCAAAATGGTCGGTATCGATGTGTACTGGCTAAAGGATGGCGAGGTCACCCTAACGCTAGAGCCTGGTTTTGAATACGGTATCTTGGTCAGCGAAGGGCAGATTGAGTCTGAAGGCAAAATCTGTGAGCAAGACCAGCTATTTCGCTTCCACGATAGTGATGTCGAAAATAACGAAAGCATCAAGCTGGTCGCCAAAAAAGGCACACGGGTGATGTTTATCGGCGGTGAACCATTAAACAATCAAGTGCTGCTGTGGTGGAACTTTGTCGCTGATAATAAAGAAGAGATTGAGCAGTCTATCATCGATTGGAACAACGGCCACGAGCGCTTTGGTAATGTCGACTCTGATATGAAACGTCTGCCCGCTCCAGCGCTGCCTGACGGTTTTAAAGGATGATTTGACAATACAGATTGTTAATTTATCTTTTATGATTCACGTTATTGTGAAGATTTTTTACAAAATTTGAATATAGATCCGTCAGTGTTGCTTTTACCATCAAATGACGATCAAGCAAGTTTTACTATTTTTACTATCGACTCATTTTAAAACACATACTTTATATACAACCTAAATATTCAACTCGACGGAGTCTTATTATGTCAGACTTAACCACCTTACAAAATCTTGCCGAAAAACGCCGCTCTATCTATGCCTTGAGCGATCAACTACCAGTCTCTAAGGATGAGATTGTAAAATTGGTAGAGCACGCTATTTTACACACGCCTTCCTCCTTCAACTCTCAGTCAGCTCGTATCGTGGTCTTGTTCGATGAGGATCATCAAAAACTGTGGGACATCACCGAAGAGACATTGAAGGTCATCGTGGGTGACGACGAGAAATTTCAAGGTACAAAAGATAAAATCGCAGGCTTTAAAGCCGGTGCTGGTACGATATTGTTTTTTGAAGACAAAGGTGTTGTCAGAAGCATGCAAGAAGCGGCCCCTTTATATGCGGACAAATTCCCAATCTGGGCACACCAAACTAACGCCATGCATCAGTATGTGATTTGGACGGCATTGGCAAGCATCGATGTTGGCGCCAACTTGCAGCATTATAATCCAGTGATTGACCAGCAAGTTGCCAATACTTGGAATATCGCTGATGATTGGGAGCTAAACGCGCAGATGGTATTTGGTGCCATCGAGCAGCCAGCTGGTGACAAAGAGTTTAAGCCAGTAGAAGAGCGTATGAAGGTGTTTGGTAAATAAGCACCAAAGCTCGGTAGTGTAAGAGATAAAAAACCAAAAAAGCGCCATCCAGCTCATGGGTGGCGCTTTTTTAGGGTGAAGAAATCAAGTGATTTATCGTCGTACAGCATGGCTAGAGTAAGGATAAAACCATATAAATGAAAATAATCGGTATAAAAACCGTCAGAACACCAGCCCTGAGCACATAACGCGCTCCACCGGAGAGTTAGCTACTGGTTTTGTCACCCATCAGGCTATTGGCCACCCATGCAGGCCCAATTAATAGAAACTGTAAATCTTCAAAAAATGAGGGTTTTTTGCCTTCGATTTTATGACCGATAAACTGGCCAATCCAAGCCACAACAAAGACACCTGCCCAGACCTTAAAGCCCCACGGTAGTAAGGTCATGACAGATAGGCAGATAAGAATAAACATGCCCATCGCCAAAAATAACGGCGTGGACAAACGCATGTAGAACAGCAAGACCAAGGCACTAAGCACTAAGGTGAACCAAACGGATAGCGACATACCCATCCCAAGTAAACTGATAAAGATGGTCGGCACGCAGAGCCAATGTATTTTTTTGTTGATTAGGTTTTGGTGGCTGACAGAGTACTCACTGAGCCACTGCTCAAGTGTGCGTTTTGACAGGCGGGGCGGACGACGAGACATACTAACCTCCTTGTTAGTCATTAAGATACGACACTCCTATCCCACATCAGAGCGCCTCTAGTATCATTTGTAGCACTAATTGGACTTCTCTACCATGGTATCTGATAGACGGTTCAGTCAGCTCTGTCAGCTTTATCCTAGATGCGATAGGGTCTATCAAAGGCGTCTAAGCCATCTAAATAGTCTGAGTCATCTAAGCCCTATTATTTCAGTATATTAGCTTCTCTCGCTACGATGCCATTCATACAGACCGATAAAGGAGTTGACTTGATAGATCATGGTTTGAATGGCAAAAATGTAGTTGCCAGACATAAGATTGACAATGAGCCAAACAAAATTGACGATAATCCACAGCCACCAGTTAAACGAATAGCGCAAAATCATGGCGGCTTGGGCGGTGATTGAGAGTACAAAGGCGAGGACATTGATCCAAAAAAAGGAAATAAACCCTAAAAATAGACTGTTGTCGTCTTCAACCACCGCATAACCATAGCTGGCTAAAAGGTCGTTGACGGTAGGGAATAGTGCCAACCCAATCACAATAAAGGCAATGGTAATCAGCCAAACGGCTTTGCTGGCAGACTTGGGTATCATGTCGCCGTCAGGGTCGGTGTGCTTTGACCAATAAAAAATGCCATAGACATGGGTGAAAAAGTTAAATAAAGGCGCCAGCATCAAACCCACCGCGCCTGAGGTTGCTTGCACCACCACTTCACCTGCAGTAGCGGCCATGCCAAAGCCATTGCCCAAGACGTTTTTGCGAAATGATAGCGATACCACACAAATCAGGCCGATCAAGGACACCGCCAAATAAAACCAATCTAGGGTGGTATGATCGGTGGTCAACCAAAAGCCTGCTGATAAGGCAATCACGCCGCAGATAAACCAAGTGATAATCCACTGCATGGCCCACTTGCCAGTGATATTGTCTAATAGCTGAATACGCATAGGTTTTTCCTAAAATAAATGTTGGGAGCGGCTTGTTTGACCGTTGTGGTTTTGACTTTTTTACAAGCCACTTATTTTATAATATGCTGTTTTTATTCTGTATTTTTACTTTTTTTGTCTTTTGCTGTATCTGTTTTTTATTTGGCGTTGACTCACCGCGCTTTGTTTATTGGTTTTTGTTATAGACATATCGATCGATAAAACGTAATGCTTGCCGATAGCGAGCATCATAATCAGGTGCATCGATCAAATGTGGCTCGATACCATGGCGGGTAAAGATATCGACCAGCCGCTGCTCAAAGCGCCCGCGCGCCTCAGGGGTGCCCAGTGAGCGCATGCCGTCATCTACCCATGGCGTATTGTTGTCTAGCATAATGGTATAGTCCAAGCGAAACTCATCGATACACGCGGCCACAAACGGGTGGCTACGACCTTCGTACTCTTCACAAAACGCCTGTGTGGTCACAAAATCAGTATCGACAATGGTCACAGGGGCAGTCGCCACGGCTGCGGCCTCTCGAATCGCCTGAGCATGATTGAGGGCGATGGGGCCATAGTCACTATACTGTAGCCCAATCTCGCTACCACCCAAGTCCGTACCAACGTATAAACGTCCCATCTCTAACGCAAAGCTTGCGCCATAATAGTTGGCAAGCTTATGTACCAAGGTTGTTTTTCCTGAGCTTTCACCGCCGACGATAGCGACCGTCTTTGTGTAATCACCGCGCGCTTGCGGGTGAATCGCTGACCAATGGGCGACAGGATCGCGAGCGATGGCATATGAGTCAAACGCTGGCTGTAGCGCCGTCGTTACCACGGGCATCTGCAGGTGTTCTGTGATATGGGATTTGGCTAAAGGATGGTTTTGTGCCACAAACAGCACCGCTTCTGCAGGCAACGCGAGCGTTTGGCTCAGACGATGCAGCTTGGCATTGCTGGCTGGGATATCGATGTGCACCTCATCAAAGCTGTCATGAAGCGGCAGGGCAATCTCATGGGTGGTGTGAATGTGAATAAAAGGCAGGTCAGCACAGGCCATCTGTAACCAGCGTGCCTTATCTTGTAGCGTAATGCTAAAGTCTGGATGCGGCGTTGGGTGCGCTGTGATGACGATATGCAGTATTTTAGCTTGCCCTGCGGCCTCCAAAATACTGCGCATTTGCCCCAAATGTAGTGGTTCAAAATGACCAATCATCAACCCCGTATCGTACATAGCAATCCTTGTTGGTTTGTTAGTAAGCGTTTTTATAAAAGTAAGACAATCTGCATGGTATAAAGGTTTTGGTCGATTTGCAGGTAGGTTATTGTAAACAAGCGCTGATAAAGGTTGTTTTTATTAAACAGGGGTTAAGCGGTGATATAGTCGAACCACTATTTAAGTGTTACAGCGTTAGACTCGTTTAGCCTACTACTGTAGTACTTGCACTCGTCTGCCTTGTACCACTTTTAATATTGATTGACTATAAAACAATGTGGCTAGGGTATCGTCAGTTTGAAATAAAATCGATACGCTCATATGGACGTGCAATTGGTACAAATTTTCCTTGTGTACTGTTATCACAGAGGCTGCAAAAAACGACTTGTCATCTCGCTGTATTGTTTTGATATCGGATTGCCTATAAACCTATAAATACAACCATCAGCATAACCAGTATCAGTATAAACGGTAAAAGTATATAAGCGTATCTGATTGATTGTGCTTGGTATTTCAAAGTAGGTAGGCCGTAAAAGTAAGGTTTTGGCAACAAACTCAGTTCTGAAACATTTTGAAATAACTATTTAAAATCAGTGGCTTACAGGTAGTTAGGACAGATTAGGGCAAGCTTAGGTAGCATAAACTCACAAAGCACTGGTACATCTTCAACAGACCATAAGAAAATAGTTGCTATACTGATTTGTAAGTTAGAAAGGCTACAGATTTAGCCTAACTAAAAGATGCTAAAAGACGTAAGATAAAAAATATAATGCACAGAATATAAGACAAAAACAACGATCTTTTGTCTAGGTTGAAATAACAAGAAATAGAAAACATAAAATAGAGAGGTATTGGATTTGGCTAAATTAGCAAAATTACATCGCTCGCAAAACAATCGTATGATAGCAGGGGTGATGGGCGGTATTGCAGAATACGTCGGTTGGTCGCCTACTTGGGTAAGAGTATTGTTTGTGATTGTGTCTTCACTGAGTGCGGCGGTTCCAGGAATCTTAATTTATATTATTTTATGGATTATCATGCCAAAAGCCACTCATGAGTCTTATCAGTAGCGCCCAATAGGCTGATATCTCATAGATTGACATACAAACGGTTCGTTACCCAGCTTTGCTCAAAGTTTATATTAAAATCTGTATCAAAAAAAAGCGTCACCAAGTAAGCGTTACTAAAAAAACAAAAAGCCTGACTCATCAGGATACCAGCGACATACTTTTCCTCCTGCCCAGATGCTCACGCATTTGGGTATTTTTTTGTTTTTGCCTTTATAGTCGATTGAAAATAAAACTGTTATATAAACTTAAACGCGCTACTGGTATAAATTTTACTTGCGTGCTGCGTTCCCAGAGGCTGCGCAACCTACATTTAAAAACAGCATCCCAGTAGCGCTATGTTCTTTTTAGAGTGCATCGACTATATGGTCAATTGAAAAAATGGTTATAGGGTAGCCTTAATGTGGGCAGCGCGATGGGTATAGGGTTTATGTGCGTACTGTGTCTACACTGCTCGATAGACATAAATACCCTCGATACCATTTGCTATGGGGCATAGCGCACGGTATTTGGACAGATAGCATAAATTTAGTTGCGGTAAATATGGATAAAATGGTCAATTTTTAGTAAGGTGAGCAGGCAAATAGAGTCGTTGCCGAATAGGCAATACGAGCGCTATCAATATTTCATAATACTCATTCCACAGTGGCTTTATTAAGATGCCCCAAACTATGACAATCCAAACTATGACATCACAAGCGAAAGATTCTCAACCGATGACGTTTCAAGATCTCATCCTAACCTTGCAAAACTATTGGGCTGACAAAGGCTGCGTAGTCTTGCAGCCTTACGATATGGAAGTCGGTGCCGGTACCTTTCATACGGCGACGTTTTTGCGCTCGCTTGGCCCTGAGCGCTGGAATGCCGCTTATGTGCAGCCATCACGCCGCCCGACAGACGGCCGCTACGGTGACAACCCAAACCGCTTGCAGCATTATTATCAGTTTCAAGTGGTGCTAAAACCTAACCCGCCCAATATCCAAGAGTTGTATTTGGACTCACTGCGTGCCATCGGTATCGATCCGCTGGTTCATGACGTGCGTTTTGTCGAAGACAATTGGGAGTCGCCAACGCTTGGGGCGTGGGGACTGGGCTGGGAGATTTGGCTAAACGGTATGGAAGTCACGCAGTTTACCTATTTTCAGCAAGTGGGCGGCATTGAGTGCTTTCCAGTCACCGGCGAGATTACTTACGGTCTTGAGCGTCTAGCGATGTATGTACAAGGCGTCGATAGCGTCTATGATTTGGTTTGGGCGGATGGTGAGTTTGGCCGCGTGACCTATGGTGATGTCTTTCATCAAAACGAAGTGGAGCAGTCCACTTATAACTTTGAGCACGCCGATGTGCCGATGATGGGCCAGATGTTTGATTTTTATGAGCAGCAGGCTGACAAGCTTGTAGCCGAAGGGTTGCCGCTGCCAGCCTACGAGATGGTACTCAAAGCCTCTCATGCGTTTAATTTACTTGATGCCCGCGGTGCGATTTCGGTCACGGAGCGTCAGCGCTTTATTTTGCGTGTCCGTACCTTGGCGCGCAAAGTGGCCTTTGGGTATGTCGAAGCGCGTGCCAAGCTTGGCTTCCCATTGGCTGATGAGGCGCACCGCACCGAGGCACTTGAGAAGTACTTGTCAAAAGAAGACGATGAGAATAAGTAGTTTACATTCTAGAGATTAATTCTATGCACTCGGTCATGGTCAGACACCAGTTCGTTGAGTGCTTTGAGTTTAGTAATAGAGATTTGAAACTGACCGTTGCTAGGTCGCTTTTTATTTATAAATTGCTTCCATACAAGTGAACCTGAGCCATTGTATATTTCCTCAAATGTACCATCTGGCATTATTTTAATAATAATTGCATGCTCAGGTTCACTTCGAAAGGAAACAGACTTAGATTGGGTGGCTTTTATTTCAACTTTTAAACCGTCTTTCGTTACAGCGTCATGGCCTTTATTACTGGCAGCTAGTAGTTTTAGATCGTACGCATCTGCTACCAAGCATTCACCCAAGCTACCTACTAAATGGCCGTCTGGGGTGAAGTGTCGACCAGGAAACATATTTTCCAATTCATTGACGGTGTTATAGAGTTGTTTAACTAGAGTTTGCAGTTTTTCATGATCTATCATAAATGGCTCTCAAAGATAAAGAATATTGTCCCAAAATAATATGATCCGCTGCTGATTACCATGACTTTGCTATAATCTACTTAATTTTTAAATATAAAAAACTCTTAATAAGCCGAGATTATCATGAGTACTATTTTATTTGAACTGGGGTGTGAAGAGCTACCTCCAAAAAGCCTAAAACCGCTACGTGATGCCCTGCAAATGAGTGTCACCGAGCAACTAAATGACGCCGATATCAGTTTTGATGCCATCAAGTCCTTTGCCGCACCGCGCCGTTTGGCGATTCAGATTACAGGAATTAGCGACAAGCAGCCTGATCGTACCGAACAAAAACGTGGCCCTGCGATTAAAGCAGCGTTTGATAGCGATGGCAACCCAACCCGTGCAGCGATGGGCTTTGCCAAGGGTTTAGGGATTGAAGCCAGCGAGCTGATAACGATTAATACCGATAAAGGGGATTATGTCGGCTACGAGCAGACCATTCACGGTCAAGCGACCAAAGAGCTGCTACCGAGCATCTTTCAGACGGCATTAGATAGCCTGCCAATTGCCAAGCGTATGCGCTCAGGTAGCAGCCGAGAAGAATTTGTGCGTCCGGTACAGTGGGCAGTCTTGATGCAAGACGATGCGGTGATCGATGCCACTATCCAAGGGCATCAAACCAGCAACCAAACCCGTGGTCACCGCTTCCACAGCCCTGACTATCGTAAGATTGCTCATGCTACCGACTATGAGTCGCTACTAACGGATCTAAAAGTGGTGGCTGATTTTGATAAGCGTCAAATGCTCATCAAAAACCAAGTCAAAGCACTGGCCGATGAAGTCAATGCCGACGCCATCGTACCGCAAGAGTTGCTAGATGAAGTGACCGCGCTGGTTGATTTCCCGATTGCGCTTAGAGCAAGCTTTGAGCCGCGCTTTTTGCAAGTGCCGCAAGAGGCACTAATCTCCACCATGCAAGCGGATCAAAAGTATTTTTGCTTAACCGATAAAGCAGGTAAGTTGCAACCGTACTTTATTTTTATCACCAATATTGAGTCCACAGATCCCAACCAAATCATCGAAGGCAACGAAAAAGTCGTGCGGCCGCGCTTGGCTGATGCCGAGTTTTTCTTTTTGCAAGATCAAAAACAGCCATTGTTTGCTTTGACCGAGAGCTTAAAGACTCGCGTTTTCCAAGACAAGCTCGGTACGATTTGGGAAAAGTCTGAGCGTATCGCCAAGCTTGCTGCCTTTGTCGCCACTTTGATGCAGCAGCAAGGCCACGATATCGAGGTCGAAGACACCGTGCGCGCTGCCATCTTGTCCAAAGCCGATCTAGCAAGCTCGCTGGTCGGTGAGTATCCGGAGTTGCAAGGTATCGCCGGAACCTACTATGCACGCTTAAATGGTGAACCTGCGGCAGTCGCGGCCAGCCTGCAAGAGCAGTATTTGCCGAAGTTTAGCGGGGATGTATTGCCGCAGACGCCGATTGGTATCTGTCTGGCATTGGCTGATCGTTTGGATACGCTGGTCGGTATTTTTGCCATTGACCAAGCACCTACCGGCTCAAAAGATCCGTTTAGTCTGCGCCGCTCGGCCATTGGTATTTTGCGTATCTTGATCGAAAAACAGCTACCGATCAATCTTGCCGCTTTGGTTGAGCAAGCGGTTAAAGGCTATAGCACCAGCGATGGCAGTAAGATTGCCAAAATGGGCGACACTTTTACTCAAGTGATGGGCTTCTTAAATTCTCGCTATCGGGCGATGTACACCGAGCAAGGCGTGAGCGTCGATACCATCCAAGCGGTGCAAGCGATCCAGCCGCATATGCCGCTGGATTTTGATCAGCGTATTCGTGCGGTACAAGCGTTTAGTGAGCTGGCTCAAGCTGAAAAACTTGCCGATTCAAACAAGCGGGTGGCAAATATATTGGCCAAGTCAGAGGTCAGCGTGGCAGATAACGTCGACGAGGCGTTATTGTCTGAGCCTGCTGAGCAGGAATTATATCAAGCTGTTCAACAAGCGCAGACAGCGGTCAAGCCTTTGCTAGAAACCGCTGACTATACGCAAGTTTTGCAAACGCTGGCAAGTCTGGATGCGCCTTTGACCCAATTTTTCGCTGATGTCATGGTCAACAGTGAAGATGCGGCGCTAAAAAACAACCGCTTGGCGCTACTCAAGCAAGTACGAGCGCTGTTTTTGACCGTGGCTGATATCAGTGAATTACAGCTATAGCGCTCGTTGTCGCTAAGATATAGTCAGGTCAGTATAAAAAGAATACAGCGAGACTGGGATAAATTTTTTGCCGCACCTATCGGCGCAGCACCGCACGCAAGGAAATTCGTACCAGTCTAGCGAGTTTATACCGTGTATCTCTTTTATTTAGTAACGACTATATCTGTTATAGTTAAAGGTTCTCAGCCTGTTTTTGCTGGTTTATATCGCATCTACCAGCCTATTTAGCCCATAAAAAAGCTGGCCTTATATTGCCAGCTTTTTGGGCGATGCTGCCGTGCTGCATTTATCATGTCTGAACCCGTCTTCAAAGGAGCACCGCCGTGTTTGCTGTGATTATTGTGATTCTCATCATCTGGGCTGTGATGTGGGCCTTTTATAAGTTTATGTATCCGCGGCCGCCCAAAAGCATGATGCCGCAAAAAGGCGATGTGGTCACGCCGCGCACCTGTGACTTTTGTGGCAATAGCTTGGCTGAGTACCGCGGTGTCCTCGAAACCAAGCCTGCATCTGTCACGACAAATACTGCACAGCCAAGTGCTGGCAGTATGGAGACGGATAGTAACCTTCTGTTTTTTTGCAATTACGAGCATCAGGCAGACTATCATGCAGGCAAGGTATATGATCCTAATGCATGATGGCGGCTAGCCATAGTATCAAAAAAGCGTATCAAAAAAGCGCTTGGCTCATAGAGCCAAGCGCTTTTTTGTTTACTCATAAACTCTCTTTTTAACCTATCTATCAAGCAGGCCAAAAGACGCGCTGGCCTACAAAATAGATTGGGCGTCTTTCATGATCTTATTGAGTAGCGCCTCAGACTGTTTGTCTTGCTGCAGGCGATCCTCTTCGCTTCTTTGATTGGCATGGATTTTTTCATACAAGTTAAGGCAGCACAGCACCAGCAGGCTTTCTTGGCTCAGGCTGGGTGCCTCACGTCTGAGATCCATCGCGTAGTTATTGATATAAGAGACGGCAGATAGTAGCTCTTCTTGCTCATGGATCGGACAGTAAATGGGGTAGGTCACGCCCGCGATGACAATATCGACTTTTTTGACTTGTGACTCGGGTGTCATAGGCTTGCTGGTAGCGCCTGCCGTGGTTGGGCTGATAGGGGCTTTGGATACGCTTGGCTCTGCTTGCTTAGGCGAGTTGTTTGCGGCATTGGTATGGTCATCAGTCATGATAAATCCTACAATATATGGGTCAGTAAATGGGGGTATCAGCTATTACAGCGATCACCAAGACTCTAACCTTCGGCTTGGTCGATACGCGTGAGGCGTTTGAGGACAACTTGAGTACGCTCTGCTGCCAACTGGTTTTTTTTCTGTAATTCGCTATTTTGTTGTTTGATATCGCTATACTGCTGCTTTAGTTCATTATTATGCTGCTGCAATTCACGGTTTTGTTGTTGTAATTGGCTGATCTGCTTTTGTAGCTTGTCTTGCTCTTCACCGATCATATGATGGGCTTCGGCCAAGCTTTGATAACGTTTATCCAGATCGTTCAGTTGTTTTTTGGCACCGTCACGCTCGCTATGGCTGGTATTTAGCTTGTTTTGTAAGTCGGTGATTTGCTTTGGATCTGTGGTTGGCTGCTTTTTTAGGCTGCTAAGTTCAGCACTGACAAGCTGATATTGTTTTTTGATGTCGAGTATCATTTTTTCTAATATTTTAAGTTGATCATACATAGTCAGTTTTTATCCTTAACAAGTAAGCGTGAATGAATTTTGTTTTGTGTATTTAATAATGCCATAGGTGACCGCATAATATCTATATCAACAAAGTAATTACATATACCTAAATCTTATCTATGTATTTTTTGGCTCAGCGCGATGAGTGGTATCGAGCTGATTTTTTGTTTTATAAGCGATTTTTCTGATTTTATAAGTCACAACTATTTACTAGGACAATTATTATGAATGACAATATCTCTGGCTGGAATACGTGGCTGACCGCATTTGACGACTGGAATGACGTATCGATCAGTGAGGTGCATGGTCTGATGACGGGGCTGATGACGGCGTGTAACGCGCCTGACGAGCAAGTATGGGCAAAGGTGTTTGAAGAGCTGAGCTTTGCGCCACTGCCTGAAGCGGCGCTGACTTTGCTCGCAGAAGAAGCAGAAGACACGGTGTTTCAGCTCAAAGACAAAGACGATGCCTATGCGTATATGCCGCTGCTACCAGATGACGAACACGATCTATACGAGCGTGTGATGGCGTTGAAACAGTGGGCCAATGGTTTTATGACAGGCTTTGGTATCACTGACTGTCAGATCAGTAGCGAGGAAAACGAGATGCTGTCGGATTTGGCCAAGATTGGGGCGATTCGTCTGGCAGAAGATGAGGACTTTGAGGGTGGCGAAGAGTCTTATTTGTATATTTACGAGTTTGCGCGGATGGTACCCGTGAGCTTTGCAACTCGCAAGCGCAAACCAGTAAAAGACATCGCGCTAATCGCTGGATTGGCCATCGATGCAAAAACCACCAAAGAGCTACAAGCAGAGGGTAAGTTGCCAAAACCAATGCCGCCTGTGATGGACGCGATGAACCAAAATAATCCCTCTTAAACCTCAAAGGGGACGACGCCTGTATCGTAACAGGTACCTCATAATAAGGATGTTTTATGACTTTACACAGTAATGATCAGCGCAAAGACGACTCGTACACCATTGGCTATCCTACGGATAGTATCGACTGGCTTAAGCGCTTGATTGGTTTTGATACCGTCAGTTGCCACTCAAATCTAGCATTGATTGAGGATGTGCAAGGGTACTGTGAGCAGTTGGGTTTGACCGTAGATCTGACCTTTAATGACGCCAAAGATAAGGCCAATTTGTTTGTCACAGTACCTGCTGGGGCAAACGCTGATGAGGTGAACCACGGTCTGGTGCTGTCCGGTCATACCGATGTGGTGCCAGTGGAGGGGCAAGACTGGACGACAGCACCGTTTACTGCGACCATTCGCGGCGATAGGCTCTATGGCCGCGGTGCCTGCGACATGAAAGGCTTTATTGCTTGCGCGCTGACACTATTACCTCAAGCAGTAAAGCTGTCTAACGCCGGTCAATTGCGCCGGCCGTTGCATTTGGCATTGTCGTTTGATGAAGAGGTTGGCTGCTTGGGTGCGCCATTGCTGCTGGCGGATCTCAAGGCGCGCGGTATCACGCCTGATTATTGTATCGTCGGCGAGCCGACCAATATGACGATGGTTGTCGCGCACAAAGGCATCGCGGTTTATCGTTGCCGTGTACATGGTCAGTCGGCGCATTCGTCATTGACCGCGCAAGGTGTCAACGCCATCAGCTATGCCAGCCGTTTGATTGGTTATGTCGATGAGCTGGCAGACGAGATCAGCGGCCGTGATGACAATGATGAGTGGTTTGATGTGCCGTATTCGACATTGTCTGTCGGCACCATACAAGGCGGCACTGCGACCAATATCGTGCCCAATCTGTGTGAGTTTACCTTTGATTATCGTAACCTGCCGCACATGACACAAGACGATATCTTGGTACCGATCAAAGCCAAGGTTGCAGAGCTAAGCGCGCAGATGCAAGCGCGTGCCGCTGATACCGGCATTGAGCTGCTACAGATGGAGGCCGTACCTGCGATGACTGACAACGACAGTGCCGAGCTACAAGCGCTGATAGCGGCGCTCACCGATGATGACACCCGTCACAAAGTGGCTTATGCCACAGAGGGCGGACAGTTCACCAATAGTGGTATTCCGACGATTATCTGCGGTCCTGGTAGTATCGAGCAGGCGCATAAGGCTGATGAGTTTGTCGCGCTCAGTGAGATGGCGCGCTGTGATGCGTTTTTGCAAAAGCTATTAGCAAGCGCTACATCGCAGTCGTGAGTTTAATACAGTCAATTTGATATAAAAACAAAACGACACAACGTTTCATTGGAGCGCCTTGATAGCCACGTATCTGATGTATTTGGATTCGCCTATAGCGAGTCTGACGCATAAAATCGCTTGTTTTCGATATAAGTAGGCATAAAATACACCGTCCTTATGGTGGTGTTTACGTGTCTTCGTTTTCGGTATATTCAGTTATTTTTATAAAAAAGTAGGGGTTGGCTGATGTCTTGGCATCTGTTTGCGATGTTTTTTGCAAGTACGTTTTTTATCTCGGCGACCCCTGGTCCTAATATGCTGCTGGCGTTTCAGTATGGGATGAACTATGGGGTAAAGCGCACGCTATGGACGCTGGCGGGTCTGAGCCTGGGGCTGTTTTTGTTGTTGCTATCGACGCTACTGGGGCTCGATGTGATTAGTCGTCAGTCGCCGTGGCTGCTGACCCTGATTAAGACTGTCGGTGCTGCTTATTTGATCTATTTGGGTATCAGCTCTTGGCGTGATGCAAGTGCAGGCAGTTTGATGAATGATGCGCGCGAGATGAGCGAAGAGGTGGCGGCCGATTATCCAGAGAGCTTGTCGTCCTTGGCCGCGCACGACACGCCTCGGCCGCGTTCGCTCTCTAGCGCCGCGGTAAAGGCTTCGCCGAGCAATATGACGTTATTTCGCACTGGGATATGGGTATCGTTGTCCAACCCCAAAGCCATTTTGTTTTTTGCCGCCTTTTTCCCCAAGTTTATCAATTTTAATGCGCCATTATGGCCGCAGTATCTTATGCTGACTTGCGGGCTGTTTTTGAGTGAGACGATTTGGCAGATTGTCTATACGCTTGGTGGCAAAAAGCTGGCCAGCTGGCTAGATGTTGGCAGTCGCTTAGCATGGCTCAACCGTGGCTGCGGGGTGATATTTATCCTTATTGCAGCGGCACTATTGGCTGAGGTATTAAATGGATTTATGGTTTAATCTTGCCAAGGTTGAATGGTCAACACGCTCTAGTCACTGCTAAAAAAAGCCGCTCCCTACCTCAGTAGAGAGCGGCTTTTTGATGAGCGTTTAAGAAGCAGAAGGCTGATATCTACGCAGGTAACATTACGCCAATACCTCGACCAGCTCACCCTTGACCATGTGCGGACTGACGAAGTCGGTCACGCGTACGCTGACGATTTTACCGAGTAACTCGTTCATTTGTGCCTCATTATAAGGGAACATCACCGTGCGGGTGTTGTCCGCGGTACCAATCAAGCAATCAGGGTGACGATCGGCCACTTGCTCGACCAAGACACGCGTCGTGGTGCCGACCATCTCATGGGTCTTGGCTAGCGTTGACTCAACAATGACTTTTTGAAATTCTGCTAAGCGCGCTTTTTTGGTAGCAAAGCTCACATCGTCAGGCAGCTCAGCGGCGGGCGTGCCTGGACGCTTGGAATAAATAAAGCTGTATGAGTGATCGAAGTTTAATTCTTTTGCTAAGTTCAAGGTATCTTGGAAGTCCTGATCGGTCTCACCAGGGAAGCCAATAATAAAGTCGCTCGACAAGTGAATATCAGGGCGAATGGCTTTTAGCTTGTTAATCTGATCAATATATACATCGATCGTATGATTGCGTTTCATCGCAGCTAAAATAGCATTTGAGCCGCTTTGCACCGGCAGGTGTAGGTGCGACACCAGCTCTGGCAGCTTGGCATAAGCATCGATGATATCGTCAGTAAACTCCAGCGGGTGGCTGGTGGTATAGCGAATACGCTCGATACCATCGACGTGCGAGACATAGTGCAGCAATTCTGCAAAACGGCAAATACTGCCGTCGTCTTTTTCGCCGCGATAGCCATTGACGTTTTGACCAAGTAGGTTTATCTCACGAATGCCTTGCTCGGCAAGACTGTCAATCTCGGCCAAGATGTCATCGAGCGGGCGCGAGAGCTCTTCACCGCGAGTATAAGGCACCACACAAAACGAGCAATACTTCGAGCAGCCTTCCATAATAGAGACAAAGGCTTTGTAGCCCTCGACACGCGGCTCCGGCAAAAAGTCAAACTTCTCGATGCTCGGAAATGACACATCAATGGTGCCAATACGGTTTTTGGGTGCGATATTACGCTGCTCATTTGATTGATCATACAGCTCTGGCAGACGGTGCAAGGTCTGCGGCCCAAATACCATATCGACATACGGCGCGCGTTTTTGGATGTTATCGCCTTCTTGTGAAGCTACGCAGCCGCCAACACCGATGACAAGGTCAGGACGTTTTTCTTTCAGTTTGCGCCAGCGGCCCAGCTCTGAAAATACTTTTTCTTGCGCTTTCTCGCGGATAGAGCAGGTGTTCATCAGCAGGACATCTGCTTCATCGATGTTGTGCGTGACCTCCATGCCGTGTGAATCACCGAGCACATCGAGCATCTTGCCAGAATCATAGACGTTCATCTGACAGCCTTGCGTGGTGACAAAGACTTTTTTGGTCGGGGCTTGATCGGCAGACGTGCTGGCAGAACTTGAGTCTTTGAGTGCCGCAACGGTAGGCGCGCTCGCCGTTGTTGGGGTAACATTAGCGTCATCGAGGCGGGGATTAAATACAGTAACACTCATAAGGATAAGTCCATGATTGACTAAAATATAGCAGGGTAGCCGATTAACAGGTGGCATATTTTATCACAACCCTGTGCCAATGTGAAAAATTAGCGAGGGTCATTAAGCGGCGATAGGGTGGGTTATTTCTAACAGTATCAATTATTTACTGCGATTAATCACCACTTTGCAAAATAACGCCGCTTACTATCACTTTTATGTTACACCGTACTGTCGTATTTATTAACAAAAGGTAAAGGTGATGGTTGAAAGTGCAACGGGTATAGTATGATAAGTGGCATACGCTTAGCGGTACGTGATAAACCGCTGTTTACCTATTGATAAAGACATAAGAAAGAGAGTCAGTATGACAAAGTTGCGCGCCGCTCATAGCATCAAGGATAGAGCCTCTGTTCATCGAGAACACCGTCCATCGCGGTTAACCACTAGTACGCTGCGGTTTGGCGTCTTCATGGCGACAGCCCTTGGTGCGCTTGGCCTATCACAAGTTGCTTGTGCGGAGCTGACGTGGGGCGAGGGTGATAGCTTTGAGCAAAAACCCAGTTATCAACAAGACAACAGCATTGACTCGTTTATGGCGGCGGCGATAGCAGCCGATCGGGGAGATGTCAGCGCACTGTATAATTACGAACAGTTGATGAGTGGTGGGTTGTTTGCGATGTACCCGACCTATTGGCGCATGAATCTGGATTTGGGCTCACAAAGCTCGGCGGCGGTGGCACAGTTTGTCCGTCAGTATCCTAATACGGTCATGGCCGAAAAGCTGGTGGCGGACTTTGCTGAGACCAAAGCGGCAGCCAATGACTATGCTGCTGTACGGCAAGTGGCCAATCTGATAACCAATGCCGATAGCTCTGAGCGCTGTGCGGTGGCGCTTGGCTTTAATAATGGCGGCGATACCATGCGTGCCATGGCGGCCAAGTCTGATGTATGGCTGACCACCAAAAAGCAGCCAGCACTGTGTGATCAGCTGGCGATGGAGATGAACAATAACGCCTTGATTAGCAACCAAGATCGCGCCGCGCGCCTCAAGCGTATGCTACGTAAAGGCAAGACGGGCGATATCATGGCTTTGTCATCGCGTTTAGGGACGCCCATTGCCTATTCGGCGCTCAGTGAGATTCAGCTCAACTCATCAGCGTTTTTTACGCGTTTTGGTCGTGAGCCTGCCAGCCAAACCAACCAATACTTGTACTTATATGCATTGGGCCGCGTCGCCGATAAGTCTTATCGTGAAGCAGCGCTACAGTTGGACTTTGATATCAAACAAGACAATCAGCGCGCGACACGCTTGCTCAATGACGAAACCCGCCGCTACGCCTATCGTATCCTTGGGGTACAGCGTATGAATCATAATACCGATGATGGGTTTAATGCTGAGGCGGTGGACTGGTTTCGCAATAGCTTAGACGATGACTTTAACTTTGAAGAAGCCGAAGACTATGTCATGGCCGCGATTCGCTTTAGCCGCTGGAATGATGTGGTCGAAGCCATCTCAAAGATGGACGGCGAAACCCAAAAAAGCAATCAGTGGCAATATTGGCTGGCACGCGCTTATGAGCAATCAAGTGATGCAGGTAAACGCGGCCTAGCAAAAAGAATGTATCAAAATATCGCCAAGAGTAATGATTACTATGGCCTGCTAGCAAAAGATAAGGTCGGTCAGCGTTTTGATGCCAGCCGTTTGGGCGGCAATAACTTACCAACTGTCAGCGCCGCAGATCGCGCCCGCGTCATGCAAAACCCACACTTTGCCCGTGCATTTGCACTATACAACTCTGACGCGAGTCGCGGCTACGCTAACCGCGAGTGGAACTGGGCTGTCAAACAGGCTCGAGACAATCGTGATGACAGTCTCATCATTGCTGCCGCTCGGCAGGCCTACGACATGGGCTGGCTAGATCGGGCGATTTATGCGATTGATAACACCGATAGCGTAAACAGTCTGGCGCTATCGCATCCGATGCCGCACCAGAGCGCAGTGGTACGCTATAGCCAGTCGGCGGGCATCGATCCTGCGTGGGCTTATGGCATCATGCGTCAAGAGAGCCGTTTTGTGACATCGGCACGCTCAAACGTTGGTGCAAGCGGCTTGATGCAAATCATGCCAGGTACAGCAAAGTATATCGCTCGTCATTTGGGCGAGAGCTATAGCGCCAGCCGTGCCAACAGCGGCGACACCAATATCCGCTATGGCACATGGTATATGGGTGATATCTTAGGCAAGCTCAACTACCAGCCAGTACTGGCCACCGCAGGCTATAATGCTGGACCCAACAACGCCAAACGCTGGCAGCCTGTGTATGGCTCACTTGCGGCCGACCAGTATGTGGAGTCGATAGCTTTTCCTGAGACTCGTAACTATGTCAAGCATGTGATGGAAAACGCGACGTTATATAGCAGTTTGCTTGGCCGCAGTCAGCCGATCTCGCAGCGTATGGGCACCGTGCCAGCAGCGTTTTAATACTTTTATTCTTTAATAGCCATCAATGCGTCGTCTTTGATGGTTTGCCTTTGGTGGCTTATTTTAGGACAGATGTAGCGACAACATGGCTCTTGCTCTTGGTGCTGCCGTTTTGGCACAGAGCTGACTTTGTCAGGGAGCCGCATATATGGCGGTGTTACTGTCGCCGCCTTGCTCCGATGTTTACGTTTCTGCTATAGATTAAAAAAAACGGTTTGCTACCATGACTTTATTGTGTTGTGGTTATTGGCCTGTTGTTTAGCGCCAAAGTTTTGTGTTTATCAATTGGTAAGCACTTATATTTTTGTTGTCGCTATGCTTAGTAAGCCTTGCGATGTCCGATATCGACGTCTTTGTGCAGCCCTAAGTGATAGTCCATGTTTTGTCATTGCTAGATGTTTCCAGCCTCCTATGATCAAAAAATATCTTACCCTGTCTTTATTATCAAAAGCGAGGCATCCCTCATCATCACAGATGAAAATGCACTTGCCTTATAAATCGACGTCCAAGTTTAGCCCATCTGGCCGAGCCATTATGGCGTCATCTAGTATAGGCGCGCTGATCATGTTGCAAGGCGTGATGTTGTTACCCGCGCACGCTGCTAGCACCGTCAAGACAGGACAGCGGGTGTTGATGATTGAGATGACCCCTGCGCTATGCAGCATACAGCCAACACGTGCGCGCATGCGTCAATGCCTAGAAGGCTACTCTTTGACGGTGTCGGGACTAGATATGGGCTATGGTGAGCGCTGCGGCGTGGGCAGTGAGCCGCGTCTGACACCCCTACAGCTAAAAGTCGTCAATCGTATCATGCCTGATACCACGGTTCGTAGTCAGGCATGGCAGCGTTACGGCGCTTGTAGTCCTCTGAGTGCAGCCAGTTACTTTCGTCAAATCACCAACTACGCGGGTGCGCTAAAACTCCCAAACGAGCTGCATACGGGTAACAGTTATACTGTGTCTAAGGCACGATTTATCAGGCAAATGACACGCTTAAATAGCGGTATGTCCGCCAGTGGTATTGATCTGATCTGTCAGGCTGGCAATCGTCGTCAGTCGATTTTGACCGACATCCATGTCTGCTATGATGGCAGTGATTTTGGTAAGTGCTATCAAGTGGTAAATAATTGCGGTAACAAGTTCATAATCTCAGGTGGTAAGTAGGTGTTGCGATACTCCAACATGGATACTGGCCGCTGTACTATTTCGGTATGAGCGCTGCTTTTTTTGCAGGCTGTGTTGCTATGCTCTCTCTTTGGTGATTGTTTATGGCCGTGTTTTAGCCTTTACTCGCTGTCTTTTACCTTGTTTCTACCTTGTTTTATCCGTTTTTTTTAAACGCTGTTAGCCTCAGTGCTTTTGTGACCCCATCGATTATTTTGTATAAAATGTAACAATATAATCCGTGAGAATCCGCGGCAAGCCTCTGATTGTCTCTAGACGATTTGCCAAACGAAGTGCTACACTAGCTCTCGGTTTAGTTTAGCGCTGCCTTTGTGCAGCAAACAAGTCGATATCTAAAAAGATAATCATCTATTACAATCATGAATGATCTAATCATCAATTAGGGAGTATTCAATGTCAATGAAACAGCCTTTACGTGTTGCCGTCACTGGTGCCGCTGGTAATATCAGCTACGCGATGCTATTTCGTATTGCATCTGGCGAGATGCTAGGAAAAGATCAGCCAGTTATTTTGCAATTGCTTGAAATCACACCAGCGCTTGACGCCCTAAAGGGTGTGGTCATGGAACTAGAAGACTGCGCATTCCCATTGTTGGCAGGTATCGTTCAAACTGATGATGCAAATGTGGCATTCAAAGATGCTGACTACGCGTTACTCGTCGGTGCCCGTCCACGTGGCCCAGGTATGGAGCGTAAGGACTTACTAGAAGCCAACGCTGCGATTTTCTCAGCACAAGGCAAAGCGTTAAACGAAGTCGCTAGCCGTGATGTAAAAGTATTGGTCGTCGGTAACCCTGCCAACACCAATGCCCTTATCGCTCAGCGCAATGCGCCAGATCTTGATCCACGTAACTTTACTGCCATGACTCGCCTAGATCATAACCGTGCGATGGCACAGCTGGCCGAAAAAACTGACAGCACTGTCAATGACATCAAAAACATGACCATCTGGGGCAACCACTCATCGACCCAGTATCCAGACCTAACGGCTGCGACTGTCAATGGCAAACCAGCGCTAGAGTTGGTTGATCGTGATTGGTACGAAAACACGTACATCCCAGAAGTACAGCAGCGCGGCGCGGCCATCATTAAAGCTCGCGGCGCCTCATCTGCAGCTTCTGCTGCCAACGCTGCTATCGCCCATATGCGCACGTGGGCACTCGGTACTGACGAGAACGATTGGGTCTCTATGGGTGTTTACTCAAATGGGGAATACGGTATCGCTGAAGGCCTTATCTACTCATTCCCATGCACATGCGCTAACGGCGACTGGTCTATCGTAGACGGCGTTGATGTGTCATCAGAATTCTCAAAAGAGAAAATGGCCGCCACTGAGCAAGAGCTGAGCGAAGAGCGTGATGCGGTAGCACACCTACTACCATAAGCCATGACTTTGCTAAAAGTATGGTAGACAGCCATAAAAAAAGCCCTCATTGATGAACTGAGGGCTTTTTTGTGCGTTGACATTTATTGAGACCGTTATCAATACAATTGATAACGTTAGATAAACGTGGATTAACAGCGAACAAAAAAAAGCTTGCTACAATAAATGGGTTCGTTGCAATAATAAGTACAATTAAACCTGCACCATTTAAGGAGAGACAGTATGCTAGGTGAACCTGAATATAATATGAATGAGTTATTTGCTCAGTTAGGACTCGATAGCTCTGATGAGGCGATTAATCAGTTTATCGAAAAAAACAAATTGGCCAAAGATGAAAAACTGGTAGATTCTGATATCTGGACGGACAATCAGCGTATGTTTTTGCAAGAAGAATGGCAAAAAGACGCCGCTTGGGTAGAGACGATTGATGAGTTAAATGTCCGTATGCATCCAGATGCCTAAAAGCTGATATAAAAAACCTAATATAGAAGTATTAGAAAAGTATAAAAATACCCCATAAGTTGGGTCCAACTTATGGGGTTCAGTTCAATATCGACTGTGGGTTTTTTATGTCTAAACATCTTAGCTTCACATCTATCACATCTTAATATACTGCTCAATCAGGCTGCTGCGCGCGCCAAGCAATCAGCTCTTTGACATCATTATGGATACCTGTCTTTAGGGCGTCTAAGCTCTCATAATGGCGCTCGCCATGCAAATAATGCAAAAAGCGCACTTGTAGCGTCAGGCCATATAAGTCAGCTTGTAGGTTGGGGAAATGTACTTCTAAGCGCCAGTCGTGGGCTTTGTCGACAGAGGGGCGGATGCCGATGCTGGCCGTGCCAAACAAACTGTGCGGACGCAAACCTGTTATGCCCATATGGTCATCATTAGCCAGTTTTGTTAAACCATCTGCGACTATCTCGCCTTTGTCATCCAAGCTGACCACATCAACGGCAAAGATACCATGCAGCGCAGGCTTTAAGCGCTTAAGCTCGATATTGGCGGTGGGAAAGTCCAGAGTACGGCCGATTTTATCCCCACCGATGACCTCGCCTGTCATTGTATAATCACGGCCAAGCAAGGCGTTGGCCGACGCAATATCTCCTGCCAATAACAAATCACGCACACGGGTTGAGCTGATACGTGCCGATTTACCGCCATCATCGACGACGGTATGCAGATTGGTCACGTCTAAGCCATAGCTGCGCAAAAACGCACTGTCGCCCGTCCGGTCATGACCAAATTTAAAATCATCTCCTAGCACCAAGGCTTTGACGTTTAGGCGCAGTGCCAGTATATCCGCGAATGCCTGCGCCGATAGTGAGCGAAACTCATTGTCAAATCCTGCGACAATGAGTGTCTCTACGCCGTACTCTGCAAGTAGTGCCTGCTTTTCTGCCAAGTTGGTGAGGCGAGCAGGGGCGCTTTCTGGCGCAAAAAACTCACGTGGCTGCGGCTCAAATATCATGACGGCAGCATCAAGCCCCCGCGCATCGGCGATATCACGTACTTGGGCGAGCATCGCTTGATGGCCTAAATGCACACCATCAAAGTTACCGATAGTGAGCACACAAGGCGCTAGCACTACTGGGTGAGTATGGGCAGGCAGGGCGCTTGGTGTGGCAATCAGTTGCTCAAGAAAATAGGTGTTCATAAATGTCAGCTATGATAAATAAGACCAAATAAAGAAGGAAAAAACACGCCCAGATAAAACATTGAGGTGTCTAAAACCAGCTATTATAAAGTAAAATAGCCATACTAACATCTTATGGTCTATGGATAATACCTGTATCAAACGAACCTGTATCAAACGATTTGTGTCAGCGATGGCTGCATCGCAAAAAACGCGTTTGCTGATCTTCGCTATCGCAGCTTTGCTGTCTGTTGATGATGGCCTAGATGGTGAGTATTATTTCCCCCAAATACCCCGTGTCGCTTTTTAGCTATGGACATTCTATGACTGCTACTTCTTTACCTGCTTTGGCCCCGTCTTACCGTCTCAATGATGTATGGTCGGTACAGCATGCTAGAGCAGAGGACTTGCCCGAGGTTGTGGCGATTTACAATCAAAGTATCGCTGGCAAACAAGCCACAGCGCAGCTAACACCCGTGACCTGTGAAGAGCGTGCCGCGTGGTTTGCCGAGCACATAAACAGTCCGACGCGGCCTATTTATGTCGTTAGAGCTAGGGCGCAATCGATGGAGCAAGCGAGCGAGGATACAGCTCAAACAGTGCAAGCGGTGCAAACCAATCAAAAAACAGCACCAATCGTGGCGTGGGGCAGCTTTAGCGACTTATATGCGCGTATGGCTTATCATATCAGCACAGAGATGAGTATCTATCTGCATCAAGACTATCAAGCAAAGGGTTTAGGTAGTTTGCTGACACGCTGGATGCTGACGCAAGCACCAAGTCTTGGTATTCATAATGTCGTCGCGCTAATCTTTGCGCATAATCAGCCAAGCTTAGGACTGTTTGGTAAGCTTGGCTTTGAGCAATGGGGATACATGCCAGAAGTGTGTGATATGGACGGATTTATCGCGGATGTTGTGATGCTTGGCAAAGCCGTGACATCAGAGGGCACTTCAAACAAATAAGCGAAAAACTTAGCCCAAGATTTTCCACTGACCATCTATCTTTTGCAGCTCATAAGTCAGCGGCGTAGGTTCACTTTGGCCTTTTAGCATCAGCTCGCCTGTGATGGTGGCACGCGTTTTACCATCACTATACTTGGTATCCGTAATGGTGACGCCATCGACTGTTTGCTGAAACGCTGACTGCGTGTTGGCCAGCTCTTCTTCAAAGTTTGCCATATCCACTTCATAATATGAGGCGGATTTTTTGGCATCACCATAATATAAGCTATCTAGCGCTTTTTTTACCGTATCTTCTGGCGTGCCTGCTTGGGTGGGATTAGTGACCAAGCTTTTTTGCTTGGCAGAGGCGGTGACAGGATTAAAATTATCACTATCGATAGCGGTTTTATCTTCAGTATTGGCCGCTATCTGCTCATTCTTTACGTCATTGTCGCTATCGACTGTCTCTACCGAAGTCGTTAGGTCATCCTCAGAGGTTTTGGCAACAGCTGCGTTATCTACATTATCATTATTGCCACAACCACTCACAAGTAAGCTGGTGCTTAGAACGCCAGCAGTGAGTAAGGTCGGTAAGCGTAGTAAGGTGGATTGTTTCGTTGTCATATTGACCCTCAAAATTTATGTATTCGTTAAACGTCAATTATCACAACTATCCGCATCACGCACTATCATTTCTCATATAAGGCTTGTTTTGGTTTGGTAAAGGCGTCGTTTAGCCATGTTTGAGCTGGCGCGGACGAAAGCCTGTGGCCAATAAAGCCACACCATAGACCGCTGCGCCCACCGCACACATGACGAGCAGAGCAACGATACGCTGCCACTGCGCCTCATCGGTTGGAAAGTAAGGCAGTATGACGTACAGGGCGGCAATCATGGCACTTGTAGCAATCGCAAACTGAGCAAACAGTTTTTTCCAATGACTGCCAAAGCGAAAAATCTCACGCTGATATAAGAAGTAATACAACAAGCCGGCATTGACAAAAGCGGCACCTGTGGTGGCTAAGGCCAATCCGCCATGTAGCGGCATCTCTAAAAAGTAAAAAATACCGATAAAAACCACGCTAAAAATCATATTGGCAAAGACAGAGATAATACCTATTTTTACTGGGGTTTTGGTGTCCTGCCGCGCAAAAAACGCAGGCGCAAAAATCTTAATCAGCATAAAGCCTAAAATACCGCCCGCCATACTACGCAGCGCCAGCGCGCTCATCTGTGAGTCACGCAAAGTAAACTCTCCGCGCAAAAACAGCGCCTGCATGAGCACATCGGCTAAGATAAATAACGCCGCCGACGCTGGCACGCCCACCAAAATAATCAGACGAGCCGCCCAGTCGATGGTCTTTTTAAAGCTGATATCGTCTTTTTGCGCTTCGCTCTTTGATAAGCTGGGCAAAATAACCGTCCCAATCGCCACCCCGATGAGCCCAAGCGGTAGCTCGCTCATGCGCTCGGCTGCATAGAGCCAAGAGACTGAGCCGCCTATCATCAATGAGGCAAAGACGGTATTGAGCAGCAGATTAATCTGGGTGACCGAGACACCAAAGATAGCCGGTAGCATCAGCTTTAGAATACGTCTGACCCCTTCATGTTTGAAGTCAACCTTGGGCGCGACCAGCAGCTTTTGTTGCCAAAGCTGTGGCAGCTGTATCAAAAACTGTAGCAATCCTGCGATAGCCACTGCATAGCCGAGCGCCATGATCGGTGTATCAAACATCGGCGCGAAAATCAGCGCGCCACCAATCATGCATAAGTTTAATAACACGGGGGCGAAGGCTGGTGCGGCAAAGCGGCCATAGCTTTGTAGGATACCGCTGGCAAAGGCGGTCATAGAGATAAACAGCAAATATGGAAAAGTCAGGCGCAGCAGCTCAGCGGTGATGGCAAATTTGTCGGGTTGTTCAGCAAACCCTGGGGCAAACAGTGTCACCACCCACGGCGCAATTAAAATCACCAGCACCGTCAGCATGGACAGCACTAGTAGCAGTGCCCCTGAGGTACGACTGACCAAAATTTGCACCTGTTGTAGGCTATATTTTTCTTTATACTCAGACAGCACAGGGACGAATGCTTGGCTAAAAGCGCCTTCGGCAAACAGACGCCGCAAAAAGTTTGGAATCTTAAAAGCGACCAAAAAGGCATCCATCAGGCCACCTGCGCCAAACACGCCCAATAACACCACATCACGTACCAAGCCTAAAACACGAGACAGCATGGTCATGCTACTGACGACCATCGTAGAGCGAAATAACCGACTTTTTGCCATAAGAACCTGTTTTGCTATGTTGTTTGCAGATAAGGGGTTGCTAATAAGAAGTTGCTGAGTGGTGGGTGTCAAAAAACTGACAAATTATAGCACTTTCGTTATCGAGTTGACTTCCTCCCCTCCCTAAAGTGAGGGGATTCCTACTAAAGACGGCCAAGCCCGACCGCGAGAATGTTTTTCGCTCCATTAACATCTCTGTTATGGGTCGTTTTACAAGAACGACAAAACCACTCTCTTATACCAAGCCCTTCTCTACCTTTCGGACTGTCTTGGCGGGAGCCGCAACACGAGCAGGTTTGGGTGCTGTACGCTTCATTGACTTCGATATAGTGGCAACCTGCGTTCGCGCATTTGTAATCCAGTTGCCGCTTAATCTCAAACCAACCAGCATCATAGACGGATTTGGCCAGTTTGGATGAAGTGAATGATGTTGATTTAATCTTTCCAACAACGATTAGGCTGTTGGCCTTAACAAGCTTTGATGTGAATTTATGGATCAGATCTTGACGGGTGTTTTTGATCTTGGCGTGTATCGCACGGATCCGTTTTTTATTCTTGGCTCTTTGGGCAATGGCCAGTTTTTCTGCGTATTGATGGGTTAGCTTAGTGGTTAGAACATCGCCATTACTACTGACCGCTGAATCCTGACAGCCTAGGTCAATACCGACTTGGCCAGTACCGCACTTAATCTTTGGAAATTCTTTAACGGTGATACAGGCGTACCATCTGCCTCGTGCATCTTGTACCAGCTCACAGGTGTTGATGTTGTACAGGGCTAGGTTATCGCTATCCCACATATCAATGATTAGCTTTTTGCCTTTAGCAAGGCTTAGCTGAATAGTAGATTTAAGGCTTGTCTTGCCTGATTGACGAGTTGATAGGTGTTTTACGGCTGTCTTTTTAAAAGGAATCCAGCCCAAACTTCTTCTCTTGGCTTTAGGATTATTGGTGCGCCAGTTGAGTTTGGCTTTTTTAAACTGTTTACGGGATTTAGCGTGAACCTCACTAATCGCTTGCAAGGTTTGGCTGTGCAGATTTAGGTATTCACCCGCCCCTTTAGTGTAAGCGGCTAAATCATAAGCTGAAAAGAACTTGCCTGTGCGCTGTAAATGTTTAAAACTAAGCTCATTAACGTAATTCCAGACAAAGTTGACCGCTCCAGCTAAGATATTAAGCTGCTTGGCGTGTTTGTCTTTGATGCGTAGTTTGAGCGTTTTCATGAAATAATTATGATCTCAATGCGTTTGATTATCAAGGGGTTCGCCATACTGGGCGACAATGGCTGACGCCTGATATCCACGCCCTAGAAGGATGTGGTTTTACGGCGTTAGATGATAAATGGAGTGACTGTGGGAATGCTACCAGCCAGCCAGCCAGCCAGCAGCAGCTATCCTGCCATTTGGTGAGCAATAAGCTCACGCAACCGCGCCCATTCAAAAAACTCGCCTGGATCGGTCTTGCGTCCAGGGGCGATGTCGCTGTGTCCAGTGAGGTGACGGCGGGTGTTGGGGTAGGCGTTATATATAGCTGCGACGACGGCTGCAAGCGTGTGGTATTGCGCGGCGGTAAAGGACACAAAATCAGACCCTTCAAGCTCGATGCCGATGCTATAATCATTACACTCAGGTCGCCCAAGGTAGCTGGATCTGCCAGCATGCCACGCGCGCTCATTGAAGTTGACAAATTGCGTAATTGTGCCATCACGTTCTATGAACAGGTGCGCTGACACTTCAGCACCTTTGATCGTCTGAAAATACGGATGGGCGTCCCAGTCCAACTGATTGGTAAATAGTGCTTTGACATAATGCACACCATCAGAGCCGCATGCGCCAAACTCGTTGGGCGGTAGGCTGATATTGTGAATGACAATGGTATCAATGGTGGTGTGCTCAGGTCGCTTATTAAAATTGGGTGATGCAAGCCAAGTGGCGGCCGATAGTAGGCCATCATCGATAGTCATGGATGATGGGATGGTTGAGCTGGGCATAATGTTCTCTTTATATTGTCGTTTTCGTTATAAATAGGTTGAGCGCAGATGTCAGATGTATGGCATCGATGATGGTGGTTAGCATATTTAGTTGTTATTTAGATTTATATTCATTCATATGATAACGGGCGAGAGTTTCCTCATGTCTATAAAGCCGATTTTTTCTGTAAATTGTACCTCAAGCGCTACTCGCCTGCGAGCGTGCTGCGTGCGTGCACGTTTGCCTTTTGCAGTGGCAGCGCTGCTACTTTCAGCGCAAGTGCAGGCTGTGTTGCCGATGCCTGCGTCCTTGGTGATGACAGGCGAGCTGGCGGCTGCGCCAACCACCACGGCTGATATTAGCCAGAGCCCAATGCCGCAGACTGATGGCACCTTGCCTAGTCAAAATAGCGAATCCGAGCAATTATTAGCCACATGGCGTCAGCAGGTGCAAGCGCACAGTCTGGCTGAGCATACCACTTGGCGGCGATTGTTGTACTTTTTGGATGATAAAAAATCACTCTTTAATAAAGACGCGTCCAAAAGCCTTATCGATAGTCCTGCGTTTTTTCTCAGCACTGACGGCCAGCACGACGCTGGCGCTGAGCTGGATGCGCTGCTAGTGGCCTTGGCCGAGCAGATGGTCGCACCGCCTGAGTCTAAACCCAGCAGCGATGCACAGTCCGCTATTTGCCGGTTTCCTGCGCGCACACACTGGCTCACTCAGAGGCTAGGCATTGATAGCTCAAGCTTGCAAGCGTACTGCCCTGAGCTGACAGAGTGGATGGCGATGCTAAACCCCGAGCAGCTGTCCATTATGTTTGCTGAGGAGTACTTGGACAATCCAATCTCCGCGTTCGCCCATACCCTGCTACGTATCGACTCACCAATCAGCGCTGCTGACCCCAGTCAGATTCACCATGCTTATGCCCTCAATGACACCGTCGATGGCGATCCTGACGATGCGTTCGCTGTTTATGCCATTAAAGCCACCAGCGGCGGCTATAATAATAGAATTGAGATCGACCCTTATCCCGAAAAGCTGGCCAAATATCTCAAAGACGATGAGCGTGACGCGTGGACGTATCAGTTGGATTTGACACCCGCAGAGGTGCAGCAAATCATCCTGCATGTGTGGGAAACTAAGGATTTAGAGATTCCTTATTATTTTACCACGGATAACTGCGCCTCTGAGATTCTGCGTCTGATCGATGTGGTGCGCCCCGAGCAGGATTTGCTCAGCCAGCTGCCTTATGTGGTCATCCCCTCCGATGTGGTCAAGCTGCTTGATGAGGAGTCTTTATTGGCAGATGCCCGCCATACCCCATCTGACAGTACCGTGCGTCAAGCCGAGCTAAATAATGCCAAGGCGGCCGCACTGGGCTATCAAAACCTCACCAATGATGACGCGAGTAATATTCAATCAGCCGCGCGCAATGTGGCATCGAGTATCTCAGCTGGCGATAAAAAGACCATCATAGATCATGGCATTATTGCCTCGGACAACAACCCAATCGATAGACATCCATTACAAGTGGCTCAGATTGGCGCAGGTCAGCGCGGTGATAATGGCTACCTTGATGTGGGGTTGCGTTTGGGATTCCATGATACCTTGGATCGCGCTTCAGGATTTCCGCAGTTTTTTAATCTAGAGGCACTGGCTGCGACCGTGCGTTTTTATGAGACAGACAATAGTAAAGACCATGAGCCAGATCGTGTGGTGTTAGAAAATTTTACAATACTACGAGGTCGCTCTTTTAATCCTGTCAATACCGCCAAGCAAGGCAAAACCTGGGGCGCCAGTGTCGAGGCGACCCGCGTAAATGATGGCTCGCAACCATCAGGGTGTGATCACTTGGTCGGTAGCGCCGGCTATGAGACGGGCTGGTCGTGGGCGCTCGGCAGCCCAAAAGCTGGCAGCGGTGAGATGCCGCCGCAGCTATGCTACGCCCTATTGTCAGGGAAGGGGCAAGCAGGCCGCGGCATCCATAAAGGCTTTCGTATCGGTGCTGGGGTCAATACAGGCTGTGACTATCAGATTAACAATCAGTTACGCGCGCAGGCCCAATTACAATTGCCATATTGGTATCATGGCAGCAGTGACGACCCAGACGCTCGCAGTCATTATTGGCAGCCAATCTCAAGCGTCGGCCTACAGTACGATATCGATAAAAATCAAGCAGTGCGCATCAATGCCAGCTATGAGTGGCAGGAGCGTATCGATGCCAATGACGATATACAGCTGTCATACCGACGCTATTTTTAAGGATATAAAATGAGTATGCACCTACTGATTATCGGACAAGGCGACATCGGACTGCCCGTGGCCAATAAACTGGCGCAGGACGGTTTGTCAGTCACCGGTCTTGCTCGCCGCACCCGCGAGCACTATGATTTAAATGATCAAGCAAGCTTTATGCAAGCAGATGCCTTGCGCTTGCGCGCTGATGAGCTACAAGACTTTACCCATTTGGCGATTATCGTCACGCCCGATGACTACTCAGCCAGCGGTTATCAAAACAGCTATTTGGCGATTGCTCAGCATGTAGCCGCGCTGGCCGAGCAACTACCACATCTGACGCGCGTTGTGTTTATTTCGTCAACGGGCGTTTATGGGCAGGATGGCGGCGAGTGGATCGACGAAGAGACGGTGCCGACCCTGCCTGAGCGCGAAGCCTCGCAAATTATCTTGCAAGCAGAAAGGGTACTGCAGCAAGGCTTTGGTGATCGCGCCATTGTCATTCGCCCTAGTGGTATCTATGGGCGCGAGCGTCTGATGCGCCTGCGTCAAGCCCGGGATCCGCAAAAAAAGCCCGTCGCCGCTGCCCACTGGAGCAATCGTATTATGGATAGCGATTTGGTCAATATCATCGTCAATGTCTTGACCATTGCTGCGCCAAAGCCGCTTTATATTGCGACGGATTATGCGCCAGTCACCACCTTGGAGCTTGGTGTTTGGCTCAGTGCGCAAGTGGGAGAAGCGCCGCCAGCGATAGCGGACGAAAAAACCGCTGTCACGGGCAAGCGTCTGCACAGCAATATACCATTAGCGTGGCTTGACTATCCTGACTGGCAAGTAGGTTACCGTGATATTTTGCGCCATCAAGCGTAAAATAGCCATCTATCGTCAACCCTATCGTTCAGTTATTTTAAAACCGATACAGCACAGCCGGTACTTATTTCGCGCTTATCGTTTTTTATCATTGATGGAGATTTCATGACCCAGCCTTCTACTTCTGAGAGCCGCTTATCTACTGCAAAGCACGCAGCAAGCGACATGCTGGCAGAAGGCAATGCTGAGCGCTCCTCTACGTTGCCTGATAGTCAGCAGCCTGCCATCGTGCACCCTAATTTTGATCCAAACCAAGCGCCGCTCGATCCTGCGCGGCCGCTGAGTGATATTCCAGAGCCAGCGCGGCGGCTAAACGGTCAGCTGCGCCGGCTTTACGGCAACTCTAAACGGTTCTATCAGCCTTGTACAAGCAGTTTATCGAAATGGGCGCTGATTGCCTCTGAGGCGTTGGCTGAGCATTTGGCGCTATTACAGGCAGCAAAGCTTGTCGAGTTGCCTGACAGCTTTTATCAAAACCACAGCGAACAGCCGCTACTATCGCCGCTCGGTGACATGATATTGTTGGATATGGCCGATATCCATCAGGCCATGCGCGCGTATCCAGCGCTCCATCGTTATGGTTTTGCGCCTACTGATCGCTCGGTAAAAACTCACCAAACAAGCGCAGGCTTGCCTGAGAAGACCAAAGCCTCTACCGCCTCCCTGTACGCCCTTATCAAACGCTATAATCCTGACGAGTTACTAAGCGATGCCTATGCTGATGACTGGCAGGTGATCTTGCAGCCGCAGCAGTTTGAAACGGGTGAAGGCAGCTTGGCCACTGACATCATGGCGTGCAGCGCGGCGGTTCATGCGCTAAAGCAGTGCCAGACGCGTAAAAGCATCAATCACCGCTATAGTGCGGCGCAAGTGTGCCAGTACGTACGCAGCTATTTGCTCAGTCAGGTGATCTGTGAGCCTGCGCAGCGCCATGTTTATCGGCAAATTCGAGTGTTTGCAGGGCATATCGTGGTCGCCGCCTACTATTTGGGCTGGGACATACAAGTCAGCCATGACGGTCACTGTTACTTTAACCTCTCATCGCGTAATGGCTTATTAATGCGTTATCCCAATATGCAGGATTATGCCATCAACGGTTGGTCAAGCTGATCAATAATGCGTACAATAACGCCACTTTTTTGCCTTTTTTTGCCAATAGGAATATCTCATGCTAAATGCCGCAACTGCTGACGCTCAAACCGCCTCTTTTTCTTCTCATCAATTTATTCAGCTGGCGCTTGATAACCAAGTGCTTAAGTTTGGCGAGTTTGTCCTAAAGTCTGGTCGTATCAGCCCCTATTTTTTTAATGCAGGCTTGCTGGCGACAGGTGAGATGTTGTCTCTGCTGGCACGCGGCTATGCAGATGCTTTGGCGGCACAAATGACCAAAAGTGACGAGGCGGACATGCAAGAGCTGGTCATCTTTGGTGCGGCTTATAAAGGCATTCCCTTTGTTGCTGCCACCGCGCAAGCGTTGTGGCAGCATCACGGTATCAACGCCAAATGGGGCTATAACCGCAAAGAAGCCAAAACACATGGCGAGGGCGGTAACTTGGTGGGTGCAGATGTCAGCGGTAAGGCGGTCTGGGTGCTCGATGATGTGATTACGGCTGGCACAGCGATGCGTGAAGTGGTCGAGATACTCGAGCAAGCGGGCGCCAGCGTGGCAGGTATTATCGTGGCGCTTGATCGAAAAGAAAAAGGCCAAGGTGAGCACTCTGCTATCCAAGAGCTGGCCGCGACGCTAAACGTACCAGTACGAGCATTGGTCGATATCGACGATCTGATCAGCTATTTGGCAGCGGCAAACGGCCAGTACAAAGATGCCACCCAACTTGCAAAAATGCAGCATTACCGCGCCCAGTACGGTGTATAGTTGGTCATTATCGTTATAGTGGCTGCTGCTCTGTGATTGCTAGTATACATATCGGCTATATATCAGTTATATATCAGCGCGCCTAAACCATCTAATATAAATGAGTTTTATTATGAGCCAAGAAAATCAAAAAAAATCCTTACACATACTGGTCATCATGGACCCTATCGAGCAGGTCAATTATAAAAAGGACACCAGCTTGGCGATGATGTGGGCGGCTCAAGACCGTGGTCATACGCTTGGCTATTGTCAGATTCATGATCTGTGGCTGGATCGCGGTCAGTTGATGGCCGATACCCAGCCTGTGACCGTCAAACGTGATCCGGCAGATTTTTATAGCTTGGGCGACAAGGCCACAGGCGCGATCAGTGATTATGATGTGGTTTTGATGCGTAAAGATCCACCGTTTGACATGCGCTTCATTTATGCCACTTATATGCTAGATCATGCCAAGGCAGCAGGCGTGTTGGTGGTCAATGACCCACAAGCGATTCGCGACTGTAATGAAAAGCTGTTTGCCACTTGGTTTAGCGACTATATGAGTCCGACGATTGTGACCAGCAAACAGGCACACATTCGCCAGTTTATCGCCGAGCAACAAGACGTCATCGTCAAACCCTTAGACGGCATGGGCGGCACCGGTATTTTTCGCCTGACCGCTGACAGCCCAAATATCGGGGTGACGTTAGAGGTTTTGACCGAGCTTGAGACCTTGCCGATCATGGCGCAGCGCTACTTACCTGAGATCGCCGAGGGCGATAAGCGTGTGCTCATCGTCGATGGAGTGGTGGTCGATTATAGCTTGGCACGTATTCCGGTCAAAGGCGAAACGCGTGGCAATCTTGCAGCCGGTGGTAGTGGGGTGGCGATGCCGCTCACCGATATAGAGCGTCAAGTGGTAGAGGTCGTCGCGCCCATTGTCAAAGAAAAAGGTCTTATGTTTGTCGGGCTTGATTTGATCGGCGGCCGTATCACAGAGATTAACGTTACCAGTCCGACTTGTGTACGTGAGATTGATGACCAGTGTGGCACCGATATTGCTACAGATTTGATTATCGCAATCGAGCACAAGCGCGCTCATTAGGGCGTATCCTCATTTTAAAAATGGCGATAAAAATTAGATAAATTGCCGCCAAACAAGGAAAATAGCGCAGATAATATCGAGATATTAGCCAGCTATTTGACACCGTTTGGCCAGATTTGGCCATTTTTAGCCCATTTAGATGGCTATCGATTGAATTGAGGACACGCCCTAAACAAAGCAGTAACGATAGCGTAATTTATTACTAAAGTATGTGCACAATGAGAAAAAAACCTTGTGCTAAGATGGGGTCGAAAAATGCGCCTCTAAGCACATGCCAATAACGCCCAAGCCGTGATTTTTCATGGCTTGGATTTTTGTTATGAACTGTGCATAAAGTACTATATATCAGCCCATAATTTACACTATACTATGCCAGCTTTCGGCGGCTCGTTTTGGACGGTGGGCCATGACCACGATAGGACAATAAGTGCTTCATATAAATACAAAAAAGATAGGCAGGGGTTCATGAAAACACCGCATATACTAATGATGGCTGCTGGGACGGGTGGTCACGTGTTTCCGGCACTGGCCGTTAGTGAAGAGCTGAGCAAACGCGGCGCGGTGATTCACTGGCTGGGCACGCCCGCTGGTATGGAAAACCGTTTGGTCGAGCCGACAGGCTACCGCTTTCATGCAATCGATATGCAGGGTCTGCGTGGCAAGGGCGTTGGCCGTCTCTTAAAGCTGCCGGTGACCCTGCTCTCGGCGACGATGGCGGCTATCAAAGTGATTCGTAGCAATCAGATCGATATAGTGGTGGGTTTTGGAGGCTATGTCACTGCGCCTGGCGGTATTGCAGCGCGTTTGACCAAAACCCCACTAATCATTCATGAGCAAAACGCCATCGCTGGTATGAGCAATCGCTATTTGTCCAAGATGGCGACCAAGGTGCTACAAGCGTTTGAAGATACGTTTGCCAATAGCCAGCAGGATGCTAAGCTTGAGACTGTGGGCAACCCTGTGCGCAACGCCATTACGGGCGTCACGAAGCCTACTGAGCGTTATGATATCCACGACAGCACGCCTCTAAAGCTATTAGTAGTAGGCGGATCGCTGGGTGCACAGGCGCTCAACACCAATGTGCCCAAGGCTTTGGCGCTATTAGATCAGCCGTTTGATGTGCGTCATCAATGCGGCCGTAATAATGAACAAACGACGCAAGCGGCCTACGATCATGAGGATTTGAGCCAGCACACATTTGTGGTACAGCCTTTTATCGATGACATGGCTGCCGCCTACAATTGGGCAGATGTCATTGTATGCCGTGCCGGCGCTTTGACGGTCACTGAGATTCAAAACGTCGGTATTGCGGCGATTTTTGTGCCATTGCCACACGCGGTGGATGACCATCAAACCGCCAATGCCCGCACGTTAACTGACCACGGTGCTGCGATTTTATTGCAGCAGTCTGAGCTGACCGCGCAGCGCTTGAGCCAAGAGCTGGCGGCACTGGATCGCGCGACGTGTTTGGAGATGGCCAAAAAAGGCCACGCGCTTGCCAATCGCCATGCCAGCAAGCAGGTTGCTGATATCATTTGGCAAACGTTATAGTTTCTATCGTTGTCAGCCGTTGTCAGCGACAGGCGTTGAGGCTGATTGTCTTAATCAGTTATTTTGACTCACCCTATTTTATTTGCCTTTAACCAAGAGAATCTCTTATGTCTACCTCTGAAAAATCTCTACCCAAGCGTTTGATCGAAATACCAGAAATGCGCCGTATTCAACATCTGCATTTTGTCGGTGTTGGCGGCTCGGGGATGTGCGGTATTGCAGAGGTGATGAACAATCAAGGCTATCAGGTTAGCGGCTCTGATATTGCTGACAGTGTGGTGACGCGCCGCTTACAGCAGATAGGTATCGATATATCGATTGGGCATGACTCTAAAAACATCGCCAACGCCGATGTCATCGTTGTGTCCTCCGCGATTGATCGGAGCAACCCTGAGGTCAAAGCAGCATTAGAAGCGCGCCTGCCTGTGGTGCGCCGTGCTGATATGTTGGGCGAGCTGATGCGTTATCGTCATGGTATTGCGGTTGCGGGTGCACATGGCAAGACCACCACCACCAGCTTATTGACCACCATGATGGCAGAGGCGCAGCTAGATCCAACCTACGTCATCGGCGGTAAACTCAATGCGTCTGGCAAAAACGCCGCGCTCGGTAGCAGTCGTTATTTGGTGGCCGAGGCCGATGAGTCAGATGCGTCGTTTTTGTCCTTGCATCCGATGGCGGCGATTGTGACCAATATCGATCAAGACCATATGGACACTTACGAAAACAGCTTTGATAAGCTCAAAGCGGCTTATATTCAGTTTTTACAAAACATGCCGTTTTATGGTTTGGCCGTGGTTTGCGGTGATGATCCTGAGCTGTATGCGATGATTGACGATATTGGCCGTCCAGTATTGACCTTTGGGCTTGAGCCTTTTAATGATGTGCAAGCGATCGATGTGGTGAGTGAAGGCACCAAGACGCATTTCACCGTATTGCGCCGCGACCGCGAGCCGTTGCGTCTTACCTTAAACATCCCTGGCATCCATAACGTATACAATGCGCTGGCCGCTATCACCATGGCGACCGATGAAGGCGTCGATGATGAGGCGATTACTCGCGCTTTACAAAAGTTTGAAGGCGTTGGTCGCCGCTTTGAGCAGCACGCCGCTGTGGCTGTCGATGAGGGCAATGTGTTACTCATTGATGACTATGGCCATCATCCAAAAGAAGTCGATGCGACGATTAAAGCGGCGCGCCAAAGCTTTCCAGATCGCCGCTTGGTGATGCTGTTTCAGCCGCACCGTTATACCCGCACGCGTGACTGCTATGATGAGTTTGTCGAAGTGCTCTCAAGCGTCGATGAGTTGTTGTTATTAGAGGTTTACTCTGCAGGCGAAAATCCGATTGCTGGTGCTGATACCAAATCCTTAGCACGCAGTATCCGTCTGCGCGGTGAGGTCGAGCCGACGATTATCGATAAGGACAATCTGGCCCCTGCTATGCAGCGTTTATTAAAGGCCAATGACATGCTAATCACCCAAGGCGCTGGTAATGTTGGGCAGATTGCTATCGACTTGGCCGCAAACAACCTTTATATCCAGTAAGCTAAAAGACTTTTAGGAATTATCCTCATGACGATACAAACTCAGCAAGACACTCTAGATAGACTGGCAGAGACGCTAAAACAAGATGAGCCTATCACTGAGGATAAAACCATTATCATCAACCCAGAGCCAGCCATCGCAGCAGCGGCACAAGCAGGGAAGAGCAGTATGGAAAACAAGCAATCAACCAAAGAGCAGTCATCAAAAGCGGTGACCTCTAAAGTCAAAAATGCCAGTGAATTTGGTAAAGTAGCCGTTGTTTATGGTGGCAGTAGCAATGAGCGCAGCGTGTCACTAGACAGCGGGGCTGCTGTATTACAGGCTTTGCAAAACCAAGGCGTTGATGCCACCCATTTTGATCCTAAGCACCAAGACATCACCGAGCTGCGTCAGTATGATCGCGTGTTTAATGTTTTGCATGGTCGCGGCGGCGAAGACGGCTTGCTACAAGGCGTGCTGCAATGGTTCGATATTCCGCAGACAGGCTCAGGTGTTTTGGCCTCGGCACTGGGTATGGATAAAGTACGCACCAAGCAGTTATGGCAAGGGTGCGGCTTATCAACCGCGCCGTTCTCATTATTGACAGCCGACACCGATTGGCAGCAAGTGGTCAATATGCTGGGTTTGCCGCTCATTATCAAACCGGTGCATGAAGGTTCAAGCATTGGCATGACCAAAGTCAACAATCTCGACGAGCTCCCGGCCGCCTATGCAACAGCCGTGCAGTGCGGCGACGCGGTCATGGCAGAGCGCTGGATTACTGGCCGTGAGTTTACCATCGTGATCATCGATGACGAGGCCTACCCTGTGATTCGCCTTGAGCCTGCCGATATCACCAATTTTTACGACTTTGAAGCCAAATATAATCGCAATGACACCAGCTACTATATCCCTTGCGGCTTAAGTGCCACCGACGAAAAGCACTTACAAGAGCTGAGCCTTGCCGCGTTCCGTGCCGTCGATGCCAAAGGCTGGGGCCGCATCGATGCCATGCAGGACGAAGCGGGCAACTTTTGGCTGCTAGAAATCAACACAGTACCTGGGATGACCAGTCATAGCTTGGTGCCGATGGCCGCAAAAGCGCGCGGTATGGATTTTGACGCGCTGTGCTGGCATATTTTGTCTCAGACTGTGTAGTGAAGGTTACCAAAAGCCGTTTTATGCGGAAACCAGCAGGGTTTTAAAACGGATAATGTATCGCTAGCCCTGCTGTGTCATAGCTTCATGTAAACTTGTGTAAATTCATAGTCACTCTTTGGGGTTAGGCTATTGTTTGACCACAAAATACGTTAATATTGTAATTATTAGGTTGTTTTGGTGATATTTGTGTTTTTTATGAGCAGCTGTCATAAGTCGTTCATAAAGTAAGAAAAATGTTACATTTAACAGAGCATGACCGCACTATAAATGTCGTTTTCTCCCAAGTATTTGTTAACCTACTATTTAGACGGTTTGCACTCAAACGGTTTGCAACATCGATGAGAAAATTAATATCAACAAACAGCATGAGCAATCTATGCAAATATAGGGAAAAAGGTCGTTATGGCTCAAACCGTCAATGAGGCAACTGACTTGATGAGTGATAAAACCCGTCGCCCGACCTCTAGTTTTCAAGTACCGACTTCGGTTAGATACTTATTTATGGTCTTGGTACTAGGTTTGTTGGTACTGATACTACTGATGGGCGGCAAGGCGCTGCGTGATGCCCCACCAGCTGCTATTCATGTGAGCAATCAGGGCTTGACCGTGACGCAGTATCGTTCGCTCAGCCAAGTGATGAATCAGCAAAAAGTCAGTAGTTTTTTTACCTCTGATTTGCAAGCGCTCAGAGACATCGCAACAGGGCTGGCGTGGGTCGATCAAGTGAGTGTCTCACGCGATTGGCAACGCGGCATCGTGGTGACGGCACTGCCCAAACAAGCGATTGCAAACTTTGGTACAGAGCGACTGGTCGATGCAAAAGGCGCGGTTTTTGTGCCTGCTGATAGCAAAGATCTGGCGCAAGAGGGGTTTGCAACGCTGCAAGGTGAGATATCACAAGCACCAGTCATCATGCAGCAGATGCAGCAAGTCAACGACTGGTATGCGCCGCTAGGTATACAGGTCGAGGACATCATCTTATCACCCAGAATGACGTGGCTGATTCGTTTCGATAATGGATTGCGAGTGATTGTTGATAACGAAAATACGGCGCAAAAACTGCTTAATCTGAGTCAATTACTGGCCAATCAATTAAGCGATCGCCGCGATGAGATACAGTCAGTGGACTTGCGTTACAAAAACGGCTTTACCATCTCTTGGGATATCAGCGCGCCACCAGCACACTCATCATAATCGGTGGTGATGCTGAGTAAAAAATGATAAAAGCCGGCTCAGAAAGATAAGCATGAGCGGCCATGCACAAACCCGATAAACAGCCTGTCATAGCGCACCGATAGATAGATGCTGTTTATTTAGTAAAAGTTGTTTATTTGCTACAAAGAATATAGCGATGGTTTTAATGATTTAATGGAGACGTCATCTGCTCTCCTGTTTAGCGATAATTTGTCTGGTACCATGAAAAATACTGAAAATCTGGTTGTTGTCCATCTAAGCGCCACGGCAGTATATGTCGTGATAGGCAATGTCGTCTCTGCAACAGACATTCGCATACTGGGCGTGGGACAAGTTAAAAACAGCGATTTTTATCAAGGGCAAATCAAACACCGCGAACGTCTACAAGGCGCCATAAAACAAGCCATTCAAGAAGCCGAAGACACGGCCAATTGCCGCGTGCATAGTGTGTGGCTCACGCTTGCCACGCCCGAGCTCCTCAGTAGCAACAGTGCAGGTGAGGTGCGAGTCGAAGACGAAGTGGTCCGTGCCAAAGACATGGTGCAAGCCCTATCCAATGCCAAATCCCGCGATTTGTCGCCAGATTATTATTTGATGCATTGCTGCCAGCAGGGTATCTATGTCGATGAGCAAGACTTTATGGTCGATGATGCCATTGAGATGATGGCGCACAACATCACCGTGATGTATCACATGATGATGATGCCGGTTTCTAGTCGCCAAAATATCCAAAAACTGTTGCAAAGCTGTGATGTCGGCATCGATCATATTGTGTTTGATGCGGTGACTAGTGCGGAATATAGCTTGATGAGCGATGAGCGCCAGCAAGGGGTTTGCTTGGTGGATATTGGCGCTAGTACGACCAGTATTTGTGTCTATAAAGAAAACAAGCTGATTTTTACCCATTGTATCGCCACGGGTAGCCATGAGGTAACGATGGACATTTCAGCAGATTTTGGCATCTCGATGATTGAGGCAGAAAAGCTCAAAAAAACGTATGGTACCGTCGATGTCGATAGCGTCGATCCCAGCTCGTTTTTCCTTTTTAAGCCACAAGGCTCGAATGACGAGATCAATATCGGTACCTATAATCTGGCACGCATTATTGAAGCGCGCTATATACAGATATTTACCGAAGTGGCGCGTCAATTGCATGAGGCTGATCTAATCGGCTATATTGATAAAGGCATCGTGCTCACAGGCGGCGGTACGGCCATCAAAGGCATGATACCCTTTACCAAAAAGCTGCTAAAAATGCCGGTGGTACTGACCAATACTCATCCTGCAATCAGCGCACACAATCATTTTGATAATGACGAAGCGTTTAGACAGCTCAATATCCAAGTGAATGATCGCGCTTATCAGACGGCATTTGGTACACTACTATATAGTCAAAGTGAGCAGTTTCGCCGCAGTGAAAAGAGCGAGCCTGAAGCCATCAAAAAAAGCCGCGTCACGGGCGTTTTTCAGAGCGCAGGCCAGCGTTTTGCCAATGTCTTAAAAAAGATACTATGAGGCTGCTAAGTGCCGCTGATACTGTTGGGCCATGCTTTTAGTCGAGACACTCTGATATAGGCTTATAGAGGGGTGAGGCAAGAGCGAGACCGACAAACAATAGATTAAGCAGTAAATACCGTGCTAAGACGACATATGTCGTCTTGGCCAAACTATTTGGGCCATTTACCCTATTTTATTTAAATACATTTATATATAGTATGTCGATAGCGCGCCACATGAGTGCGTTACTACGTATCGACCATTACGCTATCTGCAACTGGAGAATCTTTCTTATGTTAAAATACACCATGCCAGATGATAACCAGCTTCAAAATAACGGCCAAGCAAGCTTCACAGTATTCGGTGTGGGTGGCGGCGGCGGTAATGCGGTTGAACATATGGTACAACAAGGGATTAGAGGTGTAACCTTCGTCTGTGCCAATACGGATAAACAAGCACTTGACCGTCTGACGGCGCCGCATAAACTGCAGCTGGGCGCAAAGACCAACCGCGGGCTAGGTGCTGGTGCCAACCCAGAAGTAGGCCGCGAAGCAGCAGAGAGCGAAGAAGAGGCCATCCGCGGCTTGCTTGAGCATTCAGACATGGTGTTTATTACCGCTGGAATGGGTGGTGGTACGGGTACGGGTGCCGCGCCAGTGGTGGCTCGTATCGCAAAAGAGATGGAAGTGCTGACAGTTGCTGTGGTGACCACGCCATTTAAATTTGAAGGTGGTAAACGCATCAAAGCGGCAAAGGCAGGTATCGAGCAGCTGACCAATTTTGTAGACTCTATCATTACCATTCCAAACGACAAGCTGATGAGCGTCTATGGCAATATCTCAATGCAGGATGCCTTTAAAAAAGCCGATGACGTATTATTGCATGCGGTTCAAGGTATCGCTGAGACCATCGCCAGCGAAGGTATGATTAATATTGACTTTAACGATATTCGCACCGCGATGACAGCCAAAGGTCACGCTATGATGGGAATTGGCCGCGCCAGCGGTGATGATCGTGCTCGTCAAGCCACAGAAAAAGCCATCAGATCGCCACTACTTGATGATTTACGCCTAGAAAACGCCAAAGGCCTGTTGGTCAACGTTATCTCCTCTGAGTCGTTATCACTCGATGAGATGAGCAAAATCAGTGAAATCGTCGAAGAAATCACAGACATCGATGATGCGCATATTTTCTACGGCTCAGTGATCGATGAAAAAATGGGCGATGATTTGCATGTTACTGTCATCGCAACCGGTCTTACTTTAGACGAAAACGCTGGCAAAGAGCCGGAAGTGAAAGAGCAGCCAGTACCGTCTGTAAACAGTACTCAGCCAGTTGATCCTAACGTACATACCAGTGCGTTAAACAGTCAAAAGCAGTCACAAGCGCAAATGTATCAAGACCATACTGCTCGCACAAACACCATACAAGAGCAGCCTAAGACCAAAACCAACAGTATTCAAGACTATCTAAAGCGTCAGCAAAACAAGTAGTTTGTCATACAGATTTTGTCTGTCACATAAGATATAGATAAAAAGGCCAGCATACATTGCTGGTTTTTTTGTGTCTGCTGTAGTTTACAAGCCTGCTTTAAGTGTAAAAAAGTATGACAGATTTTGAGATATAGGCACAGATATAAGAGAAAAAACAGACCATAGATAACGGCAAAAAATCAGTGATAAGTGTTATCAATCAAGGAGATAAGTAAATTAGCTACTTTTAACTATAGCGAAATAGGGGCGGGTAATGGTACACTATGGCAATTGTAACAAAATATGTGAGAAGACAGCCATGAACCAAAGAACCATAAAAACAGCGATAGCCGTTACAGGTACTGGTCTCCATAGTGGTCAGCCTGTTGACTTAGCGTTTCATCCGCAGCCAGTCGATACAGGTATTGTTTTCGAGCGCTCAGACATCGCCGGCAGCCAACCGATTCCAGCCAGTGCCTTTTTGGTACAAGATACCATGATGTCCTCCAATCTGGTCTTTGGAGGTACGCGCGTGGGTACGGTAGAGCATTTGCTTAGTGCGATTGCTGGACTGGGTATTGATAATTTATTGATTCGCGTGTCGGCATCAGAGATACCGATTATGGATGGCAGTGCCGCACCTTTTGTCGCCTTACTGCTGGAGGCGGGATTTTGTGAGCAAGAAGCACCCAAAAAATTCATTAAGATTGTGCGACCTGTACGAGTAAAAGTCGATGATAAATGGGCGGAGTTACGCCCTTATGAGGGGTTTGAATTAAACTTTGAGATTGACTTTGATCATCCTGCTATCGACAAAGACTTTCAGCACGCCCAATTGCAGTTCTCGACCCAAAACTTCATCGAGCAGCTCAGCTCGGCTCGTACATTTGGGTTTTTACGTGATATCGAAGCTTTGCGTCAAAAAAACTTGGCGCTAGGCGGCAGTATGGACAATGCCATTGTCATCGATGATATGAGCGTACTCAACGAAGAAGGCCTGCGTTTCAATGATGAGTTTGTCCGTCATAAAATCTTAGACGCATTGGGCGATTTATATTTGATAGGTTATCCTATTTTAGGTCGTTTTAATGCCTATAAGTCTGGTCATGCTCTAAATAATTTGCTGGTACGTGAGATACTATCTAATCATGATAACTTTGAAATTGTAACATTTGATGACAACGTAACTTGTCCGATCGAATATTTGCCACTTAATGGTTTGGCCGTTGAAGGATAAATACAGGAATATACACGAAGTATCGAAACATTTACGCAATATTACATAAGTCGACCATGCTTACAGTTATAAAATATTCGTATTTTTGAATATATTGTGTGGTTTACTTTAACAATTCTGCGCTAACCTAGACAATATAAAAGCTGTGGATAATTTTATAATCGTCTATTGCTTTCATTCATCATTTGAATGAAAGCAATAGACGATTTTTTTTGTTTGCGATATTACAAAAACCCAGCGTTCAAGGGGTGGTTTTCTGTTTTTGTTTACATAACTTTACATAGTAACGAGATGATTTTTAGTGATTTGCGAGGCGCAAAAGTGCTTTTTTGAGATTTTCATCAGTGGTGACATGCTCTGCAGCCTGTGATATAGTCCGCTTTGTGTTTTGGCTAAGAGCCTGATTTTTATTAGCTTTACGAGATTTTGATGAGGCCGCCGCTAGCCCTGAAGATGATTTTGATAGATGATTTTCAGTAGAAGTATTGGCTACAATGACGCGAATTTGCTTGAGTTGTTTAAATGTAATTGACTGCTCATTAAGGACTTGCAAGTACGCGCTCTGTAAATAGCGAATATGGTTAGCAGCCGTCATTGAGCTGACACTGAGCACCAATTGCTCAGCAGTAAGTCCGACGACCCAGCAGCTATTGAGGATTTCCTCAGGTAGACAGTCTACCAGTAGCGCTTTTATCTCATTGGTCGCTTTTATATAAAACTGCATATTATCAGCAAGGGTTTGGGGTAGTGCGCTACCAGCAAAAGCTTGATGATCAATAAGTTTGGCAAGCCGATTGGGCTGTTTTTTTGACATCGTGATAACTCATCTAGTAGGTGACAAAAACGATATTTATCATAAACATGCTAACCGCAGTATATAACAAGTGAGTGATGAGGCAGTTGACCAGACCAAAACTATCGGTGTGAGTCACGATAAAAGAAGTGGTTGTGATGAGGATTTTATCATGTTTGCTTGATGTGAATATCCTCTAAATTAATTGATGCGTCGTCATGGATGACGAGCAATCCTGTATTAACCATAGGTAGTAAATTTATGAAACAAGCTTTATTGATTTTGTCAGTATTGGGAATGGGTATAGCACAGACGAGCGGTGCTGTCGAAACGACCTTTCAACCAAATAATACCTTGAGTCATACCGTCACAAACATCTCTACTGCTGTGAACTACGGTTCTAGTCGCAATATCTATAGCACCAATAGCGGCGCCCATGTTTATAGTAATGATGAAATCAGTCAAGCAATTGACAACCTAAGTGCTCATGCCAAGCAAAAAGAATATCAACTTGCCTCGCTCACCAGCCGCCTCTCTTATGAGCAGCGCCAGCAGCAAGCAAGCCGTGTACCTGATAGCAACTCAGCCCCTGCCATTGCCGCAGCACGTGCTTCACGCGTGGCGTTGTCTAGAAGCTCTGGCTACTGTGCCCGCTATGTCCGTAAAGCCTTGCAATCAGCAGGCTATGAGTTTACGCCAAATCCTTCAGCGTATCAGTACGCCACGCGTGGCACGCTTGCTCAAGCAGGCTTTACCAAAATCAGTAATGACACACCGCATCAGGTGGGTGATGTGATCGTCTATGACCGTAGCTCAAGACGCCCGCACGGCCATATCCAGATTTTTGATGGTACCGACTGGGTATCTGACTTCCGCCAAAAAGGTATCAGCCCATACAGCGGTGTCCATAGTTATACCACATGGCGCGACTCACAATACGTAGATGATGCCTCAGATCGTGGTATCTATCTTGCGATGGCAGACAAATAATAATCTGTTTAGTAATCAGCTGATAGCAAGCTGATTTACCAGTTTTCTCCAAACTCAGTAATGCTCTTTATGACGTTACTGAGTTTTTTTTATTTGTGCTGTCATAGCACGAAGCACATGACGTTACTGAGTTTTTTTATTGGGGCTGTCATAGCGCGAAGCACATAAGACCTAAAGTACGAACTGGCCCCAATGCTGGCGATTGTGAAAATCAGGCGGGGTAGCGTGAGAGGGCGCAAAATATAGCGCTGTTTTATCCAGCCATAAGATAACGCAGGGGTGGAGGTACTCAATCACGGTGCCATATACGGCGTATTGTTGATGCGGCAATGGCGTCACTGGTATATGCAAGTAACGCTCAAAATCAACTGAGCGGGCCAAGTTTATACTTGAGCTTGAATTTACGCTCGATGTTGGCCAGTCGAGCGTGGCACGGGTTTGCAGATCGGTCATCAGGGCTGGCGGCGGCAAAGTATATGGGTACCGATAGTCATCAAACTGATAAAGCGCGTAACGACCGTCTGGACTGGCATTGATTTCGATATAGGGTGTCTTTGTCACTGCCAGCGTAGAAGGTTGCGGCGTTTTGGCACTGATAAAGCACTCAAGGCAGGTCTCCTCCCACAGATAGTCTGCAAAACCGACCTTGTCTGGCTGCCATACTGGCCACTCTAATCGGTGCGCCATAGAGGGTGTGGGCATGCTGATCTGATAATGAAGCTGTAGATAAAAAGGCGACGTCTGGCTGATGTCTGCGTGTACGCTCACGCGGATCTCTGATAGCGCAGCGATACTGACACCTAATTGCTGCGCCTTGGTGGCGAGGCTGTCGGTGGCTAAACGCAAATGAAAGACTTGGCTCATGATGTAATCACTGTTTTGATAGGCAGTCTTTTCGATAGGTAGAATGAATACTGCGCGAGGTCTATATAGTTAATCCTACATAAAAAACTGCGGTGCCAGAGTGCTACTGATATTTATTTCATAGTAGATTGATTATATACCCATCATGCAAAAAACCGCGAGCAACATGCCGCGCGGTTTTAGGGTATAGCAGATAGCAGCCGTATTGCGGCATGGTCACACACAGCACGGCCATTTGTTTATCCGCACTAAATCCACACCGCCTCTTTGTGCCGACATGCTACTGGGCGTGGCGAGTGAGATTAGAAAGTTTTGGATTGGCATTTGGGTTTTGGCGTAGTAGCAACGCCATACGACCGATAGAATGCACCAAAGTGGCGTTTGCCGCCGCTGCAAGCTCTGCCCCGATGGTGTCACGCTCTTCTTTGGTGCCGGCCGGTAATTTTACCTTAATGAGCTCATGATCTGATAAAGCGCGATCAATCTCTTCGGTGATGGTGGGCGTGATGCCTTTGTTGCCAATCATAACGATAGGTTTTAGCTCATGGCCGATGCCTTTTAGACGTTTGATGGTAGCGTTATCGAGTTGCATAGAATTCCTAGGTATTGATAAAAATAAAAATATTACCGCCAACAGCAGTGAGTGATCATTATAGATAATCTATGACCAACTTGCATGAGATCGGCAGGATTTTGCACGATTTTACGTGCTGAAAATGTTAAACTGAAGGTTTGACCACATTATAAACGCTACTGCCTTATAAAACAGTTATTTAACCAAGAGAATTTGATGATTTAAGCGCATTTATAGATAAATCGCCTCATTGGTACTATATTGGTACTATGTCTTGCGTGCATCAGGCGTTTCAAAGTGTATCGTTAGCAAAGCGCATAAAGTTTTGCAGAGCAATAGGAGCAGGTATTTTGGCCACGCGTATCGAAAACAAAAAATTGTCAAAAAGCAGCAGTGCTTGGATGCAAGAGCATATTGACGACCATTATGTACAAAAGGCCCAAAAAGACGGCTACCGCGCCCGCGCAGCTTATAAGCTCCTAGAAATCAACGAAAAGACCAGCCTAATCAAAAAAGGCATGACGGTTGTGGATTTGGGCAGTGCGCCTGGTAGCTGGTCACAAGTGGCCGGGCAGTTGGTGGGTGATAAAGGCATTTTAATCGCCTCTGATATCTTGCCCATGGATGCTCTGCCAGATGTCACCTTTATCCAAGGTGACTTTCGTGAAGCCGAGGTATTTGACGCGATTATGGCAGAAGTGGGCGATCGGCAGGTCGATGTGGTGCTATCAGATATGGCGCCCAATACTTCTGGCAATCGCGCGATTGATCAGCCGCGTATGATGTACCTGTGCGAGCTGGCGGTCGACTTTGCGCTGGCAACCTTACCCAAAGGTGGCGCGCTTATTATGAAAGTGTTTCAGGGTGAGGGTACACAAGAATTACGTCAGCAGATGCAGCGTGATTTTAGTAAAATCCGTAGCATCAAGCCCGCTGCCTCACGACCACGATCAAAAGAGATGTTTTGGGTGGCGATCAAATAGTTTTAGTTTCAATAAGTTGCTGCTATTGTAAGCGGGAGAGTATGCCATTATAAAAGATGGATACCATGCGTGAAAATCCGCTACAATCGTTAACTGAATAAAAGTGAAACCTGCTTGAATTATGCAGGGAAACACCACATATCATGGTATATTAACTTTGTTTTAAGCATGCGTTTTAGGCAAAGTCGTCTGATGATAAACGCCCGATACGCTCGTTGAGATTTATATATCGTCAAATGAGCCAAACGTTTATGGACGTCACGTGTTTAGTAAACACACCAATAAGTAAGGGATGGGAATAACTAGTGAGCGACATGGTAAAAAATACCTTATTGTGGCTGGTGGTAATCGGCATTTTGGTGCTGGTGTTTAGCGGCTTTGATCAATCCTCTGAGCCGGATAACCTTAACTACTCTGAGTTTGTGACCGCGGTGTCAGAAAATCAGGTAGCCAGTGTTGAAATCGATGGCGAACAAATCACCGGTGAAAAGAAAAATGGCTCATCTTTTGAGACCATTAGACCCGCTGTGACAGACGACGAGCTGATGCCGCTGTTGCGTGAAAATCAGGTTGAAGTTCAAGGAACTGCTCCGAAACGCCAAAGCGTCTTGATGCAATTGCTGATAGCCAGTTTCCCAATTTTATTGATTATTGGTCTGTTTTTATTCTTTATGCGTAATATGCAAGGCGGCGCTGGCGGCAAGGGCGGTGGTCCGATGAGCTTTGGCAAATCAAAAGCCAAAATGCTCACCGAAGACCAAATCAAAGTCAATTTTGAGGATGTCGCAGGCTGTGAAGAGGCCAAAGAAGAAGTGGTCGAGGTCGTTGACTTCTTGCGCGATCCAGACAAGTTTACCAAGCTAGGTGCGACCATCCCACGCGGTATCTTGATGGTTGGACCGCCTGGTACGGGTAAGACGCTATTGGCGCGTGCCATCGCTGGTGAAGCCAAAGTACCGTTCTTCTCTATCTCAGGGTCTGACTTTGTCGAGATGTTTGTCGGTGTGGGTGCCTCACGTGTGCGCGATATGTTTGAGCAAGCGAAAAAGAGTGCCCCTTGTATTATCTTTATCGATGAGATCGATGCCGTTGGTCGCCACCGTGGCTCTGGTATGGGCGGCGGTAATGATGAGCGTGAGCAAACATTGAACCAACTATTGGTTGAGATGGACGGCTTTGAAGGTAACGAAGGCGTGATCGTGATTGCCGCGACCAACCGCGCTGATGTACTCGATAAAGCGCTACTCCGTCCTGGTCGTTTTGACCGTCAGGTACAAGTAGGCTTGCCCGATATCAAAGGTCGTGAGCAGATTTTAAAAGTACATTTGCGTAAATTGCCGAATACTGTCGGTGTCGATGCCAGCTCGCTTGCGCGTGGTACGCCTGGCTTTAGTGGTGCCCAGCTGGCCAACTTGGTCAACGAAGCGGCACTATTTGCCGCCCGTCGCAACAAAACCAGCGTCGATATGAATGACTTTGAGGACGCAAAAGACAAGCTATATATGGGTCCTGAGCGCAAATCGATGGTAATACGCGAAGAAGAGCGCCGTGCTACTGCTTATCATGAAGCAGGACATGCCTTGGTTGCTGAGCTACTACCAGGTACCGACCCTGTGCATAAAGTAACGATCATGCCGCGCGGATTTGCCCTTGGTGTGACTTGGCAGCTACCTGAGCATGACCAGACAAGTATGTATAAGTCAAAAATGCTCAATGATATCGCTATTTTGTTCGGCGGTCGTATCGCTGAAGAGGTGTTTATCAATCAGATGTCGACTGGTGCTTCTAATGACTTTGAACGTGCAACTAAGATGGCACGAGCAATGGTGACTAAGTATGGTATGTCAGATGCGCTAGGTATCATGGTGTATGAAGATGAAGACAGCTCACAAGGTTATTTTGGCTCTAGCAGCCGTACGATTTCAGAGGCCACCCAGCAAAAGGTCGATGAAGAAGTGCGCCGTATGTTAGAAGAGCAATATGATATCGCTCGCGAGCTGATTGAAGCCAACCAAGACAAGATGCATGCGATGGTCGACGCCTTGATGAAGTGGGAAACCATTGATCGGGATCAGCTGCAAGATATCTTAGCAGGCGAAGAGCCACGTCCACCAAGAGTGTATCAGCCCAACGAAGTGAACTTGTCAAAAAATGACGTTAAAACAACGGGTTCGACACCGCCGCCATTACCAGCGATGTAGAGCAAGCAAGTAAAATTGCAAAAGACAGCTGCCAGATCACTGTTTAAGCTAAAAAGCCCTTTTTGATAAAGGGCTTTTTTATGGCTCGTATTTTACTCAGAATTTAGAACCGTATGGTATTTACTGGTATTATAAGTAAACGGTAACCAATACCGATTGTCCTTTTTTTAGCTCCTTTTATTGATAATGGATGGCCTATGTCATTGTTTCAGCCTTTACCGACTTATCGCATTCGCAGCCGCAACAAAGTGTTGGATTTATCGCAGCCGCAGGTGATGGGAATATTAAATGTGACGCCAGACTCGTTTTCAGATGGTGGTCAGTTTACCGCGGTAGATAAAGCGCTGCAGCATTGTAAACAGCTGATAAATGAAGGGGCGACGATTATTGATATCGGCGGCGAATCTACCCGTCCAAATGCCGCGCCTGTAGCGACGGATGAAGAAGTGCAGCGTGTGGTGCCAGTGGTGACAGCCATTCGTCAGCAGTTAGGTGAAATGGGTCAGGATATTTGGCTGTCGATCGATACCAGCAGCCCGACTGTGATGCAAGCAGCGTTTGATGCAGGCGCTGATATTTGGAATGATGTACGCGCGCTCAGACGTGAGGGTGCGGCCCAATTAGCCGCAGAACTTAATATACCGGTGATGCTGATGCATATGCGCGGCGAGCCCACGACCATGAATGAGTTGGCGCAGTATGATGAGGTAGTCAGTGATGTCAGTCGCGAGCTGCTTGCTCGTATTGAAGAAGTGACTTGTGCTGGCGTGAAGCGTGAAAACCTCATCATCGATCCAGGCTTTGGTTTTGCAAAAGATTACGAGCATCATTGTGCACTATTGACCCAGCTTGATAAGTTACAAACGCTTGGTTTGCCATTGATGTTTGGTATCTCGCGTAAGCGTTTTTTGGCACAAATACTCACTAAGAGCGGTGTACCAGCAGTTGCCACTACGCAAGCCAGCGAGCGCGATGCGATCGGTACTGCGGCTGGATTGTTGGCATTGCAGCAAGGCGCGAGTATCATCCGTACTCATAATGTAGCGATGATGCAGCAAGCGGCCGCGCTTTGGCAGCAATTAACCGAGTATCATCAAACCTCTGTCATTACGACCAACAACCATCACTATCAATCCACTAAATAATGTACCTACTAGCTATGAGGCGTTTCCTATGAGCATATCTGAAAACAAGCAACCTGAGCCAACCAATGAGCAGCGCCGCGTCATCTATCAAGCTCGCCGCGGCCTAAAAGAGCTGGATTTTTATATCGACCCTTACGTCAAGGAGCGGTATTTGACCGCAGATGCTGCTGAACAGGCGACCTTTGCCGAAATGCTCACCCATGAAGACCCTGATTTATTGGATTATTTTACCAATCAATCGCGACCTGAAGATGATGCAATCTGGGAGTTAGTCAATAAAATTAAAACATGGCGTCATACCAAAGAGTTGATGCCCTAATTCGCTACCACACACCTTATGAGATTACCGCGATATCATGGATTCGATAACTGCCCTGCGTATTGATACTGCTATCGAGCCTAAGAGCCGGTTGCGCTTGCTGTTATATCTGAGCTTAGCAAGTATCATGATAGGGCTTGGTATATTGGCGTCTTTGGCGCTTTGGCAGTATGTGCTGGTCTTAGCGGTGGCAGCCGCCGTGGTTGGTTATTTGACCGTATCGCGACCGACCCTGCTACATCTAAGCCAGCCGCCACTGAGTCAGCGCCTTGATCAACACTGGCAGCTTCTGATGCGTACGGCACAGGGGGAGAGTTTATGGTTGGCAAACCTACGAGCCATTCACCGTTTTGAGTGGGCGCTCAGTTTTGAATTTGATATCATCGAGCCTTATCAGCGTTCGTTGGCCGTGGCAGTTTTTCGCGATCAAGTCAGCTCCGAGCAGTGGCGAGAGCTAAATGTTTTGGCCAATATGAGCACGGGCAATACGGTCTAAATACTTATCTTCTTTTTCCTTGGTAGCGATGTACAGGCTTACAAGCGCCTACATGTCATAACAAAATACCTATCTCGATCAGCAAAGAAGCCTGCTATATTAATAGCACTATTAATTGGCAACTAACTATAGTCGATACATTTTAAAAGTGTTATAGCGCTACTGGGATGAATTTTTCGCAGCCTCTGCGGACGCAGCACGCAAGTAAAATTTATACCAGTAGCGCGTTTAAACTTATGACAGTTTTGCTTTGAGCCGACTATGACAACACTGTTGTAGAAAGTATGGTTATAAAAATTATGGTGATAATGTACGTTGTGAGGCAGCGGCGTTAAAAAATGGCTACTGACAAATAACGGCTACAAAGACACTGTGCTAGACCACGATAATGATAAAAAAGGAGAAAAATATGAGTTTATTAGGGAATTTAGTCAGTCAGGTGGCTCGTCAAGCCATGAATCCTGCCGACGCTCAGCATAACCCAGTCAATCAGCGTGCTGATACAAGGCGGACAGGCGGTCTGGGTGATATCTTAGGAAGCGTGCTGGGAGGCAGCCAGGGAGGTGGCTATAATCCGCGTCAATACGATCGTCAGCCAGATAATGGCTTTGGCCTAGATGACATCATCGGCGGTCTTACTGGCGGCGCGCAGCGTGGTGGTGTCAGCGCAGGCGCTGGTGGTTTGGGCGATATTTTAGGAAGCGTACTGGGTGGTCAGCGCAGTCAAAGCGGCTTTGGCGGTAAAGGCATGCTTATCGCCGTGCTTATGCCCATGGTGCTCAGCTGGATCAAGCGTAATGGTGGTCTGAGCGGTGCATTATCCAAAATCACGGGCATGGGCTATGAAAACCAAGCACGCTCTTGGATGAGCAATCAGCAAGACAATGAAAATCTCGACCCAAACGATGTCAATCGATTGTTTGATGAAAGTGAGATTCAACAAGTGGCAGCGCATACTGGTGCCAACGAAGCCGAGGTGCGCCAAGGCATTGCAGAGCTGCTACCTGAAGTCGTAAATCAGCTTACCCCCAAAGGTAACTTAGATACCGAAGCGGAGGCTAATGAAGAGATTGATCAAATCATCAGCCAGTTGTCCAACCGTCTAGGCACTTTACGATAATGGTCCCATGTTTGTGTTATAGCTACCTTTAGCTGTGTAGTCTGCCGCTACTTACGCAGACAGCAGATAGCGGCCAAAAGAGCACGTTTGTATAGCGTGCTCTTTTTTATTGTGAGGAATTCAACAATACATACTACATAGATATGTTAAAAATGGTGAACAAATGCGCAACGGTGCTGGTAATCTTATAAGATGAGGGTATCAGCCACTGTATAGGATACTGACGCATGCCGTTTAAGCCGATCCAAGCCGCTATTGCCATCGTCGTAGGCCTTATCATCTGGTTTATCATTCCTGTACCGACGGGCGTCACCGCTGACGCATGGCACATGCTGGCTTTATTTATCGCCACCATCGTTGCCATTATTGGTAAAGTACTACCCATCGGGGCGATAGCGGTCATCGCCGTGACGCTCGTAGCTTTGACGGGTGTGACCAGTGACAGCCCAAAACAAGCCATCAATGATGCGCTCTCTAGCTATTCAAGCCCGCTTATATGGTTGATTGGTATCGCAGTAATGATATCGCGCGGCCTTATTAAAACTGGTCTTGGTCGCCGCATTGCTTATTATTTTATTTCTATCTTTGGCAAAAAAACCATCGGAGTCGCGTACTCATTGACGGCGGCTGAGCTGATGATAGCGCCTATCACGCCGTCGAATACCGCGCGTGGTGGCGGTATTGTTCATCCTATTATGAAATCTATCGCCCAAAGCTTTCATTCAACGCCAGAGGAAGGCACGCAAAATAAAATTGGTCGCTATCTGGCAATGGTCAATTATCATGCCAATCCGATTACCTCAGGGATGTTTATCACCGCGACCGCGCCCAACCCTTTAGTGGTAGACCTGGTAAATAAAGCCACAGGCGGCAACATTCAGCTGTCGTGGACAACGTGGGCGGTGGCGATGTTTGTGCCGGGCATCCTGTGTTTGGTGGTAATGCCTTTGGTGATTTATCTGATCTATCCACCTGATGTCAAAGTCACGCCTGACGCTAAAGGTTTTGCAAAAGACAATTTAGCAGACATGGGTAGCATCAGCCGCCAAGAAAAAATCATGCTCGGTGTGTTTGGCCTGATGCTACTACTCTGGGCCAATATCCCAGCGCTGCTATTGGGTGAGCAATACAGCGTCGATGCCACGACGACGGCTTTTATCGGTCTGACGACTTTGATATTGACTGGGGTGCTGACGTGGGAGGATATTCTCAAAGAAAAATCTGCTTGGGATACCATCATCTGGTTTGGTGCCTTAATTATGATGGCCGCTTATCTGAATGAGCTTGGCTTGATTCGCTGGTTTTCTGACAATATCGAGGCGATGATTGGTACGACGGGTCTGGGCTGGGTAGGTGCCGTGGCGATTTTGACGCTAGTGTATTTGTACATTCATTACTTCTTTGCAAGTACGACTGCGCATATAACCGCTTTATTTGCCGCCTTTTATGCCGTTGGGCTGAGCTTAGGAGCGCCGCCCATGCTATATGCGCTGATTTTGGCAGCAGCGGGCAACATTATGATGACCCTCACTCATTATGCGACCGGAACCGCCCCCGTCATCTTTAACTCAGGGTATGTGACCTTAAAAGAGTGGTGGGGCATCGGCGCTATCATGAGTGTGGTCAATCTGGTGATTTGGATAGGGGCAGGTATGATATGGTGGAAAGTGCTTGGCTATTATTAATAGGTATCTGAGTGTTAGATGAGTCACGGTTAAAATCGCTCATCTAATGTCTCAAGCGTGTAGTCAAGAGCGGCAAAGCAGATGTCACTCTTAAAGCCTCTATACTGCAAAAACCGTAATTGACGAGCCTTGTCTTTTGGCTCACGGGGCAAGGTATTGCCGTATTTTTTGGTGCGAGCGGTCACCGCTAGCTTTAGCCAGTCAACGCCTTCGACCAGATTATTATCACCATCTTCGACAAATTCGCTAAATTCCTCAGACTCTGCATTTGCCATATCGATCAGCTCATCGATGTTGTCTGGCATGGCTATTTTTTTTTGATAAAATGCTTGCTTGATGCGGCCGCGCCCCCGTCCTTTACGGATGTTTTCACGGATGAGCATGAGGGTGGTGCGATAATCACTTTGATAGCCTTTTTTCTCAAACTCATCGAGTAAGGCATCGATCTTGTCTGGGTCTTGCTCCTTATCGAGCAGTTTTTGCTTTAGCTCTGCTTTACCGTACTCACGGCGCGACAGATAATAAAAAGCCAGCCAGCGCAGGCGACTCTCTGCCTTGATAGCATCAATCTCAGCTTGCCTTTGCTCAGGGGTGCGAAGATACGCTTTTAGAGCAGCAGGTAAGTTGTCCGCTTGCGCGTCTGTACGGTGACTATGGGCAGCTATAGGGTCAGGCAGTGGCGCTGAGCCTTCTGTACTCTCTAAATGATCTGCACCCTCTAGGCGCGCATTGCTATCAGCGGTAATGGTAGAGGCGGTATCGTCCGAATGACCATGAATATGATGCTTTACCTCGGCCAGCATCTCTTTGATACTTTGCGCCTTTGGTGGCTGATACGCAGGTGCGTCGTTAGGCTCAGGGCTAAAGCTCGCGGCTGGATGAAAGCGTTTTTCACGTCTTTTACGTTTGGCTGTAGACGCCGACTTCTGAGACGTTTTTTTATCGACATGTGCCGTATTAGGCGATCTGAGCGCTTTGGGTGTTTGGGAGGTTTTAGAGATTTTTTTTGGCTTGCTAGTAGGGGCGCTCGCTGAGTCGGCGTCCGATTCAGCGAGTATTTCAGCTAAGGTTTTAATGTTCATAATCAATCATAACGATAAATAAGCGTGCCGTTATTGTACTGGCTCAGGCGCTAGGTCTTCATCTTTTTGAGAGGCGTCAGTGTCTTTGGCGTCTTTTTTGCTACCAAGCTTTTCTTCACGGATCTTATCTTCGATTTCTTGAGCAATACTAGGGTTTTCTTTTAAGAAAAGCACAGAGTTGGCTTTACCCTGACCGATTTTTTCATCGCCATAGCTATACCAAGAGCCTGCTTTACCCACAGCGCCAATTTCGACACCTAAGTCGATGACCTCTGCTAGGTGATTGGTGCCTTCGCCATAAGTGATTTCAAACTCAGCTTGGCGGAAGGGTGGTGCCATTTTATTTTTGATGACCTTGACACGGGTTTGGTTGCCAATGATTTCATCACCGTTTTTGACTGCACCGATACGGCGAATATCCATACGCACTGAGGCATAGAATTTCAGCGCATTACCACCGGTTGTGGTTTCTGGGCTACCAAACATCACGCCGATTTTCATACGGATCTGGTTAATAAACACCACCATACAGTTGGAGCGTTTGGCATTACCTGTGATCTTACGCAGCGCTTGGCTCATCAAGCGGGCTTGTAGACCCATGTGTGAGTCGCCCATCTCGCCTTCAATCTCAGCGCGCGGCGTAAGTGCGGCGACGGAGTCGACCACGATCATATCGACCGCCCCTGAGCGTACCAGCATATCGGTAATCTCCAGCGCCTGCTCACCGTTATCAGGCTGAGAGAGCAGTAGGTCATCTGTATTGACCCCAAGCTTACGCGCATAAACAGGATCAAGCGCATGCTCGGCATCGATAAAGGCACAAGTACCGCCTTGTTTTTGACACTCAGCGATTGCTTGTAGCGTCATGGTGGTTTTACCTGAGCTCTCTGGACCATAAATCTCAATAATACGGCCTTTTGGCAGGCCGCCAGTACCAAGCGCGATATCTAGTCCTAGCGAGCCTGTCGAGACCACATCGGCATCGAGGACTGCAGAGTCATCGCCCAGTTGCATGATGGTGTTTTTACCAAATTGTTTTTCGATTTGACCAAGTGCGGCTTTGAGGGCTTTGGCTTTATTGTCGTCCATACTGGATTCCTTGTCTTCAATTATTAGTGTAAAAGGATAAATTCGATGATAGATAAAATACGGGTAATAGGAGGGCTACGGGCCATATATACTGACGGCTCCCCAAATGGTAGGTAACGGCCAGTGTCTAGCAAGAAGAATAAGATGTCGTATCGATAATGTCGAGAGTGCAATCATTCTACTATACAGTAAAATCAATGACGGATAAAAGTAAATAAAAGTTTGATATAACTGCTTGTACAAGTAGCGCCGTCTCATTATTAAGGCGTTTGTTCATCTCGCTAAGCGTTAGAGGTTTATGGTTGATTGGATAAAGGTATTATAACAAAATCTGGATAGCATACTAAGGGTGCAGGTATGCTAAACGACATTGGTTGTCGCATGCATATTATTTTTAGAGTTATATAAGTATTGGTAAAATTAGTGAGTATTTTGGATAGGAAAATGGTATTGTTTGTCAATAGGGTTTGCAGTTGTCCACAATAAATCCTCGGTAAAAATTCGCTGATTGTGAAACATCGGCTCTGATTTCGGTTTTTCTAAAAAATATGAAAAATAAATTTTTAGCTTCTCTATATTGATGTAAATATTTGATTTTAAAAGATTTTTAAATTGTACAAAAAATGAACGATTTTACCTGACCCTTTAATATATCTAGGAAAATGCTTGTCAAGTGCTGACTTATACACAGGGTTATCCACAGCTTATGGGGAGAACTCACCAAGCCCTTGTAACATCAATGTTTGCGCAAATCGCTTATTATGACTTCTTAAAGATCAAAGCGGATTTTGTGATGTCACGTGTGTATTTTTCTCAAAAAATTAGTCTGTGTTGCCGATGTTTCACACCATAAAATAGTTATTTTTATAAAAATAAAACCGTCAAAATGGTCGCAAGAAGCGCTGAGTTGACCGTATGGTAAGCTTTTTATACTTAGTCGGCCGTGTTAAGGGGCGTTTTTATTCGCTGTATCGGTCACATTCCACCGCGCTCTTAATCATCTTCGCTGGCAAAGCGCCGCGCATAAAAAAGGCGGCTAATCTGTTAGCCGCCTTTATCGCTCTTTATCTAAGAGTAGATTTTTAATCGTTTGGTGTTAGTCTTTGCTATAAATCAAATCCCAAACGCCATGACCGCGCGCGATGCCGCGGCGCTCAAATTTGGTCATTGGACGAAAGTCTGGTCTGTCAATAAAGTTACCTGTGCCTGCTTGGTTGGTGAGGCCAGCAAAGTTGTCTAGTACCTCCAGCATCCAAAAAGCATAATGATCCCAATCAGTGGCGGTATGAAACCAGCCGCCTTGGGTTAGGCTGCGTGTCACAATCGCCATGCGCTCAGGACTGACAAAGCGGCGCTTATAGTGGCGCTTTTTTTGCCATGGGTCAGGGAAGTACAGCTGAATACGGTCGATATGGTTTTCTGGTAGCTGTTTGAGTAGTTGGATGGCGTCACCATTGATAATCTTGACGTTACGCAAGCCTTGGGTGCCGGCCATATAGGCGCATTTGCCAATGCCTGGCTCATGGACTTCGATACCGACAAAGTTGCGCGCCGGCTCTGCGGCGGCCATCTCGATGAACGAGTCGCCCAAGCCAAACCCAATCTCTAGGGTCAGCGGTGCGTCACTGCCATTTGGGCTATCGGCAAATAGCGCGCGCAAGTCATGGATGCCTGTTAAGTCGCCATCGCCAAAGCTGTTATTGACCAAATAATCGGCGAACTCGGGCGCAGTCAACGCCAGCTCGGCGTTTTTGTTCATGTGTGTACGTCGTTTCATAAAGGTATTGACGATACGAACGTGTTTGTCCGCGGCAGGCGTGCTTTGGTTGTCATCAACGTCAGCGCTCGCTGTGTCGACGTCGATTAGGGTTTGCTCATCAGTGGTTGGCGTACTGGTGAGATTGTCATTACTATCAGGATGTTGACTCATAAGATGGGCAGTGCTTCATTAGGTGAGTGAGATGGCGTCATTATAAGTGATATTGTTGCGACTGTGAATGTGCAATACGTTTTTAGCGGTTTTATACGGTTATAGGAGATGAGAATAGATGTGACATCAAAGACGATAGTAAAGACTATCGCGATGATAAAGGCTATTAAAGTATCGAAAGACGTCAAATCGGTGTACACGGGTTTTCTATACAGATCGGTTGGCGTTATCATATAATAACGATTGATATTTTTTAAAACTTAGAGCGTACTCTCATGTTATTTATCGAAACGGATTCACCACCACCGTTTTATCAAGAACAGCTCACAGCAGCCAAGCGCAGGCAGCTGGACAAATGGTTTATTGGCCATCGTAGCCAGCATTATTATCTAAAGCGCTTTGAGGAATTTGATGAGCAAGGGTATTTGTCGCCCAAATGGCACTGGGCGGCATTTTTCGTCACCTTTCCTTGGCTGCTATACCGCAAGCGCTATATGGACGCCATTGTCTATAGTGTGGCGGGTTGGTCGTTTATTCAGCTTAATGTGGCGCTGGTCTTGGTTGCGTTTGAGTTTGTGGCGATGTCTTATGTCCCTGATGCGTATCAGATGGCCACCCGTATCGGTATTGCCGCGGCTATTTGGCTGTTTTGGTCGTTTATGGTGGCGCGTTGGACGGATGCCTATTATTATCGTATGGCGCGTCGTGAGATTGCGGATGCTATCAATGACCATCCGCGTGATGAGGAGGCGCAAAAGGCGCACCTAAAAAAAGAAGGCGGCGTGAGCTTGTTTGGTTTGGGGCTTGGTTTTGGGTTTTTTGCATTTGCACTATTGGTGATTAAAGTACAGTTTTTGCCTATCATTGCCAAACCAAAAGAAAACGCGGTGCTGTTTGATACTTATGATATCGCCAAAAACGCCCAAAATCGGGTGGCGCTGATCTATCAGCAGACTGGGCAGTGTCCTGTGAATTTGCCGCTTAGTACCGAGGATCAGCAGGTGCGCATGCATATCGCTGTCCAAGCGCCAGGGGTGACCAATACCGATTGCGCAATCATTGCGATCATTCAAAACGTCAGATTTCCAGTGCGCTACCTCAATGATCAGACCTTGGTTTTTTATCATCTGCCAGATAGTGATGATTGGGCTTGCACCAGCTCACTCAATAAAAAACAAACCCCCAAAAGCTGCCTAGCTGATTGATGCATGGATATCGAAGCAAGGGTGTGCTGTGCTATCGAGCGTGTATCCCAGTTAATGTCGTCAAAGTAGTCGAGGACAATATTTTAAAGTGACAATGCTTTAGAATGACCATGCTTTAGGGTTTGGAATCAGCAGCGCTGGCATCTTGGTCATCGACAGGCGTTGCTTGACTCTTTAGTGGCTCATAAAAGTCAGTCAAATCCATCTTGCGCGCTTTATCGATATCTTCATCAAATAGACTCTCAAGCTCTGCCATGGCTGACTGCGCCGACTCAATCAGGCTGGCTTCGTCGCCATAAATGGCTTGCTGGCGCTCAATCAAGTCATCATCGTAATCACGGAATGTCTGCACCGTTTCTCGGGCTTTCTCTGGAGAGATGCCCAGCAGCTGTAGCGACTCGCGCGACATATCTAACGACGACAGGTAAGTCTCGCGCCAAATATGACGTACGCCTACTTCACGCAAGCGATAATAATGCTGACGATCCCGCGCTCGTGCTAGGACGATCATATCGGGATAGTTTTTGCGCAAATACTGGGCGGTGGTGATAGAGCGCTCCAAATCGTCAATCGCTAATATAAATACCCGTGCTTTTTTGATGCCAGCAGCGCGGAGGATTTCAGGGTTTTTTGGGTCGCCGTAATAGACTTGGTTACCAAATTTACGCACGAAATCGACACGGTTGGCTGAGCGTTCAATGGCGGTAAATTCGATATTGTGCATGCGCAGTACGCGCCCGATAATCTGCCCGACACGGCCAAACCCTGCAATGATGACTTGATGCTCATGATCAGGAATCGCATCGTACTCACGGCTGGGCTTGCTTTTGGCAAATAATGGCTCGCCGATTTTTTCTAGCAATAAAAACGCCAACGGTGTGAGTGCCATAGAGATGGTGACGATGAGGTTTAAGGTGTTGGCAACCTCAGGGCGCAAGACGTTTTGGGCGCTCGCCACGCTAAAGAGGACAAAGGCAAATTCACCACCTTGTGCCAGTGTCACGCCCAGCCTAATACTAGTCGGCCAGCGATTGCCTGAGACTTTGGCGATGGCGGTAATCACGGCAAACTTAATCACCATCAGCGCAATGGCGCAGCCAATAATAAAAATAGGCTCCGCTAAGATAAGCTTGACGTCTGTGAGCATGCCAACCGACATAAAAAACAAGCCCAAAAGCAAGCCTTTAAACGGCTCGATACTGGCTTCGAGCTCGTGACGATATTCAGAGTCTGCCAGCAATACGCCCGTCAAAAACGCGCCCAGTGCCATTGATAGACCAATCTGACCCATCAAAATCGACACGCCCATCACAATAAAAAGCGCCACCGCCGTGAGCAGCTCAGAGGCACCACTGGAGGCCACAAACTTAAAAAATGGACGTACCACATAACGGCTGGCAAAAATCAGACCCGCAAATACGGCAAACACTTTACCAAAATACAGCAGGTCGTAGCTTTGCTCGCGCACCCCTGACAAAAACGGAATGACCGCCAATAAAGGAATGACGGCGATGTCTTGAAACAATAAAATAGTAAAGGCTTCACGGCCATGAGTGCTAGAGAGCTGCTGCTTTTCGGTCAGTATCTGTAAGACAAAAGCGGTGGAGGAGAGTGCAAGTCCAAAACCGACGATAAAGGCAGTATCTAATGCCAAAGAAAAAAATTGGTGCAAAAGCCACATTAACAGTATGCCAGTGAGGCCAACTTGCAGACCACCGAGGACAAAGATCGAGCGCCGTAGTGCCCAAAGCCGCGATGGTTGTAGCTCAAGGCCAATGATAAACAGCAGCATGACCACGCCAAATTCAGAGAAATGCAGCAAGCTCTCAGCGTCACCTGCCACATCCAAGCCGCTCGGCCCCAAAATCAAACCAGTAATGAGATACCCCAAAACTGTCGCGATACCAAATCGTTTACCAAGGGGTACAAACAGCAGCGCTGCTCCTAAGAAGATTGTAGCTTGTAACATCAAATTTGGTGAGCCGGCGGCGGCAGCGAACATCTGGTATCCTCAAATAGTGGCAAGGTCAAAGACATAATCAAAAACGTGGTCAAAAAAATATCAGAAACCTGCGTTATTTTTTGCGGTAAATTTTCCAAACGCCATTGTCGGCGATGGGGTTGTTGTAAGCATCGTTACGGCGCTTACGCGGTGTCTGTCTGCTATCGACCACTTTAAAATCAGGCAACGCATGGACGATAAGACCGGTACGATAAAAGCGTACGCGCTCAGGCTCCATCATCTCACCCTTACTATCGCGGCAAAATACATAAGCACGTAGGTCAATAAACTCACGATGCGCCACCAATCTTGCCTCGTCATCGTTATCAAATACTGCTGACATGCGCGCAGTCTCCTCGGCACTATAATCGCCGCATTTATCAATCAGGGCACCGACCGAGCCAAAGCTTTTGGATTCTTTGGCTCGGGTTTTGGTCAGATGCAGGCGCTGCACATGATAAATAAACTGCGGTATCTCAAGGCTGGCAGGCAGTGGCAGATAATCGGGCGGTAGGTTGGCTGCAGGATAAAAAGCCATCGCACGCTCAAGTAGGGGCTGCCAACGCTGCTGGTAGGCCTGTACCTCGGCTAAGTTACCTTCGTAAATGGGCATGTCGCGGATCTGACGCAAGATATCAGGTGGAAACTGCTCGTCACGAAACTGAGCAATATCGTCTTGCAGCGTCGATAGCAAAACTTTGGCGTGTTTTTTGCCCTCTTTTGACGTTGGGTTGTCAATATAGTCTGGGGCGACAAAGGGCGCGGAACGTCTAGACATAAGCTCACATCGTCAAGGAATCGGTTAAAAAATACAACTCAGTGTATCTGCCATGGCAAATTAATCAGTAAATAGCAGTTTATAATTATTATAACCATATAAACGCCAATAAAAGGTTTTTTTTAAATAGGATAAGTAAAGTTTTGCTAGAAATTGTTGAGATGGGTTGGTGGTAATGAGTAAGTGATAAGCAGAGTGGGCTATTTTTAACCCATTTAGGTGATTGTCGATTAAATGGAGGGCATGTCATCGAATGGATCGTGCTGGCGGTGGTATTTGCTCACTCTCTACATACCATCGTTAATTGACGCCGTTTTCTGTTTTTTGTAACTAGGCCGTGTTGAACATTCACAAATAGTCTCTGTCAGTGCCGTTGAACATTCACAAATAGTCTCTGTCAGTGCCATGGCTGAAGGTTCAATACGCCCTAGTGACTGTGCCCGATATGGTTATTCACAGAGCTTTGCTGCTCTGATATGTCGCAGACCAATGCATCGCTATGGGTGCTGGTCTGCGGGTGTGACAAACTTTCAACCTGAATGGTGGCGTGATGAATACCAAGCGCAAGCAAACCTTGCTCAAGATTGGCAATCAATACGCTGGCATCCGAGATTCTCATATCCCCATCGACCATCACATGGCAAGATAGCGCATTTAGCCCGCTGGTGATGCTCCAGACATGCAGGTCGTGGACTTGTTTTACTTGTGGATGGGCAAGCAGTTTGTCCTCGACATCCACCAGCGATATGCCTTCTGGCGTGCCCTCCATCAAGATATGTACTGAGTCGCGCACCACGCGATAACCACTTACTAAGATAAGTACCGCGACGATCACCGACGCTGCGGCATCGGCCCAAACCCAGCCAAACCCTATCATCAGTAAAGCGGCGACAATAGCGGCCACTGAGCCCATCAAATCACTTAATACATGCAAGTAAGCGCTTTGCATATTGAGGTTGACAGGCTCTTTGGAGTCATCGCTTTTATTTGCTTTTTCTTTATTTACTTTATCTTCATTTGCTCCATGGCTATGGGTGTGCCCATCGCTGCCGCTACTACCACGGTGCATCAGCCAAGCGACCAAGATATTGACCAGCATACCGATGGTGGCGACGATTAACATACCTTGGGTAGCAATCTCTGGCGGTGAGTTAAAACGTTTGATCGCTTCATAAAAAATCATCAAGGCGATAATTACCAGCGTCGCACCATTGACGGTGGCCACGATAATCTCAAAGCGTTTATAGCCAAAGGTCTTTTGATGAGTGGCAGCTTTTTCGCCGATTTTAAATGCCATCAACGTCGCACCAAGGGCGATGGCGTCGCTGAGCATGTGTCCTGCATCAGAGAGTAACGCCAAGCTGCCTGTCAGTAAGCCACCAATCGCCTCGATAAACATATAGCCTGTGATGATCACAAAGCTAATCAGTAACGTACGCTGATAGCCTTTGGTATCTCTTGGCGCGGTGTTTTGCTCTAGGTGAGTGTCATGATCATGAGCGTCTTGATTGCCAGCAGTATAGTTACTATCGTTGTTTTTATAGACATCAATAGGCTCACTTGGAGGCAAATGCTTATTTTGCTTATGACTGGCATCTTCTTGACTCATAACGTTACTCAAATTTATTAAGACTTATGGTAAATAACTTCAAGGATTAATGATAAATCTAACATAGCCGAGTATTAGAAGCTGTAACGACGAGGTAAAAATGCAGCCAGCAAGCTATAGTCGATTCACTGCAAAAATGACATCGTGCTACTGGTATAAATTTTCCTTGCGTGCTGTTATCACAGAGGCTGCGCAACATTCATTCCAGTAGCACTCTTCAATTTATCACCATGTTATTTTGAACTGACTATATATACGTTTGGTAGCCTAAGAATAATAAGAGGAAACGGTGATAGGTTTGAGGTGTCAGCCTACCAGCCGACAGGGTCGATATCTAAAGTCAGTTTTAGATATTTAGCGCTGGGTAGCCCCAGTACGGGTTGCCACCAGTGGTTCAGTACTTGGTGGAGCTGTCCGCGCTCTTTGGCGATGAGGAGTAGCTGGGCATGGTAGCGGCTGTTTTTTTTGCTCATGGGCGCATCGATGGGCCCGAGCACGGCCAAATTGTGGTTACTGGGCAAGATAGCGATGGCATCTTTGAGCGCTTGCATGGTGGCGGCTAGGGTTTTGCCTTCGCAGCGAATCAGCGCTGCATGGGTATAAGGCGGCAGTCCCATCATTTTGCGCTCTTGTAGTAGATCCCGCGCAAATGACAGATAGCCGTCTTTTACCAGCTTTAGTAGTAGCGCGTTGTCAGGCTGTAGCGTCTGGATCAGCACGCGTCCTGCCTTGTCTCCGCGTCCTGCTCGACCGGCGACCTGAATCATCAGCTGCGCGGTATGCTCAGGCGAGCGAAAATCTGCGGACAAAAAGCCGCGATCGGCGTTGGGCAAGCACACCAAGGTAACGTTTGGAAAGTGATGACCTTTGGCGACCATCTGCGTGCCAACCAAGATAGCAGGATCACCTTGATTGATACGCTGATAAATATTTTCCCAGCTGTCTTTGCGCCTTGTGGTATCACGGTCGATTTGAATAATCGGGTATAAGACTTTGCTGGTTTGCGGATTGGCAAAAATCGCGTGTAAATTTTCGCTAAGCCTTGTCGTGCCTATACCTTTGGCATCCAAGTTTTGACTGCCGCAGTCAGGGCACACCGCTGGAATATAAGCTTGCCAGTCGCAGTGGTGGCATTTGAGATAGGCGTTACTGCTGTTTTGGCGGCTATAGTGTACTGTTAAATGCGCATCACAGCGCGGACAATCTGCTTGCCAGCCGCAAGCTTCGCACAATAAGACAGGTGCGTAGCCGCGCCGATTTAAAAACACCAGCACCTGATCGCCAGCTTCTAGGGTTTGCCGTATTGCCCCAATCATGGCGTCTGTCAGTCCAGTATCGTAGCGGGCGCCGTCGTCCGTTGTCTGCTGGTGCGTACTTTGCAGACGCGCATCAATAAGCTGCATGGGTGCAGGTTTGGCATTGCCTGGCCGTGTCGATAGCTGACATTCTATGAGTTTGCCATCATCGACCAATTTTAGGTGCTCAAGCGAAGGGGTGGCGGTGCCGAGTATGACAGGGATGTTGTATTGCACGCCGCGATAAAGCGCGACATCTGCGGCGTGGTAGCGCAGGGTGTCTTGCTGCTTATACGAGCCATCATGTGCCTCGTCAACGACAATCAACCCTAAATCGGCAAAAGGATAGAGCACTGCTGAGCGTGTACCAATGATGATTTGGGCGTGTCCTGTGCGGCAGTCTTGCCAGCCCTGCAGGCGGTGGGTGTTGTTCATGCCAGAGTGTAGCAGCACGATATCTGCGGCAAAACGGCTGGCAAAACGGGCGCGCGTCTGCGGTGTCAAGCCAATCTCTGGCACCAAAATCAAAACCTGTTTGCCCGCCTCAAGTACCGCTTGCATGACTTGTAAATACACTTCGGTCTTACCGCTACCAGTAATGCCGTTTAATAAAAACCCAGTATAACGGCCAGCTTTGTGAGCTGCGATGATGGTGCTGACTGCCTGTTGTTGCTCGTCATTGAGATCAAGTGGCAGTTTGGCCAGTTTGACAGGCGTCGGTGCTTGTTTTGGCTCGATATAGCGCTCGATGAGTCCTTTTTCTTCCAGTGTTTTTAAAAAAGGCCGCTGCATGCCTTCTAATAATAAAACGTCTTCGCTGGCACCGCGCTCGCCGTGCAATTTGAGCATATCAAACTGCTGTTTTTGTTTTTTGGCATTGGGATGAAAGTCGTCATCAGTGATGTTCGGCAGTATGCGCCAGTGCGTGATCAAAAGGTCTAGCGGCTTGCCTTGACGCACCAGCGTCGGCAGGATAACGCCAAACACATCGCCCAGTGGATAGTGATAGTAGCGTGCCAGCCAGTAAGCAAGCTTTAGCATCGCCGCGTTTAAGATAGGCTCGTCATCCAAGCATCGATAGATAGATTTGAGCTTATTTAGTGGTACGCTGCTATCGGCGGCAGCAATATGAGCAACCACGATACCGATAAGTGTCTGGCGACCGAAAGGAACTTCGACACGGCTACCGATTGCTGGACGCGCGCTAGGCTCAGCGGTGGCCTGCGTAGCTGCTGGCAGGCGATAGTCAAATACCCGGTAAAGGGGCACAGGTAGAGCAACTTGTACCAACATAAAAGGCGTCGCCGTCTTATTAGAGAAGTATCATTGCCACAGACGATGATTTACATGGTCGGCATAGGCAGCGTTAGGTACTAAAGTCGAAATAACGCCGCATTAGGGCGTGTCCTCAATTCAATCGATAGCCATCTAAATGGGCTAAAAATGGCTAAATCTGGCCAAACGGTGTCAAATAGCTGACTAATATCTCGATATTACTTGCGCTATTTCCCTTGTTTGACGGCGATTTATCTCATTTTTATCGCCATTTTTAAAATGAGGACACACCCTAACCAAAAATATTTGAATATTTAATAGACTCTGTTCAGCTATTCACTGCTAAAAACCAATAAGCTTAGCAGAGTGCTAAGCTTATCGTTACAACACAGATCTGAGAGGTAGGCTTACTCAATATACATAATGGCTTCGATCTCAACCACGCCGCCCTTTGGCAACGCGGCGACTTGTACCGCCGCGCGCGCTGGGTATGGCTCGCTTAGGTTGGCGGCAAACACATCGTTGAGCACGGCAAAGTCGCTTAGATCGGTCAAAGAAACGTTGAACTTCACCACGTCACTTAAGCTACCGCCAGCAGCTTCACAAACGGCTTTTAGGTTGGCAAATACTTGCTTGGCTTGTGCTTCAAAGCCTTCTTTTAGCTCCATGGTGTCTGGGTCAAAACCCAGCTGACCTGAGACATAGACAGTGTTGCCAACTTTGACGGCTTGTGAGTAAGTGCCAACGGCGGCAGGTGCTTTGTCTGTTTGGATGGTTTGACGAGTCATAGGATATCCTTGTTATCTGTTGTTAGATGGGTTTATCAGTTGGGTTTTGAGCATACAGTGGCAGCCTGTACTGTCTTGCTGCAAGCTGCCCAGTTTAGCATTGTTTACTGCTTTCTAAAAACCTCTGAGCATCGCGCCGCGTTTTATAATTTGCCGCGTCATCAAAAGCCGTCAAAAGCTGCTTGTGCGATCGTCAATCCAATATAAACACGACTTGATAGCCATGTGTCTGATTTATTTGTATTCGACGACAGAGCGACACATCTGGTCGCCATTTAGCGTTATAGCTGATATAGACGGATAATATTGGGGAAGCCGAGTAATGAGCGCAGCTCGCGGATACCCTGCGCTAAGTGGTTGCGGCTACGTACCACGATATGGAGGATGGTATCGCTGCTGCGAACATCGATTTTTTCGACGCCTATATTGAGCTGGCGCAAGTGATAAATCACTTCACTGATTTGCTCATCGCTCAAGGCAATAGAGAGTTTAAGATAAGCGGGGAAACGAACCTTACCGTTATTTTTGATCCCCGTCTCGCCTGCCTCGCTTTGGTTGACAGCTTTATCGCTGCGCCAACGCAGTTGAATGACCTGATAAGGATTGTCTTTACGAATGTCATCAAGCGAAAAACACTTATGACGATGGACGACCAGACCGTGGCGTGATAAATGACCGACGATAGGGTCGCCGTAGATCGGATGACAGCAGTTGGCAAAGTTGATCTCAACCCCTGAGGCGTTGACGATCAGCTGCTGCGGCTGGGTCATGTCATCGCTATTTTCTTGCGCGTGTAGGTCGTTGACTTCGTCACTAAATAAACGGGTAACGACCAGCTGCGGCAGCAATGTGCCAGAGCTGATTTGCTCAAATAAGGTGTTTTTTTCTGTCAAACCGCGCCATTCAGTTAGGTTTTTCCAGTCGCTGTCTGTCAGATCGTCAAGGCTTTTTTGATAAGTCTTAAGCGCGCGATCTAAGGCTTGCTTTCCGTGATGCTGTTTGTCAGCAGCGGACAAGTCCTTAAACCAGCGCAATATCTCTTCACGGGCCTTGTTGGTGGCTACAAACCCAAGCCACTCTGCTTTTGGCTCTGAGTGGTTGTCGACCTCGATTTCAACCAGTTGGCCATTTTTGACCACCGTGCCCAGTTTGGCTTTTTTGCCATCGATGTTGGCACCGACAGCGACGTTGCCGACCATCGGGCCGACAGCATAAGCAAAGTCTAGGGCGGTAGCGCCTTGCGGCAGCTCGTAGGCTCGGCCTTTGGGGCTATAACAAATGATTTTGCTAGAGTGTAGATAATCCATCAGCTCGTTAATGGTAGAGACGGCCGCCGAAAAGTCAGGACTGCCATCATTTAAGCTGTCTTCTTCGACCAAGTCCTTCATGTTACGCAAGGACGCTTGAATGACCGATTGACTGACATCAGAGGCGTGCTCAGCACCGATGACCCCAAGCCTTGCCGCGCTTTGCATTTGCTTGGTCAAAATCGTAACTTTGACCACGTCATTGTCGCGCTCGTAGATGAGCGTCAGCGACTGATTGCCACCTGGCAGCGGGCGGCGAATATTATCAGCAATATGGGTGTCGTCGATTTGGTATTTTTTGATCAGATAATAGGCGAGCTTATCGCAAGCTTCGATATTGTCGAGTACGATCTCAAACGCATAATGACGCAATAGCGCACTGATTTCGCCGCGGTTGCGAAAAAACTGTCGGTAAATCACCACGCGGTTGTCCAAGACCTTGACCAGACCGTTTAGATCTAAGTTATTTAACACGATACTCAGATAGCGATGAATGGCTTCTCGTTGAAAATTGCGCCCCAAGCCATGCTGCAACAGCTTATCTGAGAGCTTGTTGTACATCTCAGAGTCAAGGTTGCGATAGCACAGTACCTCGATATAATCGGCGATGTCATTGAGACCCATCAGCCGCGCAAAGGGCACATAAAAATCCAGCGTTTCTTGTGCGGTGGTGCGCTGTTTTTCTGGGCGCACCGCATCCAATGTCGACATGTTGTGCAGGCGATCTGCTAGCTTGATGATCAATACTCGTGGATCTGCGAGGGTCGCGGTCAAAATCTTATGAAAAGTGGCAGCTTTGTTTTCTTGTTTATTGTGTGCCGAGGATTTGAGCTTGGTGACACCATCGACCAATCTGGCTACGGCTTTGCCATAGCGCTCGGCGATTTGCTCATCAGTGACCTCAGTATCCTCCACCGTATCATGCAAAATCGCCGCAATGATGGTGTCTCGATCCAAACGAAAACCTGCCAATATCTCAGCGACTGCAATAGGGTGGGTGATATAAGGCTCCCCTGATTTGCGCTTATCCTTGATATGGGCGATGTCACCAAACTCACAGGCATCAATAACATCACGGCGCTCGGCGGCAGTGAGGTAGCCTACTGAGCGCAATAAGTTATATTGAGCTTCATCGACTAGGTGATGACTGAGTTTGGGCAAGGTTTGAATCATAAAGTGACGATCCTATATTTGATGGCTGGGTTTTATGACCAGTTTTTATGGCTGCTTTTTATAACCAGTTTTTATGATTGGGCAACTGCGATAACAATCAATCATCGATCAAGATAAACGGCGGCTGACAAAATGTGAACTCGCTATAGAAAACGTGAGTGAGGGCCGTGCAGCTTCTAATTAATCGTAAATCGCATTCAATGTCAACAGCTAAGCAAATCGCGCGGCAAAAAATCTAAAAAATCCTACTCAGTGGTATATTTTGGGGTCTCAGTGGTGATTACAACTGATACAACCAAAAAACCACAGCCTATGCTGTGGTCTCTTTTGTCATGGTGATATGACGGCTTTTTGGGCATATATAGCCCGCCTTAATCTGATTGGTCTATCAAACCACGGTTAAAGATTAAAAGCTATGATCACCTGACAGGGCTAAGTCTAATGAGCTGGTTGCAAAGTTATGCTCTGGCTGATTTAAAATATCGCGGGTGATTTTGCCAGCAGCAATCTCACGTAATGCCAAAACCGTTGGTTTGTCATTATCGACATCAACCATTGGCTCAGCGATACCTTTGGCCAATTGACGGGCGCGCTTGCTTGCGACTAAAATCAGCTCAAAGCGATTATCTACGTTATCTAAACAATCTTCAATCGTCACTCGTGCCATAAATAGCTACCTCGGTTGTTTTTATTAAGTGGCGAAGATGGCCGCCACTCAATAAAAATAATATCAAAAATATATAAAGGGGGATAGCTAGACATTATAGCATTTTTTGCCCCGCCGCGTCGTTGCTTTTTTATCTCTACTGCGCAAAATCTGGCACGCCGCCCTTTTAATGTGTTCATTTGTCTGATGTTTTAGTCTGCCTGAGTGCCGAGCAAATTGGCAATGGTGCGATGGTAGCGCTGCTGCTGGCGGCTTAGGGTCTGCCTGTCAGCGACGATAATGGCCTTTAGCTCAGTCAATGCCACCTCAAAGTTGTCATTTATAATCACATAATCAAAATGGACGTACTGCGCCATTTCCGTCACTGCACCGGCCAAACGCTGCTCGATGACCTCCATCGAGTCTTGCGCGCGTGTCGATAGACGCTGACGCAGGGTTTCGATACTGGGCGGTAAAATAAAAATCATCACCGCGTCCGTAAAGATTTTTTTGACTTGTAGCGCCCCTTGCCAGTCAATCTCTAAGATGACATCGACGCCTGCGTCTAACTGCGCCCGTACGCTTTGCTCTGAGGTGCCATAATAGTTGCCAAACACCTCGGCATGCTCCAAAAACTGATTGTCATGGATGGCAGCGACGAATTTGTCGACATTGGTAAAATGATAATGCTGACCATCGACCTCGCCTGGACGCGGCGCGCGCGTGGTATGTGACACACTGACAGTCAAGTCATTGGTGGTAGCCAATAGCTGTTTTACCAGTGAGGTCTTGCCAGTACCTGAAGCGGCGGTGATGATAAATAGTGAACCTGTCATACAGTGTGTCCTAGTAGCGAGTGCCCTAATAAATATAAAAAGCTGGTAAAAAGAAAAATCGCCATCATTTATGGCGATAGCAGGGTTGATTGGTACCGTGATAAACAGCCGTTACGCATAATAAAGCACCTGCCCATCAGTAGGCGGTAGTCACATGACTACCACTTACTAACTGTGACCGGCGCAGGAATTTCAAAGGCAATAAAAGCAAATTATGCTACAGTAACGCATGGGTTTTATCCCAAACCTTCAATCAAAGCTTACTCCAAGCTGTTGTGAGACGTTTTATATAGTCTTAAATACAAATTATCTAATGATAGGCCTTTTTATGCAAATTTATCTTGCCAATCCGCGGGGATTTTGTGCTGGTGTCGATCGCGCTATTGCGATTGTCAACGAAGCATTAACACGTTTTGAGCCGCCCATTTATGTCCGCCACGAGGTGGTACATAATAAATTTGTGGTCTCAGACTTGGCCAATCGCGGCGCGGTATTCGTTGAAGAGTTGGATGAAGTACCAGATGGCTCCATCGTTATTTTTTCAGCACACGGAGTATCAAAGGCGGTCGAGGATGAGGCTGAGCGCCGCGATTTGACGGTATTTGACGCCACTTGTCCGCTCGTCACCAAAGTGCATATCGAAGTGGCAAAGTTTGCACAAGAGGGCATGGATGCTGTGCTGATCGGCCATGCTGGACATCCAGAAGTCGAAGGCACCATGGGGCGATTTAACCGTGGGCATGGCGGTCAGATTCATCTGGTCGAAAACGAAAGTGATGTGGATGCACTCAGTGTCCAAGACGCTGAGCGCCTAGCGTTTGTCACCCAAACCACACTATCGATGGATGATACCGCGCGCGTCATCGATGCACTGCGCGATAAGTTTCCAAGTATTCAAGGCCCGCGCAAAGACGATATCTGCTACGCCACCCAAAACCGCCAAGATGCGGTCAAAGACTTGGCGGGCCGCTGTGAAGTGGTGTTGGTCGTTGGCTCACCAAATTCATCAAACTCCAACCGTCTGCGCGAGCTGGCCGAACGTATGGATTGCCGAGCGTATCTGATAGACAATGCCAGCGAGATGGACAAAAGCTGGCTGGAGGGTGTGCAGAGTATCGGTGTGACGGCTGGTGCCTCAGCGCCGGAAGTCCTGATCCAAGAAGTACTAAAGCAGCTACAAGACTGGGGTGGTGATTTGCCAAGCGAGCTATCAGGTATCGAAGAAAATGTGACGTTTAGCCTGCCAAAAGCGCTGCGCATTCCGGTCACTCAAGTAGGCAAGTGATATGAGTCAACAGCAGCCAAAAACAAAGTTTGTCTTAGCAGAAGCCACGCTAGATGAGATCAACAAGCAGCTAAAAATCAATACCTTTGTCACCATCGTCTTGGTGCTGATGCTGCTACTCAATACCGCTCAGTTTATAAAGGGTTATAGTGTCTTATATGGCGTACTGATTGCGGTGATGGCGTTTTTTCTATTTATCATGGTCAAGAGTCGTACACTGCTGACCATGCAAAAACAACGATTGAGCAAATAACGTATGCTTATCGAATCCGGCAACACGTTATTCCAATCAAGCTCATATTCAACCAAGCTCATATAAGGTACACGTCGACGATAAGTCAGGCAGAATCAGCCAGACAGTTTGCGGTCATAAATAGTGTACTTTAAATAAAAAAGAGAATCGAAAACATTAAGGAAAATTATGTCAGCGTATTACAAATTGGTCAAACGCGAACCATTGGCAGAGGGCATCAGTGTCGCGCATTATCAGCCGACCCAGCATGCCCAAGGCGCGTGGAATGAGCACGAGCAACATATGGCACCAGCTACTGGGGTGCTGAGCGCTGAGCTGCAAGGGTATGCGCCGCAAAAAAACATGCGCATTGCTCGTATTAGCTTAGATATTTTGGGGCTGATACCGCTTGATGAGTTTACCATCACTACGCGCTGTATTCGCCCAGGTAAGACCATCGAGCTTGTCGAGGCGGTAATGAGCAGCCGTGGTCGAGATGCCATTATTGCTAGGGCATGGCGACTGCTGACGCAAGACACCAGCGCCATCGCTGGCATTGAGGATCAACCAGCACAGTATAAGCCAGAAACGCTGCCTGCTTGGGAAGATATGAAAGGCTGGCCGGGCGGCTTTATCGAAAGTGTGCGCTTGGTGGCCGCTCCAGATCGCCGAGAAGGTCGCGGCATGGTTTGGATAACCAACGATGTCGAGATGGTAGAGGGCGTACCCACTGATGATATGGTACATCTGCTGGGCATGGTCGATACTGCCAATGGCGTGGTACCAAGACTGGGTTTAGGGCTGTCAAAACTAGAGTGGATGTTTCCCAATACAGACCTGCAAATCCATATGCACCGTGTCCCTAAAGGTCGCTGGCTCGGTATCGAGGCGGTACAGCAGTATGGCGCTGATGGTATCGGGCTGACCAGTGCTGTGCTCCACGATGTGCATGGTCCCTTTGGTCGTAGCGAACAAATTCTCACCATCCGTCCGATGCCGCGCTAGTATAAAGGAGGTGAGCGAGCATAGGTAAGCGAGCATATACGCCGCATTCGCGACCATGCTAACTATGCTGATCATATTAACGAAGGCAAGGCAGAGCCAGAACCATGCCGATTATCGCAAAGCCTTCCATAGTTCTGAAAAATAAAATGAAAGAATGTGATTAATTGATTATACAAAACAATATAAATCAGTTGTAATAGTAATCAAGCAAAGGCTAGGTAAGATAACTGCACAGGCAGGTTACTATGAACAAAATTTATCTGAACAAGAATCATCGATTTTCAAACAAACTGACGAGGATTCTAGATGTACTGCTAGAAGCGTATTCAGTATAAGTTTGGCACTTTCATTTGTTTTTACAGGAGTATGACCATGAGTGATAAAAAATGCCCTTACGCCCCAACCCAATTGACCATGGGTAATGGCGCACCAGTCGCTGACAACCAAAACAGCATGACCGCAGGCAAGCGCGGCCCATTATTGGCTCAAGATATCTGGCTCAATGAAAAGCTTGGCAATTTTGCCCGCGAAGTGATTCCAGAGCGCCGTATGCATGCCAAAGGCTCAGGCGCGTTTGGTACCTTTACCGTGACCAACGACATCAGCAAATATACCCGCGCGGCTATTTTTAGCGAAGTGGGCAAAAAAACCGAGATGTTTGCGCGCTTTAGTACTGTGGCAGGCGAGCGCGGCGCGGCCGACGCAGAGCGTGACATTCGCGGCTTTGCTTTGAAGTTTTATACCGAAGAGGGTAACTGGGACATGGTCGGTAACAATACGCCTGTGTTCTTTTTACGCGACCCACGCAAGTTCCCAGATTTAAACAAAGCGGTCAAACGCGATCCACGTACCAACATGCGCTCAGCGACCAACAACTGGGATTTTTGGACTTTATTACCAGAAGCCTTTCACCAAGTCACCATCGTCATGAGTGATCGCGGCATCCCAGCCTCGTACAGACACATGCATGGCTTTGGCTCACACACCTACAGCTTTTGGAATGAAGCGGGCGAGCGCTATTGGGTGAAGTTTCATTTCCGTACGCAGCAAGGCATCAAAAACTTAACCGATGACGAAGCTCGTGAAGTCGTCGGTATGGACCGCGAAAGTAATCAAAAAGACTTATACGATGCTATCGAAAAAGGCGATTTTCCGAAGTGGAAAATGTACGTGCAAATCATGCCAGAAGCTGAGGCAGATACCGTTCCTTATCATCCGTTTGACTTGACCAAAGTATGGCCGAAAGGGGATTATCCGCTTATCGAAGTGGGTGAGTTTGAGCTTAACAAAAACTCTGACAACTATTTTGTCGATGTCGAGCAAGCTGCGTTTGCACCTAGCAACCTAGTCCCAGGTATCAGCGTCTCACCAGACAGAATGCTCCAAAATCGCTTGATAAACTACGCCGATGCCCAGCGTTACCGTGTCGGTGTCAACCATCAGCAGATCCCTGTCAACAAACCACGTTGCCCTGTGATGAGCAACCACCGTGATGGTCAAGGCCGCGTCGATGACAACTATGGCAGCCGCCCACACTATGAGCCAAACAGCTTTAGCCAGTGGCAGGAGCAGCCTGATTATGCCGAGCCACCCTTAAAGATTGATGGCGATGCGGCGCACTATGATTTTCGCGAAGACGACAGCGACTACTTTAGCCAGCCACGCGCGTTGTTTCATTTGATGAGTGCTGAGCAGCAGCAGGTCTTGTTTGATAATACCGCCAGAAACATGGCAGGCGTGCCAGACTTTATCCAGTATCGTCATATTCGCAACTGCCACTGGTGTGACCCTGCGTATGGCGAGGGCGTGGCCAAGGCTTTGGGCTTGAGCGTCGAAGATGCGATGGCTGCCCGTGACGCTGATCCAGCGCGTCATCTGCCAAGCTGTCTATAAGCCGCGACGCATCGCTTGGCGCGCCTAGAGGTGGCAAGCGAGGCAATGCCACTCAATGCTAAAAAATCATAAAAACCGCTTAAGTCAACTTAGGCGGTTTTTTTGTGGCCGATTTTTATGGCCAATCTTGGTTTTTGCGGTATTTTGGCTTGAAATTTTCGCCTGTGCCCCTATCTGATTAACCAGCCTAACAGTATTTATCGCCCAGCCTTTATGGCCAGAGATGCCATACTGTTAGTATTGGAAATTTGTGATTCACCGCTGCTGATGACAGCATCTTTGGTATGAATAATAGGAGTTTTTATGAGTGAGCAGACCCAAGTGGACAATCAAAGTTCCGCTGATGTAAAAAAACACAGTTTTGAAGCAGAAGTCGCCCAGCTACTGCACTTGGTGACCCATTCGCTATATTCTAATGCCGATATTTTCGTTCGTGAGCTGGTCTCTAACGCCTCGGACGCTTGTGATAAGTTGCGCTTTGAAGCCACCAACGATGACAGCCTTTATGAAGACGACGGCGAGCTTAAAATTCGCATCGATGTCGACACCGAGGCCAAAACCATCAGCTTTATCGATAATGGTATCGGTATGAATGAAGCCGATGCCATCGAAAACCTAGGTACCATCGCCAAATCAGGCACCAAAGCTTTCTTAGATAAGCTGTCTGAGTCGCAAAAACAAGACGGTCAGCTGATCGGTCAGTTTGGGGTGGGTTTTTATTCAGGGTTTATCGTGGCCGACACCATCACCGTTGAGTCGCGCAAAGCTGGTAAGCCTGCCAATCAAGGCGTCCGCTGGGTATCTGATGGCACGGGAAGCTTTACGGTTGAGACCATCACAAAAGACACTCGTGGCACCCGTATCACGCTGCACTTAAAAGAAGAATACAGTGAAGGTGAAGACAACTACCTAGACCGCGGAAAGATCAAGCGTCTGGTCAACAAATACTCAGATCACATCAGCTTGCCGATTCAGATGCGTAAAGAAGTTTGGCAAGAAGATGTCAAAGAGGAAGGTGCGGACGAAAATGATAGTAGCGACGTACCAGCCGGCGGCCAGATGGTCTTGACTGATGAATGGGAAACCATCAACAAAGCCAGTGCGCTGTGGACACGCTCAGCATCTGAAATCGAAGATGATGAATATGTCGATTTTTATAAAAACATCACTTATGACATGGACGATCCGCTCACATGGACACACAACCGTGTCGAAGGCCGCGTGCAGTACACCCAGCTGTTATATATTCCTAAAAAAGCGCCAATGGATCTGTACACACGCGAGCAGCAGCATGGGCTAAAGCTGTATGTCAAACGCGTCTTTATCATGGATGACGCAGAGCAGCTACTACCGATGTATCTGCGCTTTGTCAAAGGGGTGATCGACTCTGCTGACTTACCACTGAACGTCAGCCGTGAGCTGTTGCAAGAGTCACGCGATGTAAAATCTATCCGTGATGGTAACGCGCGCCGCATACTGACTTTGCTGGCAAGCCTTGCCAACAGCGAGGACAGCGACAAGCAAGAAAAATTTGCGCAGTTCTATAGCGAGTTTGGCGATGTCATCAAAGAAGGCCTAGGCGAGGACATGGGCAACCAAGCGCGTATTGCCAAGTTGCTGCGCTATGCCACCAGCACTAATGACAAGGTCGAGACCAGCTTTGAGGACTATAAAGCGCGTATGAAAGATGGGCAAAAAGCCATCTACTATCTCACCGCAGACAACCTCGCTGCTGCCAAAAACAGCCCGCAGCTTGAGCTGTTTAAGAAAAAAGGCATCGAAGTGATCTTGATGACCAGCCGTGTTGATGAGTGGGCGATGAACTTCTTGACCCAGTTTGATGACACGCCGCTACAAAACATCGCCAAAGGTGCGGTAGATTTGGGCGATTTGCAAGACGAAGAAGAAAAAGCGGAAGCGGAAAAGGCGCAAGAGGCCATGAAGCCAGTCGTTGACAAACTAAAAACGACCCTAGGCGCACGTGCTAAAGACGTACGCGTATCGAACCGCTTAGTCGATAGTCCTGCGATACTCGTTACTGCAGAGGGTGAGCTGTCACCGCAGATGATTCAGATGCTCAAGCAAATGGGTCAAGAAGTGCCAGAGACGCAGCCTATCTTGGAGGTCAACCCAGAGCATCCGCTGATTAAAAAGTTAGAGTCCAGCGAGCAGTTCGACGACCTTGCTCAAGTGATCTTTGATCAAGCGCTGCTGGCAGATGGTGGTCAACTTGACGACCCAGCCGCGTATCTAAAGCGCGTCAACGAGCTATTGATGAAGTAAACACGACTAATATCAGTGACTAATAAAGGAGGTCTTGTACTCAAGGCCTCTTTTTTTATATGTTTTTAGGTAAATATAGCCGAATTTTACAAATCAGCCTTATCCTCTTAGGCGACAATCCGTTACAATCGCGATAGATTAGCGCGCTAAGCTGTTTGGCTGGGTTTTTTATTTTTAACCCTGTTTTATCGTCAATTAGGGATAAAACTGCTGTCGGTACACCGTACAAACATTAGGGCGTGTTGAACATTCAACTGTGGCACTGACAGTGTCTATTTGTGAATGTTCAACACGCCCTAGATAAAGTATATAAAATGGTCTATTAAAAAACGCCGACAGTAAAGCGTGTTATCCTTGATTTGCGTTATTTCTCTCGACTGGCTAGAGGTCTAAGTCTTTGTCACTTGCGTCGTTAAAAACCGTATCGCTTCAGCGTTTTTCGCTCAATTTCGCGGCCAATATCATTGCAACCTTATGGATGCTAGTAGGCTCAACGCGGGCGTTTTCTTGGGTCAAGCCTACGTTTATACAGTTTGCTGTTTTTGCGCTATTGGCGCTGGGCAGTAATGTGCTGTTTTCGTGGCTGGCAGCCGAAAATGGCAGCGTGTTTAATGAGCAAGGACTGGTCAGCTATCTTATTTGGCCGATGATTATTTTGCTCGGTGGTATCATCTTGGCACGGCGAGCGAGCAATCAAGCCTTGGTGTTTGTGCCCGTGATACTATGGCTGGTCGCGGATACGTTATCGGCGCTGCTACAAAGCTTGGTACAGTTTTTGGGCAGTCACGGCTGGCTACCTGACTGGAGCTATTCGTTTTTACCTATTTTATTTTTGCTGCTTTTTTTATGGCAGACATTGGCACTGCTTTGGATATTTTCGCGGCGTCTGCGTATTCCGTGGTGGGAGCGTATCCTTGTGCTGCTCGGTGCGGTGGCACTTTTGACTATCTGGCAGCGTAACGTCGCTGATCAGCCCATATTTAAACAAATCCCTATCGAGCCTGTGCTAGAGGAGGCGGCGCTCTACAAGCAGCCGCGTTTGCTCCAAAACGCTCTAAACAGTATCGATCCGGGTATCACAGGCAAAACCGACTGGTATTTTATGGGTGTGGCGGGGTTTTCTGAGCAAAATGTATTTCGCTCGGAGATCAATAAAGTCCGTGAGCTGTTTGATGTGCGGTTTGGTACCAGTGGTCGCTCGCTTGCTTTGATTAATAATACTTATAGCTGGCTAGATGAGCCAGTGGCGACCAAGACCAGTATCTTGCGCGGGCTAAAAAAAATTGGCCAACAGATGAATACTGATGAAGATGTGCTGTTTATGACGCTTTCATCACACGGCACCGAAGACCTGATGCAATTGGCCAACCCGCCGCTCGCCATGGAAAACCTCGATGCGGCATGGCTGCGTGAGGCACTGGATGCGTCTGGTATTCGCTGGCGAGTGATTGTGCTCTCGGCTTGTTACTCAGGCTCGTTTATCGACGAGCTGGCGTCGCCGACTACAGTGGTGATTACGGCCTCAGCTGCTGACAAGATGTCGTTTGGTTGTACCAACACCGCTGAGATGACTTACTTTGGGCAGGCATTTTTTGCCGAGAGCTTGCGTAGCAATACCAGCTTTGCGGCGGCCTTTAAAGACGCAAGGCGGCGGGTTAGTGAGCGCGAAAACCTGATGGGCTTTGAGCCCTCTGAGCCGCAAATGGCCATCGGTAGTCTAATGGAGACGGCGCTGCCAGCCTTTGAGCAAGTGCTGTTTGATAAAACGCGGCCGCCAGTGGCACGCATTACAGAGAGGGTTGGCATCGATACCGCACCTAAAAACGCTGCCCGTCCAGCAGTCGCCGCTATTGATGAGATACGTTGATCTTATCAATATAAAACAGCATGACCCATGTATTCTCTCGTTAAGCGTCATATATTTGACCAGTATTTTATCTTAAATAGAAAGGATCTGACTTATGAATAACTCCTATCATCATAGCCTCTCTGCCAGCTCACAGCTCACGCAGCTTAGTGTCAATCGCTGTTTTGATGGCGAGCAGCACTATTATAGCCATCAATCGACAGCGACAAAGACTGCGATGACGTTTAGTATCTACTTGCCAGATGAGGCGCTTGCAGGTCGCCGCTGTCCAGCTGTTTTATATTTATCAGGTTTGACGTGTAATGCCGATAACGTCACGCACAAAGCGCATTTTCAACAAAAATGCAGCGAGCTTGGGATGATATTTATCGCGCCAGACACCTCTCCTCGTAGTAGCGACGATATTGATGTGGCAGATGATGAGCGTTATTTTGTCGGGCAGGGCGCCAGCTACTATGTCGATGCTGCGCAGGCACCGTGGTCCGAGCATTTTAATATGCAAAGTTATATCGTAGATGAGCTATATGACTTACTGCGCTCAGAGTTTCCTATCGATAGCATCGGTGTGACAGGGCACTCGATGGGTGGTCATGGGGCACTGCTATTGGGGTTTAAATTCCCGAGTAAGTTTGTCAGCGTATCAGCGCTGTCGCCAGTATGCGCCGCCAGCGAGTCGGCATGGGGCGAGGCTGCTTTTACAGAGTACTTTGGTGATGATAAAGCGCAGTGGGCGCAAGCAGATGCAGCAAAAACGATAGAAAAAGTCGGTCAGCAGTATACAAGTATTTTGGTCGATCAAGGCGCGGCGGACAATTTTTTGGCAGACGGCCAATTACAGACCAATAAGTTGCTTGACGCTTGTGAAAAAGCCAAACAGCCCTTAACATTACGTTATCAAGCAGGGCATGACCATAGCTATTACTTTATCCAAACTTTTATTAATGATCATATCGAGTACCATTGGCGTATGGCGCAGTTTGGCTAGTGGCTTGTTTGTCCCGAGCTGTTTTTTGTGCGTAGGCTTTCATATAGGTGCTGTACGGTAGATTGCTTATGTTTATTAAGGTTAAAATATGATGGCAAGTTATCAAGATATTATGACTTCCAGGCCTGCTATATCGCAGGCCGCTTGTGCCTCATCCTCGCTTACCATCATGCGCGCTGATATGATTGCCGCCTTACAAAACAAGCAACGTGGTAAGCGGGCGTCAACTGAGCCGCAGCCCTGTCCTCAGCATACAGATAGTAGTCTGAGCGTGCTAGATGAGGCGCAGATATCACGCGTAATAGAGATGGCGTGGGAGGATAGGACGCCATTTTCAGCGATAGAGCATGGTTATGGTCTAAATGAGTCAGCAGTTATTAAGCTGATGCGTCACACGCTAAAACCGTCGTCTTTTCGCCTATGGCGTCGGCGTGTCAGCTGCCGTGCTACCAAACATGACGCCAAACGCTCCTTTAGCGTAGGACGCGCTTATTGCAAAACGCAATATAAGCCGCGTTAGCTGTGGTTTTTAGCCTTGTTATTTCTAGCCTTGTTATTTTTGTACAATCATCAATCAGGTAGTTTATTTATGAGCAGTCCTTCTAAGCCTTATCTTATTGCGCCTTCTATCTTATCGGCTGACTTTGCCAGACTTGGTGAAGAGGTCGAAAAGGTATTAGAGGCTGGTGCTGATGTCATTCATTTTGATGTCATGGACAATCACTACGTACCCAACTTAACGTTTGGTAGCATGATCTGTAAAGCGCTACGTGATTATGGCATCGATGCCCCTATCGATGTGCATCTGATGGTGTCACCTGTCGATGGTATGATTGAGCAATTTTTGGACGCAGGAGCCAGCATCATTACCTTTCATCCAGAAGCCAGCGCGCATATCGACCGCTCTTTGCAGCTGATCAAAGATGGCGGCGCTGAGTGCGGTTTGGTATTAAACCCAGCAACGCCCTTACATTACTTAGACTACGTGATGGATAAGGTCGATCAAATCCTGCTAATGAGTGTCAACCCAGGGTTTGGCGGTCAGTCGTTTATCGACAGTACGCTGGGCAAGGTGCGTGAGGTGCGTCAGCGCATCATCACCAGTGGCCGTGATATCAGGCTTGAAGTGGATGGCGGCGTCAAGGCCAGCAATATCCGTGCGATCGCTGAAGCGGGCGCTGATATGTTTGTCGCAGGCTCGGCGATATTTAATCAGCCAGATTATAAAGCTGCAATCGACGCCATGCGTGCAGAGCTGGCATTGGCCAACGCGAGTGCATAGCTGAGATGGGGCACGGCTCACGGCTGCTGTGAGCGTAAGCGCCCTATAAAAGTAAAAAGGTGACATATGAACACAAACAAACCGCCACACGCATCGGTGCCGCCTGATTCTGTAAATAGCCGTGTGCCGCGACAGCGCAGCTTGGTGCCTAAAGGTATTACCATTGGTCTTGCTGTATTTGCGCTTGTACTCAGCTTAGCCGGTTATGGCTTTCGGCTGATGCTCGGTGAGGATGTAGAGACGGTGCTGCGCCATGCAGCGGTCATCGTCCCAGCCTTTGTGCTGGGTATTCCGCTGTTTTTTTGGCTGAGTTCGCGCCTGCTCAACAAAGTCAAAGGCATGAATATCGAAACTCGTAATGCCTTAACGCTTGGCTGGCTGACCGCGTGCGTGGCTATGCTGTGGCTGATGGGGACTTATAGTTAAGTTGTTATATGCCTCGCTATACTGCACAAACTAAGGGGTTTTGCGTATCGTACATATCAAATACCCTGTTATGAGGACAGGTTAGTGTGTATGAGCGCAATTCACCCTTTTGTGACTGCTTACTTTTCATTCATAAATACGTCACGCTGTTTGGGCGTGACTGGACGCTTGCATGTCAAAACCTTCTGATAAAATCTTCGATCTTATTTTTCCCAAAGACTTACCCAACAGTTTGTTTGTCATCCTGATAGTGGCTTGTCTGCTGCTTGGGCTGTCATCCTTACGTCATGGCACCGATTTGCAAAGCTGGCTCAATGTCATCGAAAACTGGCTACTGATGCTGCTGATATTTCCTACGGCGACAGCGACTGTTGCCTTGCCGTTTAAATACCGTGACCCATCGCTTGAGCTCAAGCTCATGTATTATCTGGGTATGTTTGTCGCTTTCTTATTTACCTTAGCAAAACTGCGCTACTGGCGCTGATCGGCGCATGTGCTGGCGCAAATACTTGACACAAAAGCGGACTCTAGAATAGAAGACTTACGTGACAGCCCTTGAATTTCAGGGCCAAAGCGTCCATTGTATGCATAAGACAGTTTTACCCGTATTAATTAGCGTAATCACGTGGCCAGACGCGACGTATTTTGCCAGTACTTCATCACGGGACAATAAGGAACACATGAATGCCATACGACATCGATAATGAGATAGAAGTAGATAACGAGAATAGCGATCAATTCGCAGGATTTGGAAGAGAAACCACGCTTGAGCTGGTAGAGGCCGATGATGGGCGACTGCTACTACGTGATGCTGAGCAAAATGAAGCACCGCTCATGACCATTGATTTTTCTGAAAAACTCAAAGACATTCTCGGCAGTGATACGCAGGCGATAGGTCAGCATATGATTCATGCTGCCATTCAGGTGATCATGCAAAAACAAATGAGCCAGTGGCACGCCCATGTCTATGACAAAGAGCCGGCGCACTATAGCTAGTTGGCTGGTGTACTGCACTAAGCTGGCCGATGTACTATAGACAGATAGTCAGCTGAAAACCTACGGCCAAAGCGCCATGCGAGTGACAGTAGAAAAAAGTAGCAGATAAAACAGATAAAAAAAGGGCTTATCAATCGATAAGCCCTTTTTTGTATTCAAATAATCAGCATTGCCGTATTATTTGATTTTTGCTTCTTTAAAGATCACGTGCTGGCGGACTTTAGGATCATATTTTTTGATCTCCATTTTGCCAGGCATCGTGCGCTTGTTTTTGGTCGTGGTGTAATAATAGCCAGTACCAGCAGTCGATACTAATTTGATTTTATCTCTCATGATAGCTTTCCTTTAGATGGTGGTGATAAGCGCGTGGCTTAAACTTTTTGACCTTGTGCGCGCAAATCTGCTAACACTTTATCAATACCAACTTTGTCGATGATGCGCATACCTTTGGTAGACACACGTAGACGTACAAAACGGTTTTCTGACTCTACCCAAAAACGATGGTTGTGAAGGTTTGGTAGAAAGCGACGACGGGTTTTGTTGTTTGCGTGCGAAACATTATTACCCACCATAGGGCGCTTTCCAGTCACTTGGCAAACTCGAGACATGGCGAACTCCTAATCTATGAGGCATGAGGGATTCTCATACCAGTCTGGGCAAGTTGCGCGTTTTTGCGGCATGGACACAGCAAGCGGCAGCTTTGCACCAAACAAAACTATATGAAGGTTGAGCTGATATGACTGTTACTAAAGGCAAATAACAGACCCACCAATTCAGAAAATTTTAAAGCCGACATTTATACCATAAAACAGATGAATACTCAAATATTTTTATGATTATCGTCGGTCTAAAGGGTAGCTATTATACCCTGAAATGAGCTGTCTATGTTGTTGATTATTTAATAGTAAAACTTCATTTTTTAGTTGTAAGTTATAACAAAAGTCAGTAAAGTTGCTGTTATATATTTAATACAATCTGTTAATACAACCAACCTTACTGTAATTCTATGTATCATTATCAGTCTGTCATGGTTCTAGACAATGATATTTTGCTTATTTGCGCGAATAAATTACTGCCGATGCGGAGTTCCAAATATGTCATATAGTTCACGTCCACTTTCTTCTAAGTTGTTTCAACTGACAGCGCTAACTTTAGCACTTACATTGGCTGGCTGTGGCGGCGGTGATGGTACAGATGTGGTTGCACCAACGCCTGATATTGGTGTTCAACCAGATGGTAGTGGCAACACAGATAATGCGATTCGAGCAGTAAATGTCTCGCCAATCACGTTGACAGACTCCAGCGGTAGTCCGACGCGTATTATAACGTCGACAGGTGCAACAGCTAGCGTGAAGATTACAGATGCAGAAAACAAACCTATTAGTAGTGCATTGGTTACCTTTAATACCGATGCGCCAATGTCCTCTGTTAAGTTCGCTAACACCAATGGCACAGTACTGACCAATGCTAATGGTATTGCTACAATGAAACTGTCAGCTATATCTGCTACGGATACTGGTAGTTATGTACTGACGGCAACAGCTAACTATAATGACACAGAGCGCCAAGGTGCATCGTATTTTTACTCACTACAAGAAGCCAATTTGATATTTGATAAAGTAAAAGTAGACGAAAACACCTTGCCTTATGGTGGTAGTACAGATATTACAGGGCTGGTAAAAGATTCAGCTAACCTAGAGTCACAACGTGGAATAGAGATTGGGTTTGAAGCGTCATGTGGATCAGTGAGTGATACGATGACTAATATCTTAGGCTTTAGAACCACTTATAATGCTGAAACATGTGAAGGGCCACAAACCGTCGTTGCAACCATAAAAGAAAATAATACCAGTATTCGCTTACCAATTACAGTTAACCAGAGCACTAATCTTGGCGCATTAAGTATTAAATGTATTTCAGGAGATACTTCTGAATTTCCAGACTCATCAGCAGATGGATCAGGAAGCGAAGAGTGTAAAAATCCAGTAGTGCTAGGTGCTATTGGAAAAAGCTCTCGACCATCACAGCGTACGATTGAGTTTGTAGTCAGTAAGGGTGACCAAGCCTTTGCCTATGAAAATGTCAAGGTTGAGCTATTGAACGCACCAAACGACTTTAGCTTTGGTAGTATGTCAAATCGCGCTCCAAAAACATACAAAACAGACAGTGCTGGTGTGATTAGAGTTCCTTTATATGCGGGTACTGAAACAACAAAAGTAGAAGGTACTATTAAAGATACTATTAAGGTTCGAGCTACTTTAATTAGTCGTCCAGATGTTACCGCAGAGTTTGGTAAAATATCAGTAGTCAGTGATGATGAATCAACAAGTAGCTTAAAAATAACTCCGGAAAAAAATGTATTAGCAGCTACATCAACTGATGATAAAGGTAAGATAACAGAGTTAGATGGCTCGACTAAGCTTACTGCAACACTGCCATCTGAGCCAGCCAATGATACTACTATACGCTTTATAGCTGAAGGTGGTACGTTATCTAATAATACATGCACAATAGAAAGAGGTAATAAAACTTGCGATGTAACTTTATCGACAAAAGGTGTGTTACCTAATGACCGCCGAGTAACGGTTTTAGCTTACTCAGGAGTAGGCAATGGGACTAGTGGCAAGTATGTATTCTTAGATGAAAACGAAAATGGTAAGCGTGACAATGGTGAGTTTGGTTTAGATGGAAGTGATGAGTATATTTATCAACAAACTATTATTGGTTTTGCTGATACTACGCCAACATTTAGTAAAACAATGGAAGGTGCGGTACTAGCATCTAGTGGTAATGGTACATCACAGTATCAATTCCAAATGTTTGGTACAAATAAGCAAAACAAAAATATTTCTATGCCATCAGGTACGACTATTAGTGTAAATGCTTTAGATGGTACGAATAACGGTAAGCGTTGTAAGGTTGAAGTCGCAAGTAGAGGCAAGGTTGATAATGAACTTACCGTACCTAATGATATTGATTTATATGCTCCCGAAGTACCAAAACCTACAAACCAAACACAGAATGATAGCGATAAAACCTATGTCATTCGTACTCAGCAATGTGCTAAGGGTGATAAGGTGAGCTTAATCGTTACCACACCAGCGCCAAACCGGAAAGTTACTACTAAAGAGCTCGAGTTTAAGTAGTAAATAACACTGCGTATAGAAACCCACTTATAGGCTATATTCCTTAAGTGGGTTTTTGCATTTATAATCTTAATAACCAAATACAAGCAACTCAATCAGCAAAGTTTTGCAAAATCTATTAAAATAGCCGATTTGCTATGCCATTAGAATACTTTTAACTGATGGCAGGCTACGTTTCATTTTTAATTGGGCGCACTATGTCAGACAATACCACGACAGCTACAGCAAGCATAAAGTCGAGCAAAACTTCTCAAAATGTACTATCTACTGATGTTATTGATACCGCGACGCTACTCATTAAGTGCCGCGACCAAGCGGGCATTGTCCAAGCGGTATCTGAATTTATTCATCGCTATGGCGCGAACATCATCACCTTGGATCAGTACTCCACCGCGCATGAGGGCGGGCAGTACTTTATGCGTTTAGAGTTTGCTTTGGCAGGCTTGAGCGAAATTATGGATAACTTTGAGGCCAGTTTTGCGCATACGGTTGCTAAGCGCCACAACATGACGTGGCGGCTACACAACAATGCCATCAAGACCAAGGTCGGTATCTTGGTGTCAAAGTTCGATCATGCATTATTGGACTTATTATGGCGTCATCAGCGCGGCTTGCTCGATTGTGATATTACGTGTGTGGTCAGCAACCATCCTGACCTGCGCCAAGCGGTAGAAAACTTTGGCATCACTTTTCATCATGTACCCGTGACCAAAGACAACAAAGCAGAGGCCGAAGAGCAGATTCATACGCTGATGGCAGGCAATGACTTATTGGTATTGGCGCGTTATATGCAGATATTGTCGTCCGATTTTGTCAAACGCTGGCCGATGCAGGTGATTAATATCCATCACTCATTTTTACCAGCGTTTGTCGGTGCCGATCCGTATCGTCAGGCTTATGACAAAGGTGTCAAATTGATTGGCGCAACAGCGCACTATGTCACCGCTGAGCTCGATCAAGGGCCTATCATTGAGCAAGACGTACATCGCGTCACCCATCGTCAGGGTGTGGCGGAGCTGCGCGCTATTGGCCGTGATATCGAGCGCAATGTCTTGGCACGTGCAGTCAACTGGCATGTACAAAACCGCGTGATTGTAGCGGGTAATAAAACCGTGGTGTTTAATTAAGGTATTTAATTAAATAGTGCTGAAATCACTGTAAGTCAGTAAAAAGGCCGCCAGTCATCTTCTATCATGACTGGCGGCCTTTTTATGTTTGCTGCTTGAAAATACCAACTATAGCAGCATCTCTAATACAAACTTGCTACCAACAAAGCCAATGGCCAGTAGGATAAAAGCATAAATGGTGATGTTGGCCGCACGTTTGCCGCGCCAGCCTGCGCGCCAATGACCGAATAATAAGCCACCAAACAACAACCAAGACAGCAGGCTAAACACGGTCTTGTGGACGATATGCTGCGCCATCAAGTCCTGTACGTAAATAAAGCCAATCCCCAGCGCGATACTCAGCAAGACAAAGCCAACTAAGAGCATATCAAACAATAAGCTCTCCATACTTTGTAGAGATGGCAGCTTATTGACCCAAAATCGGTGGATGGTTTTGTGCTTAAGCTCACGAATTTGTAGGCGTAAAAACAGTGCTTGCACCGCCGCCATCAAGAGCACACAATAGGCCGCCAGCGACAGTAAAATATGGGTCTCAAGCCCGAGGCTGATATCGGTAATGGGCTGATAGGGCGCGCGGCCGATATAGCCGATGGTCATGCCTGCCAGCGCGGTCGGCGCCGCCAAGATGCCGAGACTGACAATCGGACGATACAGGCTAAACAGCACATAAAAACACAAGAAAAATAAGCTGATCAGGCTGATGACGTTAAATAAATTAAAATTTAGGCCATACAACGTCACCACAGATGGATAAAGTAGCGCGGCATGCGCGGCCATCCCAAGCAGCAATAAGCCTAGACTGCGGCCTTTGTAGATAGGTTTATCAGCAATCAGCGCCCAACCGATGTAAACGCTGACCGCTATATAAGTCAGGCTAGCGAGTAAGAATGCAAAGTGCACAGATATAAAACCTCATCTCATACTGAGCGCAACATGACCGCTCAATGTATCACCAAAGTGGTATTATCGGAATGATTAGAATAATCCTCCAATTTATCATAAAATGGGTGGCAATTGAGCACCATCTTACTTATTCTTGATAAATGCTTGGTGGCCGCATTATCCGTAGCAAGAGGGTTTAAACCCCTGCAAAACGACCATAAGTACCGTGTCGTCTTAATGGTATAGTAAGGATTATCTGCTGTTTTTTGTGGCCATCTCATAAGGGCTTGTGCCAAAAGCATCCCTTAATATGTTCAGACACCCTGATATTATTGATAAATCGGTTAACTGGTTTACTAAGCGCTGATTTAACGAACAACTATTTTAACTGTATTATTTTAACTGAGAGTTATTTATGTTTGATACCTTAACAGAACGCTTATCGTCGAGCCTACGTAATATCGTAGGATCTGGACAACTGACTGAAGACAATATCAAAGACACGCTGCGCGAAGTGCGTATGGCATTACTAGAGGCTGACGTGGCGCTACCTGTCACCCGCGACTTTGTCAAACGTGTCAAAGAGCAGGCACTGGGTGCTGAGGTGCTAAAAGAGCTGGCACCGGGCCAAGCCTTTGTCAAAATCGTCCATGACGAGCTGACCGAAATGATGGGCAGTGCCAACCAGCAACTAGAGATGACAGGTAAGCCGCCAGTCGTTTACTTGCTCGCCGGTCTACAAGGCGCGGGTAAAACCACCACTGCCGGTAAACTTGCCAAATACCTACAAGAGCGACAAAAGAAAAAAGTCATGCTGGTCTCAGCCGACGTCTATCGTCCAGCCGCGATTAAGCAGCTTGAGCAAGTCGCTGGGCAAGTGAATGCTAAATTTGTCAATTCAAGTGTCGATGAAAATCCTATCGATATTGCCCGCCGCGCTATCGAAGAAGCCAAAATCCAATACCAAGATATCTTGATCATCGATACCGCGGGTCGTTTGCACATTGACGACACCATGATGGATGAGATCAAGGCATTAACGGCTGCGGTCAATCCATCTGAGACGCTGTTCGTCGTCGATGCGATGACAGGTCAAGATGCCGCCAACACTGCTAAAGCCTTTAATGATGCGTTACCGCTGACAGGCGTTATCCTCACCAAGACCGATGGTGATGCGCGCGGCGGTGCGGCGTTGTCTGTACGTGCCATCACAGGCAAGCCGATTAAGTTTTTGGGTCGCGGCGAAAAGCTGGACGCCTTAGAGCTCTTTCATCCTGAGCGTATCGCCCAGCGTATCCTCGGTATGGGTGATGTACTGAGTCTGGTCGAAGAAGTCGAACAAAAAATCGACCGTGATAAAGCCGAAAAAATGGCGAAAAAGATACAAAAGGGCGGTGACTTCGACCTTGAGGATCTGTTGACACAGTTTCAGCAAATGAAGAGCATGGGCGGCATGGCAGGCTTTTTGGACAAGATGCCAGGTATGGGCGGCTCAGACATACAAAAAGCGGTCGAGGACGCCAAGCCTGAAGAAAAAGTACGTGAAATGGAGGCGTTGATTAACTCTATGACGCCGTTTGAGCGTAAAAACCCAGATAAGATCAACCCAAGCCGCAAGCGCCGTATTGCCGCAGGCTCTGGGCGTGAAATTCAAGACGTCAACCGTTTGCTAAAGCAGCACAAACAAATGGCAAAAATGATGAAAATGATCTCAAAGCCAGAAGGCATCAGTAAAATGATGAAGTCGATGCAAGGCTTGATGGGCGGCGGCGGATCTGGCGGCGGTCCACTGTTTGGCGGTGGTCAGCAAGGCGGCGCTAAAGACGTGAATCCTGCACAGATGGCAAAGCAAATGGGGCTAGATCCAAACAATATGCCGAGCACCGAAGAGATGCAAAAGCAGATGCAAGAGCTACAAAACCAAGCGCCCAAAAAGTTCAAAACGCGCTTTTAAGCCTTAATTGGCAGGCATGGTCGTCAGTATTATAAATACGGCAAGTATAACGACCATCAAAGAGACCTCAAAGCTGTGACGGCTTTGGGGTCTTTTATGTTTGCCAAGCGTGGGTTGGTACTGATAAAGAAAGTATGAAAAACGTAGAAATTCATAAAACTTGCCTATCCTAAATGCTATGATAGGCGCTGATTTATTAGGGCATAAGTTTTGTGCCGAGCGACAAAATTGAGGTTGTGATGTTTTTAGCAATGGATACCGTGTTTGATCAGTGTTCGATCGCCGTTTTAGATGCCAGTGGACAGGTATTGTCCGCTCATACAGAGAGCGGCAAACGTCAGCAAACCCAGCAAATCTTGCCGATGATTGATGCCGCCTTGTTGGAGGCCAATCTAAAGCTTGCGGATATACAAGCATTAATATTTAACCGTGGCCCTGGCGCGTTTAGCGGCATACGTATCAATACCGCCGTGGTGCAAGCGTTGTCTGTGGCGTATGATTTGCCTTGCGTGGGTGTTTCAAGCCTGCAGGCCATTGCCCAGTGCGCGTATCAGCAGTATGGTGTGACAGAGGTTTATAGCGCTCTTGATGCGCGGATGCAGCAAGTATATTTTGGTCACTATAAGATAGAGCAGACCGAAGAGACAGCCGCCATTATGCAGCCAGTGTCGACGGCGAATGAAGACAGCACAGAGCAGCTGCTCGATTATGACAGTCAGACGACGCTGAATTTACCTATCGCTGGTAACGGCTCGGTATTACTCAAACCACAAGAGGAGCAGGTGTGTCATGATGACGTCTGGCCGAATGCCGTGGTGATAGGGCAGATTGGTATCGCCCAATTTATGCATACTGGCGGTACCGATGCGGCACATGCGCTACCAAAGTATCTGCGCAACCAAGCATGGAAAACCCTCAAAGAGCAAGGCAAGGCTTAAGTGCGGCTAGCCGTATAGACGATAACAACACCGCAAACATTATACTCAGTTACCTGTCAATCTGGGTTTAGGAATACCACCGTGGATATCATTTTATTAATTCAAGCTGTCATCATGGGTATCGTTGAAGGTATCACTGAGTTTTTGCCCATCTCTAGTACCGGCTATATGATTTTGTCAGCCGATGTCATGGGGTTTTGGAGCAAAGACAAAGTTGATTTGTTTGTGGTGGTGGTGCAGCTTGGTGCGATTTTGGCGGTCATTTATGACTACTGGGGAAGGCTCTGGCAAGCGTTTATGGGTCTGCTGACTGGCAAGGCCGCTGGCATGAGCAACCCACGGCAGCTGGGGCTGAGTCTGATTGTCGCCACCATTCCGGTGATGCTGGTGGGCTTTACCTTTGCCGATGAGATTAAGACTTATCTGTTTAATCCGATCACAGTCGCCATCATGCTTATCATCGGTGGTCTGCTGATTTTTTATGTCGAAAAACGCCCTAAGGCCGTCATTGCGTGTGAGGCCGAAGACGTCAGTCTAAAGACAGCACTGATGATAGGGTTGTTTCAATGTCTGGCTCTCATTCCAGGAACCTCTCGCTCAGGGGCGACCATCATTGGTGCGCTTTGGCTTGGCGTCTCGCGCAAGGCTTCGGCAGAGTTTTCTTTCTTTTTAGGTATCCCAGTGATTGTTGGTGCAGGCTTGCTTGATTTAGCGAAGCATCATGAGGTACTGGCTAGCAGTGAAGATTGGCTGGTATTAGCGATAGGCACGGTCGTGTCCTTTATCGTCGCGCTGCTTTGTATTCGCTGGCTGGTCGCTTGGGTCAGTCGCCGTGATTTTACGATTTTTGCATGGCTACGGATTATTACAGGAGTCATCGTACTGTTGGCGTCTTGGCTATTTGGCTATCAAATGGCAGGCTAAATGTGCGCGATGATTTGTGGTTATACAGGCAATAAATAGAGAGAAATAGTCATGAGCGCGCCGCGACCAGCAGTTAACCCTCCTAATGTGCAAAGTTACTGTCACCTGTTTTATATCAGCGATAGCCAGCAAGCACAGATTGAGCGCTTGCAAGCCTTGATAGTACAGCACCAGCTGCCCATTGTCTTAAATACTGAGCGATTGCACGATAAGCTCACTCAAAAACGTCGCCAGCAGTTAAGCCAAACTTCCAGCGTACCTATTTTAGTATTGGATAAAAAAGACAAGCTATCGTGGCTGAGCGATGGGCTAAGCGTGGCGCCAGAATGGGACAAATTGCAGCGCCGCGTGGTCAGTGCAGGACGCAAATCTGAGCTATTGCTGCAAGCAGCGAAGGTCACAGCGGACAGCCGCGTTATCGATGCCACGGCGGGTTTTGGTCATGACAGTTTGATATTGGCCAGCACCGGTGCTCAAGTCACCATGCTTGAGCAGCAGCCGTTGATGGCATTGCTATTGTTGGTAGAGCAGCAGCGGATGAGTGCACAGCCCAATTGGCAAAAGCTGATGAGCCGTCTACACATTATCAACACCGATGCGCTCAGCTACTTTGCCACCTTACCAGCTGATATGACAGGTGCGACTAAAGCCGTCGATGTGGTCTATCTAGATCCGATGTTTCCAGAAGACAGCTACCAAGACAGCAAGACCGGCAAAGGCGCAAAAGTCGGCAAGCACATGCAAGCCTTGCACCAGTTGGCAAGCCCGCCGACACTGGACGAAGAGCGCCAACTGCTACAACATGCGCAAGCTATCGTTGGAAATAGTGACAAACAAGGCCGCGTGGTGGTAAAACGGCCGCAGCTTGCACCGTCACTTGCCAATCAACAGCCCAATGAGAGTTGGCATAACGAAGCGGTGCGCTTTGATGGTTACTTTGTGTGATAGACGTTTTGTTATTAGGATGAATGGACTCAGTTAATCCGCTTGAGTGTTTAGAGTTAATGGATATAGGAGCCGGAATGTCAACGTTAGTCATATGGATCATGGGCGCGGGCCTACTGTTATACAACATCGTGCTACGCACACAGATACTGCAACTAAAAGCACGATTACGTGAGCAAACAGGCACACAAGCTTATTTGGCCTGCCTACGTCAGCATGCTGCCAAAGGTGACATCGCGGCTATAAAAGCCCTACGCGAAAAATATCCTGAGCTGTCGCTGATCGAAGCCAATAAATTATGGCAGCAGATCCAGTAAATTTATCCGAGCACACAAGCTGACTACCTAACTTTTTATTGATGATAATTAAAATACCATGACATTTTCAGACAAAATACATGCCTACCTGCAATTGACCCGTTTTGATAAACCAGTCGGTATAGAGCTGCTACTTTGGCCGACGCTGTGGGGCGTGATGCTGGCGGCGATGGGTGAGGCGCAGCAGCAAGGCATGGTGGCCGGCTTGCCCAGCCTAAAAGTATTTGTATTATTTGCGCTCGGGGCGATTTTTATGCGGGCGGCAGGCTGTGCGATTAATGACTTTGCCGATCGTAAGGTCGACGGTCATGTGTCTCGTACCAAAGGCCGACCATTAGCAGATGGCCGCTTGTCTGCCAAAGAAGCCATCGCAGCTTTTGTGATACTTGTCTTACTCAGTGCCAGTTTGCTATTTTTCTTACCCATTGCCGTTTTTTATTGGTCACTTGGTGCTGTCGTATTGGCGTTTATTTACCCCTTTATGAAGCGCTATACCCATTTGCCGCAAGTGTTTTTGGCCGCCGCGTTTGGCTGGGCGATACCGATGGCGTATGTCGCGATACAAGGTGCGCCTGACATCTGGTGTTGGCTGTTGTTTATCGCTTATATGTGCTGGACGGTAGCATACGATACCCAGTATGCCATGGCAGATCGTGAGGACGATTTAAAAATTGGGGTTAAATCCACAGCGATACTCTTTGGCCGCTATGATGTCGTTATCATCTCGCTGCTACAGATGCTATTTTTGCTCATTATGGGTGTGGTGATGTGGCATTATTTTGCACCGACGTCGCTTGGCATCACGCCAGTATTTGGCCTAGCGGTGGTGGCGATGATGTTTGCTAAGCAAAACAGCGCCTGTGCCACTCGCAATGCGCAGGCTTGCTTTCAAGCATTCTTAGCCAATATCTGGGTCGGGCGCTATGTCTTTGCACTTATCGCAATTGCGTGTCTATGGACGACTTTTAATGGATAAACTTAACAAGCTCTCAAAGTCAAAAGCGAGAAAAAGGGTAGAACCCAACGGCCCAAGCGTCGACTATCAAGCCAGATTGGCTGAGCAGGGACTGACGCGCGCGCAGGTCATCGCCACCGAGCGTAAACTGGCCAAATTTGCCAACACCATGGACGCATTGGTGCGGGTGCCATTTACCAAGCAAGGCATGGGCGCTGATGCCGCACTGTCAACCATTCCGCTGGCAGGGGATTTGGCGGGGCTGGCGTTGACCAGCTATGCCTTTATATTAGGTCGTCAGCTAGGCGTGCCGGCACATAAGATGACGCCTGCAGTGAGACTGGCGCTGATCGATATGGTGGTCGGTATCGTCCCTGGTATCGGCACATTGCTGGATATCTTTATACGTCCCAGCCGCAAGACCTTGGGCATCGTCCATGAGCATCTACACGATGAATATGGCATCACCGAAACCATGCATATGGATCGGCCGTTTTTGCATCAATCGTTAGAAGACAAGCAGCGGCAGAGTGCGATTTGGCGTAATCCTATTGTGGCTTGGGTGTATCTGCACATTCCTGATATTATCGGCCTTATCGTCATCGCGATGATCGCGTGGGGGCTGTGGGTGCTTATGAGTTGGTTGGTCGAGGTATTTGGCAAGACAACGGGTTTTGGCTAAAAATAAGCAATAAAAAAGGCGGCACACGTTATGGTCGTGTGCCGCCTTTTTTATTGCTTAAAATATTATTCTTAAGAGGCTTAAGGCATTTGACTTTTAATAAGTTGGCAGTTGATAATTCACTCAGTGACGACTTCAGCGTCAGCACTAATGGCTTCAAAGCTTTTGACTTTATCGTTTTTAATCAGGTCGATACTGCCGCCACCTGCATGACTCACTAATTGGATGCTACCATCGGCTGAGCGATACGTTGGGTTATTGCCTTGGCCTTCTGGGGCGCTGAGCGTCAACTTTGGCTGATTGGGGCGAGTGACAATGGCATTGAGTAGCCCAGAAGCTGATGTTTCAAAAACCACCGATAAGGTGTCGCCTGCTTCACTTTTGTAACGGACATCAGTGATTTGTGCGCCTTTGATGGCCTGTTCTGGATTGGGCGATGTAGCAGTATTACTTGGTGCAGCGACAGTGCCTCCAAGGTCTTGCTCTAGTTCAGTCAAGCTCACATCGTGCTCTGAATTAGCTTCAGTCTGTGATGGGTTCTGAGCATTCTCTATATTGTCATCCGCCGCTTCATTGACATTGATATTTGTCGTTACTGGCGTTGTCTGTGTTGACGTTTCAGATGATGTTTCGGCAGATTCTTCGGGTTCTGGCGTTTCTTGACAGGCAGTCAGCAAAAACACACTCAAAAAAATAGCAGGTGCACTGAGGCAGTAAGTGTTAGCGTTCAAAAAGCTGAGCCGTTTTGGTAAAGAGGTTTTCATAGTCAGGTTTATCCGTTAATAGCGCGCTATATCAATGTGGCAATTTGCAAGGGTCAACCTGCCATCTCATCACTATATAGTATTACGTATTGACTGTAATGACCAGCTTACGCTGTCCGCCATAACCCTTCATGTCTCTGTGCTCACATAAGTAAACTCCTTGCCACATCCCCAAACCCAAGACACCATCTATCAGAGGAATGGTTAAACTGACACCTATCATTATGCTTTTGAGATGCGCTGGTAGATCATCGGAGCCCTCCAAGGTATGACGGTACTCTGGCTGATCGGCTGGGGCGATTTTATTGAGCCAATCCTCTGTGTCCAATCTTACATCTGGGTCAGCATTTTCATTAATGGCGAGACTGGCTGACGTGTGTTGCAAAAACAAATGAACCAGCCCCGCTTTGGCGCTGGACGGTATGAGCTGAGCAATGGCTTTCTCGATGATAGGCGTGATGACATGGATGCCACGCGCGTAGGCAGGTAGCTTAAGGGTGGTTTGATGATAAGTCATGGGAGGCTCACTTGATTTGTAAACTGTCGGCTGCCATGCCACTTTCTTTATAAACGTCATCTAGATATCGGCGGCTGGCGAGTAGTTTGTCAACGACCCCACTTTGGCTTTGGGTGTTGAGCTTCTGCGAAAAATCCAAAATCGAGTTCAGTTGCTCAAGTACTGTGTCATAGCTGGTGTTTTGTTTGTCCGTATCAATAACGAAGGTTTTTGCATACTGCGGATCAAGGCTCAGATAATCAGTAATCAGCTCTGGAATACGGGTTGCAATGAGTTTGTTGAGGGTGAATAGCTGTGACTCAGTGATTTGATCATGATGCGTAGACTCGTACTGTTGTCCAATATCGTCCATAGTGGCTCGAAACGTATGAGGCACTTGCTCATTATAGAGCAGTTTGATAAACGGATGATGCGCGGAAAAATGAATCACATTGAGACGGTGATCTTTTTTGTCATCTATCTTTTCTATTACAGATATCTGCGTTTGATTCTGATCTATATTCGTCGCTGCCGCCGCCAGATACTCTTGATGACGGTGCACCGTATCGATTTGCGCTTGCTTAGATTTTTCTTTTATGACAAAGAAGATAGGCACAATAAGAATGAGGCTAAGCAAAATGAGTAAGGTAAAAAAGGACATGTCAGAACTCTGCCATTAAAAGCGCTATTTATTTGAAAAATAATTTTTAGCTTACAATATAGCATGGTTGTGTTATTTTAAGGCGAAACAAAGGTTGATAAAAAATCTCTTACCAATATAAATCTGCCTATTTTAAACTGAGGACCATAATGAATAATGACACGATTACCAAGAGTCAACTAGCTGCCTATAGACCAACCACTGCTTACGTCGGTACGTCTTGGGCGGTTATGCTGGTTGGTGTGCTTGCATATTTACTAGGGCTTTGGAATGCTCAAAGTATGTTGTTAAATGAAAAGGGTTATTATATTGCAGTACTGGCACTGGGTCTTTATGCAGCCATTAGTTTACAAAAAACGCTGCGTGATCGCAGTGAAGGCATTCCGACAACCAATATGTACTATCTTATCAGCTGGGCGGCGCTTGGACTGTCTATTGCGTTGATCGCACTTGGTCTTATGAATGCAGACAGTCTTAGCCTCAGTGAAAAAGGATTCTATATGATGGCATTTACCATGAGTTTGTTTGCTGCAGTCACCATCCAAAAGAACACCCGTGACGAAGCGCAGATTCGAACGCTGACGGCACCGATGGTCAGTACCCATAACGATGATAGCGCCAAAGTAACTCATCAAGCACCTCGCGAATCTGACAGTGGCAAATCATTGTTTGGGGCTGTTAAGTCTAAAATGGAGAGCGGTGACTAGTAGGGCGGCGAGTAAAGGGATCGCTCTTTTGCAGGTATACATTAACCATCATCTAACTTGTCAGCTTGTATGCAAGGCTCGCTAAGCCAGCGGCGTCTGCAAGCGCGTGCGGTTCGGTGATAGGCGTGCTTGCATCGCTTTTGATAGCGGTGCAAACGAGCCGAGCATCATATCTGCCAAGGTTTCAGCGCATATGGGGGCGAGTGCATAGCCTTTTGCGCCCATTGCACTCATTGTCCAAAGCCGCTTACTATCTACCAACAGCCCAACCATTGGATGATAATCAGGCGTTTGGGTGCGAATGCCTGCACGTCCCCGCCACAGAGTGGTATCTGTTGGAATCACGGCTGCCATCTCAGGAATGGCAGTGACGAGCTTGTCGCGGCTAGTCTGATGCTCTTCATCACGGATATCGGTGCCTGTGTCATTACGCACAAAACTCGCTCCTAACAATAAATGCGTTGCACCTTCTACCACATCGTTTAACTCGTTATCGCCAGCGTACGCGGTAAAGGGGGCACAGTAACCGCTGTATTTAAGTGGTACTTTCGGTAAGTTTGTAAGCTCGGCGGTGGTCGGCGTAAACCAAGAGAGCTGACCGCGTATTTTTCGGCAATCAAAAATGCGCCGATCTAGCTCATGACTCTCAAATGCGGCGCAAATCACCACGTTATCGGCGTCGATAGAGACGATATTATTATCCTGCTCATTACCTTTAATCGTAGCGGTTTGCGCCGTCTCGCTAATATCGTAAACGTCTATTTGCTGAAAGCGGATGAGCGGATGCGTCAGAACGACGTCTTTTAAGGCGTGCGGATTGACCAAGCCAGACTGTGGTAAATATAAGTTTTCTGTTAAGTCTTGCGCGGTTAGTCCGCTGATGTTTTGTGCCTGCGCATGTAGTAGCGTGGTGGCCATCTCATCTGGATAATCTGCAATCTGCTCGGTGCCGATATTGGCTTTTATCAGCAAATCGAGCGCGCCTGTCGGCTCAAGCACTGGCGCTAGCTGCTGCTGCGTAGCCTTGTCATTGAGCGTTCGATATAGCCTGCTACTATAGAGATAGCCGATAGTATGCAGATGCTCGTCGACATGATGGATGGGCGTCATTTTGGGCGCGAGTAGGGCGCGCGGATTGCCTGACGCCCCTGCCAATGGTGCCGTTTTATCCAGCAAGGTCACCTGAACACCGCGATTGGCCAGCGTCCACGCCATCATCAGCCCTGAGATACCAGCACCAATGACGATACTATGGCCATTATCTATAGCTTGGTGGTCAGCCGCTCGATTATCAGTGTGGCCAGATATCTCATCGCTTACTGGCGCTGGCATGATGGCAGTGAGCATCTCACGCTTACGGCCAAAGCCTTTGACTTTTTTGATCTCAAAGCCGCAGCTCTGTAGTGCCCGTTTGACGATACCTGCACAGCTATAAGTGGCCGCGGTTGTGCCAGAGCGGGAGAGACGCTGAATTTGTGCAAAGATATTTTGAGCCCATAAGGTGCTGTTGCACGACGGCGCAAATCCGTCCAGATACCAAGCATCAACAGCAGGCGCTGGCGTTAGGTACGTCCCTGATGCCAATTTTGCCAAGCTATCCGCGGCATCGCCCAACCATATATCTACCGTTAAGTTGTCATCGAAAAAACGCAAACGATGACAGCCTGCGATAAGCGGCGGATAGGCGGCCAAAAATTGCTCAATCAGCTCGGCCAGCTCAGGCGCACGCTGTGCCCATAAGGCTAAAATTTGAGTAAGATCCGTGAGCGGTATCGGGAATTTTTCTGTGGTAATAAAATGCAGCTTCGCTGTGGCTAAGTGCGGATGCATGTCACGCAGCGCACGCCAGAGCTGCCACGTTGCCAATAAATTTAGCCCTGTGCCAAGCCCCAACTCCGCGATGCTAAAGCATTGCATTGGCGCAAGGTTTGCCAAGCGCTCGGCGAGTTGGTTGTGTGCCAAAAACACGTAGCGCGACTCTGCGAGACCGTCGGCATGGGAAAAATACACATCACCAAACTCACCAGATACCGGTACCTGATTGCCCGTGTCATCCATTTTCCAGTCAATCTTAGCAGGGCGTATGGCAGAAGGCTGTGGTGAATGACTGTTTGGCAACTGAGTATCTGACTGTCTATCTGGCTGTTTATCTGGCAAGGAGGCAGATGTACTGCTATTTTTTGGGGCGGTGTTAGACATAAATGGTCACATCAGACAAAGCAAAAAGACGATAAATAAAACTACCAGCGCTCACGGCGGACAAACACAAGCCACGAGATAAAAATACCCACAAGCAAGCTGATCAAAACCGTAAAAGCGCCATATAAAAACAACTGGCCCTTACTCTCATATATCAAGACATTGACTTGGGTTTGTAAGTCATTCACTTGCCGCTGCAATTCGGCATTACGGCTAAGGAGCTGCTGATTGGCATCGGAGAGCGCTTGACTGGACGGCTGCAACTGCGCGGCCAAGGTGTTATTAATATCAAGGCTGGTATTGGCACCCGCTGCAGGCGGTGCGGCTTGCTCTACCAAAGGGGCGGCAGTGCTGGCAGCCGTATCGGTGACGCTCGGCGCTGCATAAGCAGACTGCGCGGCCAGCGCCATGACCAACAACACTCTAGCAAGCGCAGACGTAGAGCCAAGCGTATTTAGCACAGAGGGGTATCGGCTCACGGTTTGGTCACTTGTGCAGCGTCGTTGCCAGATTTTGGCAACGTATGAATAAAAGGTCTGATATCGACATGGCTATAGACGCCATCACGTAGGTAGGGCTCGTCGTTTGCCCACGCCTGCGCCGCCTCGATAGACTCAAAGTCAGCGATGATTAAGCTACCTGACATTGCCTCCAAACCGTGTTCGATAGGGGTAGGGCCTGCGATAATTAGGCGGTTTTCTTGGTCGAGTGCCTGCAGACGGGCGACGTGCTCAGCGCGGGTAAGTTGACGCTGCGCGTGGCTATCGGCTACGTCATGACCGATGATGGCAAATAAGGACATGAGACTTCCTCACAAAATAAACAGTAAATAAAAGGGGTGAATGTTCAACACGCTCTAACCACATGAGCTGATAAAAAATCGCGAGTATCGATACAAATGTGCCAAGATGGCATCATGATGGTCGCGATTGGCATTTAGCTGGCGCTGCAAATTATTATAAAATCATAGAAATCATAATGCGCGCGACTTTGCTATTTTGCCGACTTATCCGTCAATGCTGGATTGAGATGCTTTTTTAAGACTGCAAACTGAGCGACGACAAACACCAACATAATTGGAATCCAGCCATAAGTTTTAAAGTTGATCCAGGCTTCATCTGACATCATAAACGCTGTGATATAATGCAAGATGCCCATAAAGGCAAAAAACAACCCCCACGCGACAGTCAGTTTTTTCCAGCCGCTCATCGTCAGTGAAAAGACATCTTTCATGGCCAGCTGCATCAAGGGTTTATTGAACGCGGCACTGACAATCAGCGTTAAGGCAAAGATGCCGTTGATGATTGGCGACTTCCAGCGTAGATAGACATCATCACGCAGCAATAACGTGCCACCACAGAACAAAATGGTCAATAACAAAACGACCCATTGCTGTTTATCAAATTTGCCTTTTTGCCGAATGAAGTGAATGGCATAAACGAGGATGGTGGCGATCAGTAGCGCACCCGCCGCGGCCAAGATACCACTGTAACGAGCAGCGATAAAAAAGGCAATTAAAGGAATAAAGTCTAATAAGGCTTTCATAGCAAGTGGGATGTCCAACAAAAACGTATGGGGTAGTTTACACGTCTACTGCGGCAAAAAAAAGCAAACAACGCGATAATCATACGATATCACAAGCCTGCGCACCAATAGTCAGTGCGGCTTATCAGTCGTGCTACTGCTATATCGAAAGGGTTGTTGCTGATGCGCGGGCGCGCCGAGTTATTATTGACTTTTTATATAGTTAACTCACTTTAAAATCGATACAGTGCAGCTGGAAAATTTTGCGCAGCATCTGCCAGCATAGACACCGCAAGCAAGGAAAATTTATACCAGTTGCCCGTTCATATGAGCGCATCGATTTTATTTCGAACTGACTATACTTTTATATACTATTAAAGCTAAGGCTTATTTTATGAAATTTGATTTACATTGTCACAGTACCTGCTCTGATGGTACTTATGCACCGACCGAAGTGGTGCAACGTGCCCACGCAGCTGGCGTCAATGTATTGGCACTGACCGATCATGATACGCTGGCAGGGATTGATGAGGCGCGGGCAGCGGCGACGGCCTGCGGTATGCAGCTGATTAATGGGGTTGAGATTAGCTGTGAGCATACGCTCAGCGGCGGCTATGGCAAAAACAAATCAACCAAAAAAATCATCCATGTGCTGGGGCTGGATTTTATTGACCGAGATAAAATGCACGCAACTTTGCAGCAATTACAAGACAGCCGCGCTACTCGCGGTCAGAAAATCACTGAAAAGCTTAGTGAGTTATTAAGTCTCGATTATGAGGAGCTGTGGCAGGCCGTACTGGATAAAGCCGGTGGCAACCCGCAAGGGGTCGGACGCGCTCATATCGGTCAGGTACTGTTTGAGCGCGGCGACGTCAAAACGGTGCAAAAGGCCTTTGACAAATATCTGGCGGATAATAAACCTGCCTATGTGGCGATCGATGCGCTGAGCATGGCTGAGGGTATCGAGCTGATACACGCGTGTGGCGGCAAGGCTGTATTGGCACATCCGACGCGTTATCATCTCTCAGCCACGCGGGTGCGTAAGCTGGTCGAAGAGTTTGCTGGGCTAGGCGGTGATGGTTGTGAGCTGCCTGCCACCAGTGAGCCTATCAGCACCCGCCGCATGGTCGACCGTAGTATTGCCGCCAATAATTTGGTGGCTTCGGTTGGTAGTGACTTTCATGGTAGCAATATGCCGTGGCGGTGCTTGGGCGACGTTCCTGTATTGACACCTGACCAACAAGGCGTCTGGCAGTCGTTTACCACGCTTGGTTAACGGCTCATATACATCTGTCTAGAAGCGTGAGGCCCCCGCTTATTTGGTTACACTTTGAGGTGAGCGTTTGTCTAATAAATAGCCAAAACAGATTGAAACCTCAGAAAAATCTTGCCACACTTAAGTGGTGGCCAGCGTTTGTACGATGGGTAGGAATTATCTCTTACGCACGCAGCTATCTGAGCTTATATTTAATAGATGCTTATTTTATATAGCAGTTGTAGTCGTTGGTTGCTTTCACTCATGTTATGTCTGGTGTATTTACATTTTTTGCGGTAGCCAAATTATGTCTGTATCGGTTCTTCATTTAGGCTACAAGCGACTCTCACGAGCAATCTTTGAATGGCAAGCTGCTGATAGGACTGCTTTGTTGGCAGTGTTTATCTTGATGGAGGTGTTTTTACACTGGCTTTGGTGTGCGTTTGTCTGGTGGTATCAAGATGCCTTAGGCGCTTATGTTTATATTCATCTGTTGTATCTGCTGTGGCTTGGCATTACGGTGATGGGTGTGTTTTTTTGGGGTATTGCACGCCATCTATCGCGTCTTAAACGGCAAACGACTGCCATAAAAAACAAAAACTTAAATAAATGGCAGCTGCTGTTGATAGTGCCTTATACCTTCTATATCGCCACTGTGATCGTCATGGTCGGTTATAGCAGTTTGTTTGCGGGTGTCTCGCTGGTAGGCGGTGCGATGCTTGGGATGATGCTGATCAAACGCCGCTATGCGTGGCGTGTATTTTTGCTACAGATTGCTCTGATTTTATTGGCTATCTTGGCGCCTTACTTCGGTATTCATCTGCCCAACTTGCGTCAACTGACGTTTGTTTATCCATTTTTAGACAGCCAAAACTATCTGACGTATAACGAGCTGATGGCGATCGAAAACACGCTTGCTACCTCGGTGTTTAAGGGGGTGACGTTAGACTGGTCGAGTATCAGCGAGCTACAGCGCTCTTCGACGTTTTTTTGGCGCGCAACCCACGTGCTACTGGCCTTACCCAAAGCAATCTTTATCGTTTATATGTTTCGTACGTTGTTGTTGATATTAGATGACAGCAAAAACGAGATATTAAAGCATGCCAATCAAGACGAGCTAACCCAGCTCAAAAATCGTCGATACGGTTTGACACAGATGAAGCAGGCGCTAAAAGAGCTACAAGATGGGCAGGACTTTAGCGTTATCTTGCTAGATTTGGATTGGTTTAAAGACATCAATGATACCTATGGTCATGAGGTCGGCGATCAGGTGTTGTTTGAAGTGGCGCAGACGCTGACGCAGGCATTGACCGATGCGGCCATCGTGAGCCGCTATGGCGGCGAAGAGTTTTTGATTGTCCTGCCAGCCACGAGTCACGATGGGGCAATGCTCATCGCCGAACAGCTCCGCAAAGACATCAGCAAGCACATCATCAAGGTCGATGATAATGAGGCGTTTAGCGTCACCGCAAGCTTGGGGCTATACACGTTCACTCACGAACAAAGCGTGTGTATGAAACAAGCCCGTACGGAGCAGCTACAGTTAGAGGCGGCGCTGAAACCAGCGCCCGCAGGCAAACCTCGCCACCACAGATCCGCCTTACCGCCAGAGTACCAGACCCTTTTGCCACCTGATATTTGCCAGCGTTTAATCTGTATAGCGGACAAGGCGCTCTATGAAGCAAAAGACCGTGGCCGCGACCAAGTGGTCAGTGCCAATCATATGTTCGACAGCGAAAATAGCCGCCATGTGATGCTGTGGGGTATCTAAGCTGAGCCCAACTGTAAATGCTGGACGATGCTGGCCAATACACTGGTGGCAAAGCTGCCAGTGGTCAAGGTAAAGCTCAGTATCAGCGCTTGCTCATTACTATCGGACGCATCTAACCACTCCCAGCTTAGCGCTTCAATCGGCAAACGCAGTGCTCGGCGCTGGGCTTTGACATCGCGCTGCTCTAAGCCCATGGCCAGCTGTGTCAATAAGGCATTGTTTTTTACAATGTCGCTCTCAAGCTGCGCTGCCATGCCGCTAACCTTATCGTTACCCACGCCCCACAGCACGCCAGTCGGATGAATATCACCACTCATCATCCGTGCGCGTAAGGCATCGTCTATTGCCTCACTGCCAAATATCGAGCCTGAGCCGTCTAAGTTAAATACCTCACCTGCCAGCCCAGTATCCCAGTTGCCTACGCGGACTCTGGCTGCCAATATCTCATTAAATATCAGACTACGAGCCGCAGACAGCTCCATGGTGTTTTGCTCACGTGGCGCGCGTTTGCGTTTACTCTTTTTGGTTTTTGGTTTGCTCGCCGGTATGGGGCGAGCAAATAGCCGTAGGGCTTCTGCGATGTTGTTGCCTTCATAACCAAAACGCTGGGGGCCAAAGTAATTGGGCACGCCTGTTTTGCTGATAGTAGCCAGATGTTGCTCGGTCGCCTGCTGGGCGTCAGTAGCTGCGATATTACTGGCAAACTCGATCTCTCGTAGGGTAATGGTAAATTGATTGGCGCGGTGAGTACCGCGATTGAGCTTTTTGTGGTGCCAATGCTGGGCGATGATGGTGACGGACTCGTTTTCACTGATGTCTACTGGGGCAAACTCAGAGGTGGGCAGTTGCTTTTTGGGGATTCTTAAGCTAAACCACTGCGTCGTTAGCGCTTGGCGATCTTTAAGTCCTGAATAGCCGACATCGCGCAAAGGTATGTCCGCCCATTCAGAGAGTAATTTAGCTAAATAAGCGGTATTAATCCCTGATTTTTTGATATGTAGCCATAAATGCTCGCCTGCGTCTGTGAAGTCTACCTCTAACCGCTCATTGACCACAAAGTCTTCAGGCTTAACTTTATAGAGCGCCTGTTTGATAGGTGGCGTCATAGGCTGAGGTAGATCAGCGCAATTGGTTACTGCCGCAAAGTCGATAGTGGTAAGGTCAAGATGTTGATTCTCTATAGCAGTCATAAAATAGTCATTTGATAGGTGATAAAAGAGTGAGTGAGGATTTTTTATAAGTCAATGAATAAAGTAGCATAAACGCTTAACGCTTCAACTATCGAGTTTTGGATTAACCGTTGAAAAGTTACGATTTGCAACGCGCTAGATATACAAAAAAACATCGCCCGCCAAGTGGTCTTGCTACTATTAAAGATAACGCCATTTTTAATGGTACTTATTTATCTACAATATTAAAAAAGTAGTGCTTCACAATCAGCCTAGTAGAAGCAACTAACGATCAATGCCTAATAATGAAATAGCAAACGTTAAGGATAACTTATGACTGACAATAACAAAATTACTATTAGCGCAGAGGGTATAAAAGATGGCGGTATGAAGTCGTTCAAACAAGACGATGATAGTATCATTTTAATCACCCGCGATGGCGATGAGTTTAGCGCTTTTGATGGTAAATGTCCGCATGCAGGCGCGGACTTAGGTGAAGGACTACGCTGCGGTAATCGCGTGATTTGTCCTTGGCATCACGGCACTTTTCATAGTACTGATGGCTCGCTGATAGAGCCGGTTGCGATGAAAGGCTTGACGCGCTATAGCGTGACTAGGCAAGGCGACCACTTAATCGTTGATACGACTAGCAATATCAACGAGCGAGCAGATAACGATCAGCTCGCTGATACGCATACCATCATCGTCGGTGGCGGCGGTGCAGGCTTTATGACCGCCAATCAGCTACGTCACACTGGTTATGGCGGCAAAATCACCCTAATCAGTGCCGACAATAAAGCGCCTTATAATCGCCCTTTGTTGTCCAAAGCGTTTTTAGCAGGTCAAATGGATGAGGGTAAACTTATTTTAGGTGGCTCAAATTGGGCTGATAGAAACAATATCGACTTGCGTCTGAATCAGCGAGTCAGCGAAATCTTGCCCAATGAGAACGCTATTATTATCGAAAATAACAACGGCGATAATGAAAAACAAAGCGCAGACTTTTTGGTGGTGGCGACCGGCGCCGAGCCGAAGATACCGCCATTTCAAGGTGCTGAGCTAGCGGGCGTCTATACGCTACGTAGTATGGATGATGCTAAGGCGATCAAAGGTGCTACCGATAACAAAAACGTCGTTATCGTCGGTACAGGATTTATCGGCATGGAAGCTGCAGCGGCATTATCGCAAGCAGGCGAGGCCGCCTCAATCACTGTCGTTGGTCGTAGCGCGCGGGTAATGAGCAATATCGTCTCTGAGGCGGTGAGTAATGCGCTCATCAAACTGCATGAAGAAAATGGGGTGCGCTTTGTGTTTGGTACAGGTGTTGAGAGCATCGATGGAGACGGCAGTCACGTCAGCGGTGTCACACTGTCAGACGGCAGTACGCTGACAGCGGACGTGGTGGTTTTGGGTACGGGTGTGGCACCACGTACCGAGATATTAAATGAAGTAAATGACCCCGATGGTGTGCAAGTCGATGAGCATCTACAGCTACGCGACGGCGTCTATGCACTGGGCGATATTGCCAAAGCCACCAATCAGATGGGACGGATGCGTATTGAGCATTGGCGCGTCGCCTTGCAGCATGGCATGGTAACCGCAGGCGCTATCTTGAATGATGATAACGTTAACACGCTAGAGGAACGTATTCTTTTCTTTTGGACGGCGCAATATGGCAAGAGCCTGCGCTATAGTGGTCATGCCGCGACGCCGGATAAAGGCATTTTATTTGGTACGCCTGACGATTTAGATTACATCGAGTACTATTTTGATGACGAAGGAGAGAATACTCGCGCTAGTGCCGCCAGCTCCCTAGGCCGAGACAAAGAGCTGATTGCTTTTAGCGAATTATTACGCCGTGGTCATGCGCCAACCCGCGCTCAAATCAATGCAGGCTTCGATATTATCGAGCAAGCCCATGCGCTATCACCATAGACTAATTAGCGGTTAATAATTATCATAAAGGCTGTCCTAGTATATTAGGTCAGCCCTTTTTATTAGCAATAATGTTTAGCCCGAGAGAGTACCCAAATGACTGATACAGCAAAAAACAAAAAAACTGACAATGACACTGCTGACAAAGCAGCAAAAGTATTTTTACGGCAAGCGGATGCTAATGATCTGAGCGCTTTAGAACAACTCTTAAACCTCTGCTATCGCCAAGATGAAGGCTGGACCAATGAGGCCGATTTGGTGGGCGGTATTCGCACCACGGCAGACGAGCTAGCTGGCGTCATTGCCAATCCTAAGCACTATGTTTTTGTTTATCCACAGACCGATACCGGCGAGCGCGGCGGCAAGGAGATAGGCGAGCTATTGGGCTGCATAGCTGTCGATATGAAGGTCGAGACAGGTTCAGATAAAAAATCTCATAGCGACAAAGCTTATATCGGTATGTTTGCCGTACATCCAAAGCTGCAAGGAGCGGGCATCGGTAACATGATATTGCAGGCCGCCGAAACTTTCGCTGAAAGACATCTAAAAAGTAACAATCAACCCACCCGTCTTACTATGTCCATCTTAAGTCACCGCCCTGAATTATTGGCTTATTATCAGCGCCGCGGTTATCAGCTAAATGGCAATAGTATGCCGTTTCCTGTCGATGGCAATAATGGCGAACCAAAACGTCAAGATTTAGAATTATTAGAATTAGAAAAAGTGGTGAGTGCGTAAACCCTAACCCCAAAAGTGACCAAAAGTCATAAACAGCCCAATGCTGAGCAAGATAAATGCCACAATAATTAAGCGCTTGAACCAATTAAAAGCAGGCAAGCGCGTGGCATTATCATCAGACATGAGAAAAGCGAATAAAAATAGCAAACTTCCTGCCAAGGTCATGATGCCTAAGCCCACGGGTAATATAAAAAGGTACATCTGCCACACAGTCATCTCGCAACGGTCATTATTAAACGCATCATAGCAGTATCAGGATTGTGCTGTCAGTATGTGGTTTTACACTAAAGCAAAAATAGACAATAAAAAAGGCCATTTGTTAAAAATAGCCTTTCTTCTCATTCAGTCTGTCTAACGCATCGTCACAAACTCTTCTGCACCGGTTGGGTGAATAGCAACGGTATTATCAAAGTCTGCTTTGGTCGCGCCCATTCTCACTGCTACGGCAAACCCTTGCAGCATCTCATCGACACCGTAACCGATGCCATGTAGGCCAATGATTTTCTCCTCCTCACCTAAGCACACCAGCTTCATTACGCATTTTTGGCGATGCTGAGTCACCGCGCTATACATCGAGGTAAAGGTCGAGGTGTAGCACTTAATGTTATCTTTGCCATGTAGCGCCACCGCGTCAATCTCAGATAAACCAATAGTACCGATAGCGGGATGAGTAAATATAACCGTCGGTATCAAATCATAAACCAAATGCTCATTGGTCTTGTTGTTAAACAAGCGCTCAGACAGACGCCTACCAGCGGCGATGGCAACTGGTGTCAGATCAATGCTGTTTTCGATAATGTCACCGACCGCGTAAATACCATCGACATTGGTATTTTGGAATTTATCAACTTTGATTTTGCCAAATTCGGTGGTTTCTACGCCCGTTACTTGTAGGTTGATGTTGTCGGTCGAAGGCGCGCGCCCAATCGCCCAAATCAAGCAATCGACCGTATCAAGCGTGCCATCTTTAGTAAATAGCTCTAAGCTGCCATCTTCGTTTTTATTGACTTCGGTAAGGGTGGTGTTGGTATGTAGATGAATACCGTCTTGCTCCATCTCTATCAGCAGCGCCTCGACGATAGTGTGATCAAAAGAGCGCAGCGGCGAATGCTGGCGCACGTAGAGATGTACCTCAGCGCCTAAGCTGTTGAGTACGCCTGCAATTTCGACAGCGATATAACCTGCGCCTGCGATAGCGACGCGTTTGGGCAAATGAGTCAATTTAAAAAAACCATCAGAATCGATACCGTGCTCTGCGCCTGGAATATCAGGGAAAATAGGATGACCGCCCGTCGCAATCAAAATATGGTCAGCAGTGATTTGCTCGCCATTGACCTCAACCGTATTGGTATCGACGAATTTAGCAAAGCCTTTAATCACTTCCACGCCGTTTTTGGCTAAGTTATTGTCATAAGCGCGATGGATATTCTCGATGTACTGCTGACGGCTTTGAATGAGTTTTTGAAAATCGAAATTCTTTAACTCAACCTCGAATCCGTAGTCTGGCGCGTACTTCTCAATCGCCTCGGCGACTTGCGCGCCGTACCACATCACCTTTTTGGGTACGCAGCCCCAATTGACGCAAGTGCCTCCTAATTCATCCGCTTCGATAATCGCGCACTTTTTGCCATAGCTTGCTGCACGGTTAATGGAGGCAATACCGCCGCTACCGCCGCCAATGGAAATATAATCGTAATGCTTTGTCATTGTTATGTCTCTTCATTAAGTTTCGGTACAGTTTTGAACTCTATTGTAATGGGTATGGATAATCCATCTTACAAGTTGTTTATCATAAGGGTGTGCCAGCTAGCATCAGTTTATAAAAGTATTTAAACAAAAATAGCCTAACACATAATAATCTCATTTAAACCTGCCTAGACTATGGCACGCCGTCTATAAAATAATAGCCCAGGAATGGACAAGCCCAGTACCAATCCTGAGGTCACAAACAAGGCTTCGAATAAATACACCATCATTTGGCTAAATAACTCGTCTGAAAAGCCAAAGTAACCAATCTGCACCATACTGACCATCGCCTTATAAGCGGCGATACCTGGCATCATACAGATGACACTTGGGGAGATTAAAGCTTTGGGCGGTAAGGTATATTTTTTAGAAAAATACACCCCCAAAAAGCTGGCGAGCATCGCGCCAAAAAAGCTCGCTATCACCAGATGAACATGCTGATAGACAAGGGCGGTTTTTAGTCCGAATCCCAGAGCGGTCATCAGCAAACACGGCAAGATATAGCGTTTGGGTACGCTGAACATCAGCGTCCAACCAAGGGTAATGATGCAAGACAATACGACCGTCTCAATAAACCACATCTAAAACCCCCAGTGCTGTATGCGTAGTAACACCAGCGCCATCACAATGCCCACGCACGCGGACAAGGTCAGCATATAAGTAAACACCGCCCGCCCAACGCCGATATTGACATAGCCCTTTAAGATATCTGAGAAAGAGTTAATCAAAGGAAAGCTTGGAACTAGCAACAGCACGCTAGAGGCAACGGCAATATCGGCGTTATTGCCAATATCAAAGTAATAGGTCGTCGCCCCAATCAAAGAGGCGATAAAGGCCGTCACGATGACGGTGATAAAGGGATTGAAGTGGTGCTTTGCTAAATAGATACGAGTAAACATCGCCACCATACCCGCGATAAAGGTTACGGCGGTAATCGACCAGCTGCCGCCATTCAAATAAGCAAACGCCGCACAAGAAGCGCCGACAAATATACTGACTAACCACGTCGGATACACGGTTTTATCCAGCTCATCAAACGCAAGGGTTGTGCGGTCAATCAAATCATTATTATTGATAGTGGCTTCGGTTTTATTGACGATTTGCTGGATTTGCACCAATAAGTTGACATTGATACTCTGATTGATCGTATCTCGGGTGGTGGTGATACAGCGCTCATCGCAGATGGTGGTCAGGGTAATGGCGTTAAAGTTCAGCGAGCATTCGACGCTGTTCATCCCTAAAGCAAGCCCCAAGCGTTTGGACAAATCCACCACCACCGCAGACTCTGCGCCATACTGCATAAGAAGCAATCCGCAGCGCACGCATAGCCGAGTGATGCGTTGCTGCTGTACGTAGCTGATAGAAGTCATGGGTAAGCTGGGCATGTTGGCTACTGTCGCTCTTATGAGGGTTATAAGGGATGAGAAGTAGTGATGATGTATCGATATAGCAAGGTAACGATAGCATAACTTGCGCTATTGATTTGCTACTATTATAAGGCGTAAACCATTGCTGCAAGGAAAAAAACCTAACTGAGCGGTTAGGATGAGCGTGCAATCTTAATATAGCCAAAAAATAGACTATTAAATTGATAGACTTTTGTTTTTTACCGTGATAATCTCTTTGTGCAATTTAGACACATTAGTTACATATCGGTTACATTTTAATGGTTATGGCTTTTAAATAGGACGTCTGATGACAACGTTTCAAAAAATAAAAAATGCACTATTGCTGACTACGGTTACTACTTTAGCAGGCTGCACCACGGTCGCTGATATTGCAGGATATGATACTGCTACCATGAATATCGATGCGGCAAAAAGCTACTCGCAAGTGGTTTCTAGCGCTCGTAGTCAAGGCGCGGTAGACAATACCTCTGCCACCGCCGCGCGGGTAAATCGGGTTTTTCATCGTATGAAGCCCTATGCTGTGCGCGCTAACACAACAGGGGTGCCCTTTGATTGGCAGGTCACTGTGATACGCTCGCCTGAATTAAACGCTTGGGCAATGCCTGGTGGTAAAATGGCGTTTTATACCGGTATTGTAGAGAAGCTACAGTTGACAGATGCAGAGATCGCGGCAATCATGGGACACGAAATGACCCATGCGTTAGCTGAGCATAGCAAAAAGGATACTGGGCAAAAAATTCTGACAAGCCTAGCACTTCAGTTAGGGGGTGCTGCGATACAGGCGGAAACAGGGCTGAGTAATGAGGCGCTGGGTTTGATTAGTGACTTTGGTATTGATAAGCCGTTTTCTCGTAGTCAAGAATCACAAGCCGATGCAGGTGGCTTACGTTTGATGGCGCAAGCAGGCTACAATCCAGAAGCTGCCATTGCAGTATGGAAAAAAATGGAAGCGGCAAATGGTCGCAGCAACACCTTAGTCACGTTGATGTCTACGCATCCAAACTCAGGGCAGCGTATCGCCAAAATTAAAGGGCTGCTACCTGACGTGATGCCAGTTTATCAAGCCGCTGTAAAAGCGCCGACCAATACCATGAGTGGCCCCACGACTGGGGTAGTGACTCGGACGATTAAGCGTAAATAAATCAGTACATAACATTAAAAAAGGTAAGTCAAACTGAAATGCCCCCATAAGTTAGTTGTATCCAACTTATGGGGGCAGATCAAAAGAGCAGCCGTTAAATAACGACTAAAAGTAAAACTTAACCCGCCTCAGAAACCACCTGCGTAAGCATCGGCTTTAAAAACTCACCCGTGTGTGAGCCTTCGACCTCTGCGACCTCTTCTGGCGTACCCTCCGCGATGATCATACCACCACCTTTACCGCCTTCAGGGCCAAGATCAATCACCCAATCGGCAGTTTTGATAACATCCAAATTATGCTCGATGACCACGATTGTGTTACCTTTATCGCGTAGCGCATGCAAGATGTTGAGCAGCTTATCAATATCATGGAAATGCAAACCTGTAGTTGGCTCATCCAAGATATAGAGCGTCTGTCCCGTGTCGCGTTTGGCAAGCTCGCGTGCCAGTTTGACTCGCTGCGCTTCACCGCCAGAAAGCGTCGGTGCAGACTGACCGAGGCGAATATAGCCAAGACCGACATCCATGAGCGCTTGCAGACGACGATAAATCGCTGGTATCGCTGAGAAGAACTCAGTGGCGTCTTCTACGGTCATCTCTAACACTTCGGCGATACTTTTGCCTTTATAGTGAATCTCTAGGGTTTCGCGGTTATAGCGTTTGCCTTCACAGGTATCGCATGGCACGTACATATCCGGTAAGAAATGCATCTCGACTTTGATAAGACCATCACCTTGGCACATCTCACAGCGTCCGCCTTTGACGTTGAAGCTAAAGCGACCCGGTTTATAACCACGAGCGCGCGCTTCAGGCGTTTGAGCAAACATCTCACGCACAGGGGTAAACACGCCCGTATATGTCGCTGGGTTTGAGCGCGGTGTACGACCGATTGGGCTTTGATCGATATCGACCATTTTATCCAAATGCTCAAGACCGCTGATGCTGTCATGCTTATCCGCGATAAGGGTAGACGCATTGTTTAACTGAGTCGCTGCAATCGGCATCAAGGTGCGGTTGATCAAGGTTGATTTGCCCGAGCCAGATACGCCAGTGACACAGGTCATCACACCGACTGGCAAGCTCAGATCGACGTCTTTTAAGTTATTGCCTGAGGCGCCTTTGAGCTCGATCGTCATTGGCACCTGCTTTGGTTTGGCTTTACCTTTGGTCTCAACTTCCATAGTCTTGGCTTTATGCCGTAATTTTGGGATTTCGATTTTTTTCTCACCAGACATATATTGTCCGGTCAGCGAGTCTGGGGTCGCCATGATCTCATCGATCGTACCTTGAGCGATGATATGACCGCCATGCACGCCTGCGCCGACACCGATATCGATGACGTGATCGGCTTGACGTATGGCGTCTTCGTCATGCTCAACGACCAGTACCGTATTACCCAAGTCACGCAGCCGCGTTAGAGTCTTTAGTAAGCGGTCGTTGTCACGCTGATGCAGACCGATCGACGGCTCATCGAGCACATACATCACGCCCATGAGGCCGGCACCGATTTGGCTGGCAAGACGGATACGCTGTGCCTCCCCGCCCGATAACGTCTCAGCAGAGCGAGCAAGAGTCAAATAATCTAGCCCGACACTAACGAGGAAATTTAAACGCTCATTAATCTCTTTAAAGATTTTTTCCGCCACTTCGCCTTTATGACCGCCAATCTTTAAGGTCTTATAATAGTCAGTAGCATCACCGATAGATAGCTTGACGATATCGGCGATGGTCTGCTCATCGACACGCACGTTGCGCGAGATTTCATTGAGACGCGCGCCATCACAGACATTACAGGTGGTATCAGCCAAATATTTGGCCAGCTCATCACGCACAAGGTTACTTTGCGTTTTGGCATAACGGCGCTCAAGATAGGGTAGTACGCCTTCAAACGGTACGGTCTTATTGGTCTTGCGACCGCGCTCATCGGTAAAGTTAAAGCTCAGTTTTTCTTTACCAGAGCCATGCATGATGATGTCTTGTTGCACTTTTGGCAGTGCTTGCCACGGCGCATCCATATCGATGTCAAAGTGCTTGCAGACGGTAGAGAGCAGGCCAAAATAATAGGCATGACGCTTATCCCAACCATTGATTGCGCCTTGGTTGAGCGATTTTTCATGATGAGTAATGAGCTTTTCGGCAGCAAAATACTGACGTTTACCGAGTCCATCACAAGTTGGGCAAGCGCCGTATGGGTTGTTAAAACTAAACATCCGCGGCTCAAGCTCAGGCACGGCGCGATCACAGATAGGGCAGGAGTGCTTGGCTGACATCACTTGGTCGTCAGCACTGTCTGCGTTTGGGTTGCCATCCATAAAGTGCAGCGTCACCAGCCCTTGTCCCAAACGTAGCGCAGTCTCCAAGCTCTCAGCGACGCGGTTACCTAAGTTATCACGTACTTTAAAGCGGTCAACCACCACTTCGATGGTGTGCTTTTTCTTCTTATCGAGCGTCGGTAGCTCGTCAGTATCATAGACATCGCCATCGACACGCACACGGACGAAGCCTTGTCCGATCAGCTGCTCAAGTAAGACTGTATGCTCGCCTTTACGTTCACGAATCACCGGCGCCAGTATCATAAGCTTGGTCTCATCGGGGAGTGCCATAACCTGATCGACCATCTCGGTCACCGACTGCGCCACCATAGGTTCGCCATGCTCTGGGCAATAAGGCGTGCCGATACGCGCGTATAATAGACGCAGGTAATCATAAATCTCAGTGATCGTACCGACCGTCGAGCGTGGGTTATGGTTGGTCGATTTTTGCTCAATAGCAATTGCCGGTGACAAGCCTTCGATGCTATCGACTTCTGGTTTTTCCATTTGTGAGAGAAACTGACGCGCATAAGCGGACAGACTCTCGACATAACGACGTTGCCCTTCAGCATACAAGGTGTCGAAGGCCAATGACGATTTACCAGAGCCTGATAAACCTGTGATTACCACGAACTTATCGCGTGGGATGTCCAGATCGATGTTTTTTAGGTTGTGCGTGCGGGCGCCGCGTATTGCAATGTGGTCATTTGCCATCGGTGATAGGTTTCCTATTTGCTAAAGTGATGGATAAAAATACTGATGTATAAGAAGTAGTGAGCGCAACCTGCATTTAACCCAGCCATGTAAAACAGCATCCCAGTCGCGCTATGTTATTTTTAAAGTGTATGAGGGTCAAAATAGTGACACAAAAGATAGCTGGTTTTTATAAACCGCGTTTTTGTAAGCTATGTTTTTACGACAACTATTTACAAACGATTTATAAGCGATGCTTTTATAGACGCTACGCTTTCTTTATTGCTTCGGTTTTTATAATGGCTTTATCAGGCCTCGCTGCGGTTTTTACTCCATTTTTTAGTGCGTGCTTTTTCGCGCGCGTTTTTTATAAGCTGGGTAATCTTTAACCAAATCGTTTAAGGCGGCTAAACCATCTAGGCCATTTTTATCTCACAAGTTTTGTTAGACTCAGCCAATCTAGATCAAATCTGTGTTACGTAACAGGTATCCTTTGTTATGGTTTTGACCAGCACGCTTGTCTTAGTCAGCACTTAACGGCTCAAGCGAATCCGCAACCTTGTTGATAACGTTGTACTTTATTGTCATCATGCGTGCATTATTCAAGGCAAAAAGCCGCTAGAGACGCACTTGGTAACAAAAAACAAAAGTCTCGGCAACCAAACGGCGAATGTCTTATACTAGGGGCCTTAATTTAGAGGGCTTGAATTGTAGGTGAGTGCCCTGATAGATCGACTGTGATATTGATGTATGGCTAATCTATTTTAAAATAAGTATGGTCCTACTGGTCGTCATTTTTAGAGTGAATCGACTATATCAGCAATGATAAACCTGTGAGGCAAGTATGAATAGCGTAGAAAAAAGGGCAATCCTCGGGGTCGGCGGCATCTTTGCCCTGCGTATGATTGGCCTGTTTATGATTGTGCCTGTGTTTTCGGTGTATGGCGACAATTATGCGCATGCTACGCCGTTTTTGATTGGTTTGGCGGTCGGGGTTTATGGGCTGGGTCAGGCGATTTTTCAGATACCGATGAGCCTTGCTGCTGACAAGTTTCCGCGTAAGCCGATTATCTTTTTGGGTCTGATATTGTTTGCTTTGGGCGGTATGATTGCAGCTAACGCCACCGATATTTATGAGGTCATCATCGGTCGAGCGCTGGCAGGAAGCGGTGCGGTATCGGCGGTATTGATGGCGCTACTCGCTGATGTCACACGCGAGGAGATGCGTACCAAAGCAATGGCGACGATGGGCTTGACCATTGCCACCTCTATTATGTTGGCCTTTGCCTTTGGCCCTTTGTTGGTCGGCTCGCTTGGTATGTCAGGCTTGTTTTGGCTGACATCGGGTTTTGCGGTATTGGCAATGATGTTACTGTTTGTGGTGCCGACGCCGCTACGAGTGCTCAAACATAACTTGGACAATAAATCTATCGGTCAGCAGTTGGCCAGCGTGCTAAAAATCGGCGATTTAAACCGTCTGCATATTGGTATCTTTGCCTTACATTTGACCATGACGGCGATATTTGTCCTCTTGCCGCATCAGCTCTCTGAAGTGCTGGGTTTGTCGGTTCGTCAGCAGGGCTTGGTGTATTTGCCGCTATTGTTTATTGGCTTTGCGGTGGCGATACCTTTTATTATTGTCGCAGAAAAAAAGCGCAAAATGCGTCAGGTGTTTTTGGGTGCGATCGGCTTGATGACTGCGGCACTGGCGTTACTGGCGCTGGGTAGCCAAGTTGGTGTCGGTATTATTGTAGGTTTATTGCTCTATTTTATGGGTTTTAACTTACTTGAGGCCACTATTCCATCTTGGATATCCAAGCGCGCCCCAGTCGCGAATAAAGCAACCGCGATGGGGCTTAATTCATCGAGCCAGTTCTTTGGGGCTTTTGTCGGTGGGGCGCTGGGCGGCGTACTCTTGACGCAGCCAAATTTGCTAGCATGGGGCGTACTGGCGCTGATTATGGGCGCGGCGCTATTACTGATATTTCCGATCGCCCAGCCGCCGTATCTATCAAGTACCACCATTACCATTCCTAAAAACATCAATATCCAAGACTGGTCGCGGCAAATGCTGGCGGTAGATGGCGTAGATGAGCTGGTGGTGATGGCAAAAGAGCAGGTGGCCTATCTTAAGCTGGACAAAACCCAGCTCACCGACGACTCGCGACAAGCACTGTCGCATCTGGCACAAAGCCCACTAGATATTTAAATAAAAATTGGTTAAAGTAAAATCAAATCACTGTAAAATCGTATTGTCGATAGCATTAACGATGATGGGGCACATTGGCTTCATTGAATCATCATAGATACGATTCACTAAATTATTCATAAATAAAAGGACGGTACCATGCGCGGAGTTAATAAAGTTATCATCATCGGTAACCTTGGAGCAGACCCTGAGGCACATCAGTTTAATAACGGTGGTAGCGTGACCAATATCTCGGTTGCGACATCAGAGCAGTGGACAGACAAGCAAAGCGGCGAAAAAAGAGAAGCGACCGAATGGCATCGTATCTCACTCTTTAATCGTCTAGGCGAAATTGCAGCGCAGTATCTTCGTAAAGGCAGTAAGGTCTATATCGAGGGCAGTTTGCGCACGCGCAAATACCAAGATCAAAATGGTCAAGATCGCTATATCACCGAGATTCGCGCTGATCAAATGCAGATGCTCGATGGCGCAAGCGGTGGCGGTCAAAGCCAAGGCGGGGGCTATGGTAATCAAGGCGGCCAAAACAGCTTTGGTCAGCAAGGTGGCTACAACCAAGCAGGCGGCGTAGCAGCTCAAGGTATGGCGCAGGGCGGTAACCAAGGGGGTTATAACAATCAAAATGCTTATAACAACCAAAGCAATCCTCAGCAAAACCCATTCAATCAGCCAGCGCAAAATGCCTCTCAGCCTAAGCCAACAGCGATGCCTGATGGTCCAGTCGATGATGATATTCCGTTCTAACTTATACAATAACAAGATGTTGTATTTATAATTCTGTAGCTCATTGATAATAATATCATTGAGCTATTTTTATATCCGTTTTTATTATTGAGTTATTTTTAATAAAAACAAAGTTTGTTTGTTATTAAATATGATTTTTTATAAAATCAAGAAATAATGGGAAGTAATAGCGGATTAAAAATTTACTTAAGTTTACTGTCTGCTGAGTCTATACAAAAATGTATAAAAAACTACTGTTGTGATAAGCGATATTTTTGTTTATATTACTTTTGCTAATAAATTTTATGACCCAAAACCTTTTTTTTGGTTTGAGTATGGCGATATTGAGCTATTTTAAACCAGATGATATTTAATGGGTTTATAATCTTAACGCTGTTATCATATGATTAAGTGATAACTCAGATACTGAGGCAGTTACGTCCTTAATGGTTCATTAGATCATTAAGATTGTTATTTTATTATAGAGTTGGATTTATTATGACTAAAAACAGTGCTATTGATTTGGATAGTTTAGGCGTTGATGAGCTACGTGCCATTACCGAAAACGCTCAGCAACTTATCGCTAAAAAACAGCATCAACGTTTATATGACGCTTATATGCAGTTCGAAAAAATTGCAGAAGACAGCAATACCACCATCGAAGAGATTTTAAAAGCCGGTGAGACGCTGGAGAAAAAACGCAGTATTAAATACCGCAATACTGACAACAGCGAAGAGACGTGGACGGGCCGTGGCCGCAAGCCTACCTGGTTGGTAGAGGCGTTGGCCGCAGGTCGCAAACTTGAAGACTTTGCTGTTTAATTAGCACAGCCAGCGTCTGGTTGCTGAGCCAAGCATCAGATAAAAGCCAGTATCTTTTTTGCCAGTCTTTTGGTAAAAAGATACTGGCTTTTTTTCTGTCATCTGTATGCCATTGTTTGTTATGATAATGACGTTTTTGTCTTATATAAGAGTTATCACACTGTGCCCCAAGTATCTGCGTCGTCTCGTAAGCGTCCCCGTAAGCTGTGGTGGCTCGTTGGGCTGGTGCTCTTTGCGCTATTTGCGGTACTGCAGATGCCTGCCGCATGGGTGCTCAACAAGTATGCGCCAGATACGCCTTATGTGCAGCACGTATCGGGCAATCTCTGGCAAGGGTCTGCTATTTGGCAGATGCCTGTGGCAGCAAGCTCGCTTACGGGGACAGCCGACTGGTCATGGCAGCCTTGGCAGTTGCTGCTCGGTAAGCTCGGTGCCAAGGTTGAGATCCAATCAGAGCAAACCCGCCTGCATGGGCAAGTAAAAATAGGCTGGCACTCGTGGCAGGTAGATAATATGAGTGGCAAAATTGCCCCGTCCACCCTTGCCAGTATCATCGATTGGCAACTGCCCAATACACCAATTCAGGTCAATAATGTCTCGCTCAAACGCCAGACAGCTAGCGGTACCGCCGCCGATGAATCAGCGACCAGCGCCAAGGCGGCAGGCTTTAGCCAAGCAGATGGTCAGCTTACGTGGGTGGGCGGCGAGGTTGGCTATCCAAGTGGCGGTAAGGTATTTTATATCACCATGTCTGCGCTGCGTGCTGAGCTGAGCGCTGAGCAAAAAAACAACAAAGACCTTTTGCATATCAATCTACTAAACCAACAAGATAAGCGCTTGGGTGACTTATATATCGATGGCGATAATATGCTAGATGTCAGTTTGACCCAACGTCTGCTAGAAAACATGCCCGACTATAAAGGACAAGCGCCGCAAGATACGCCAGTCGTCAGTGTGCGTCAGCCTTTATTGGCTGGTTTGGGGGCGCAGTAAATGCTGAATATGAGCGCAAATCTCAAGCCTGTACTCAATATCCTAAATCGTTTTTCGGGTTGGTTGCTGTTTTTGACCATGGTATGGCTGTGCTGGACAGCGGCGCGGCTATTTTGGCTCTTGCTGGCGGCACCGCTCGCACCAGCCTTGCCCTTAGCGCCATTACAAAGCAGCACGGCTTCAGGCAATGACAACGCAGGTTTGTTTGCGATCTTCTCTGACCCCGAGCCGAGTGCAGCGCCTGTGCAGCCGCCACCAAACGTCGAGTTAAAAGGGGTGCTGCTCGCTATACCAGAGAGCCAGTCGTCGGCATTACTCGATGTCAATGGTGAGGTAAAAAACTATCGTATCGGTGATACGCTGACAGGTAGCGACTATGCATTGGTGGCCGTCGATTGGAATGCTGTCGTCATCGCTGATGCCTTTGACAAGCAAACTGTGATTAGAATGGTTGAGGCGATGCCGCTGGATCAAAGCGATAACATAGCAGGTGCGGTGAGCAACCAGCGTTTGCCAGATCATACGATGTTGCCCACCGCGCCGCCGCCAGCTGATATCGACAATGAGGCGGCCATGACAGGCAACGACGCTCGTGACAGTAGTCCGCAATCAGCCATCGCTGAGGCGGTCACCGAGCTGCAAGAAAACCCCGCCAGCTATCTAAGTAGAATGGGGGTGATGGCGTCAGGAGAGAGTTATCAAGTGACGGCGGCGATGCCAGCGCAACTGCGTAATCGCTTGGGTCTTGAGCCAGGGGACAAGGTCATCACGGTCAATGGGCAAAGTGTGGGCAATAATCCTGCCCAAGACGCGGGCATATTGCAGCAAGTCCAGCAAACTGGCGAGGCGCAGATACAAGTGCAGCGCGGCGAGCAAGTGATCACCATTCGTCAGCAGTTTTGATGCCATTTAACAGGTTGCAGCAAGGTTGCGACTTTGGATTTATCGCATTTATAGTAAGCCCATCACCAGATGGATTAAGCGTTCGCTCAGTTGTATCGTTGTGTTTGAGTCTTCACGTTCACATAGTGGTTTTAAATGCTGGCTAGGTAGGTTTTGACCTAAAGCCAGTACATATTTAGCAATATCACTACAGGTAATTATCAATATGGTCAGTTCTCACAAATTTTCAGTCACGCCTTTGCAGCGTATTATGCAGCGTCTGATGCGTATGTGTCGTCCTTTATGTCTGGCGATACCGCTATGGGCTGCCAGTACAGGGCTTGCGAGTGCTGAGAGCTGGAAGGTCAACTTACAAGACGCTGATATCAAGGCGTTTATCAATGAAGTGGCGACCATCACCAATCAAAACTTCGTCCTCGACCCGCGTATCAATGGCAATGTAACGGTGATTTCAAACAAAGCCTTATCACGTGATGAGATTTACCAGCTGTTTTTGAGTGTGATGCAGGTCAATGGCATTGCCGCGATTGATTCTGGTACGACGGTCAAGCTGGTGCCTGATAATGTCGCCAAGCAATCTGGCGTCGCCGTCGATTTGCGCGGAGATAGTGTCGGTGAGTCCTTGGCCACACGCGTGATTTATCTGACCAATACTCAGGCTGCAGAAGTATTGGGCGTCATTCGGCCCCTGATGCCGCAGTCTGCCCATGCTGCTGCGGTACCTGGTGTCAATGCGCTGGTGTTGTCTGATCGCGCCGATAGCCTCAATCAGCTGACGGCGCTCATCCGCGATTTGGACAGCAATGTCAATGATAGCTTGCGCGTGATACCGTTACGCCATGTCGATTCTGAGCGCATGATGGAGCTGATCAGCGCATTGGTCTCTAGTGCAGGCAGCGGGCAAGCACAAGGCGGTAGTAATCAGCTGAAGGTGATTGCTGATAGTGCCAGCGATAGGCTATTGGTCAAGGGTAGTCCTGAGATGATCGCCAAAGTACAAGAGATGGTAAATCAACTAGATACCACGCCTAGCAGGCGCCTTAGCGGCTTACGGGTCTTTCGTCTAAAGTATGCCAGTGCCAGTCATATTGCAGAGATGCTACGCGGACTGCTGGCCAATCAGTCGATCAATAGTGCAGGGGCGACCTCTACTTTGGAATCTGCCTCCCTAAACGACGCCAGTAGTGCCGGGGCAGGACTGAGCAGTGCTGCCAGCGATACCAGTACGAATAGTACGGCTGCATCGGCGTTGTCTTCTGCAGGCGCTGGTGCTGGCAGCGCCAGTGCAAATGGTCGACCCTTTAGTATCATCGCTGATGAAACCCAAAACGCCGTTATCGTCAACGCCGCCCCTGAGCTGATGTTTGAGATCGAAGATGCCGTCAACCAGCTAGACAGTCGCCGCGCGCAAGTGTTGATTCAGGCAGCGATCGTCGAAGTCTCAGGCGATGATGCCACCCAGCTTGGCGTACAGTGGGCGCTGGGCAATGCCAATAGCGGCTACGGTGTGGTCAACTTCAATAACGTAGGCGCTAGCGCTACCTCGCTTGCCGCCGCTGCTTTAGCAGGTGGGTCGAGTATCAGCGCCGCCGCCGGCTCGATAGCAGGCGCGTTGGTCGGTATCGGTGATAGCAGCAAAGACAGCCAAGGCAACACTCAGTTTTATGGCGCAATCTTACAAGCGCTTGACTCGACGACCAGTGCCAATCTGCTGTCGATGCCTTCTATCTTGACGTTGGACAACGAAAAAGCCAGTATCTTGGTCGGGCAAAACGTACCCTTTGTCACAGGTTCTTATACGACCAGTGGTAACTCCTCGACCAATCCTTTTCAGACCATTGATCGTCAGGACATCGGTATCAATCTCAATGTCATTCCGCATATCGGTGACAATGGCACGGTACGCTTAGAGGTCTCACAAGAGGTTTCATCGGTGGTGCCTGGCAGTACTGGCAACGCGAGCGGACTGATTACCAATAAAAGCCTGATTAATACCACGATTTTGGCAGACGATCAGCAGACCATCGCCTTAGGTGGCCTGATGCGTGACAATACCACCACCCGCCAACAAAAAGTCCCAGGGTTAGGCAATGTCCCTGTGATTGGTCGGTTGTTTCGCTCAGACAACGACAGCACCCAAAAAAGCAATCTAATCATATTTTTGCAGCCCACCATCTTACGTGATGGCGGTGCGGTCGCGAGTGTCACTGAGCGTAAATACAATCAGATGCGCGTGTTACAGCTGGTCATTGATAAAAACGGCACAATCAAACAGTTGCCCTTGAGCGGTACAGAAGGCTGGAATGGCAATGTCAGCGCCGACTATGAGCTGATGCCGCTTAATCCTCTCGTACCCAAGCGCGATCAGACTCCAACTGCTGCGCCGCAAGGCTTTACAAAAGTGGACAGCCCAAGTAGCGGTATCACCACCTATCCGTTAAAGCGCTAATGGCTGATGGTGGCTGGTTTTTAATTCACCAATTTTTTAATTCACTATCATCAATCCGGCATAAAGCCAAAGCGCTTACGAGGCCGGATCATGATGTAATCACGCACATGACATCGTACATTAGCTTGCGCATTCATAACACAGATACACATAGCACACTTGATATCGCCATATAATAATGGGTAATAAGTGATTGTTGGTACCAATTGCCAAAAAAACTAAACAAGTATCAAGAGTAGCTATCATGTCAGAGCATCAAAATGACCAAGCATAAAGACAACAGGCATAAAGACCATAAACAGCCAACAAAAAAGTGGCTGGCCTTGGGGCTAACCGCGGCGGCTTTGTTACTGATCCCTCGGCGTAGTAGCCGGCAGTCTGCCACGAGCTGCCATGAGAGCTGCGCAGACCACTTATGACACGGCCGAGTCAAGCGGCGATACAAAAAACTAAGGTAAAGACAGCTGCCAGAGACCCAATACGTGCCGTAGAGTGACGATTATGACCGCTAGCGACTCATCAACCCCTAACTATAACCATGAGAGGATATCTACTATCTACCCGCTCATCGATACGCACACACACTTTGATGCGCCTGTATTTGACCATGACCGCACAGCCCTTGCGCAACAAGCCTATGAGCGAGGGGTGCATCATTTGGTACTGGTGGGGTATTTGGCGCGTCATTTCGAGCGTATGTATGAGACCAAGCACTCACTCACGGCGACTGATGCATTGCAAGACAAAGATTGGGACAATCGTGACTGCCCGCCGATGCCTGTCACGCATATTGCGTTAGGTTTGCATCCTTTTTATATTGAGCAGCATACTGACCAGCACTTGGCGGATATGGCTCAAATGTTGGGGCAAAAGCGTCCTATCGCCATTGGTGAGATTGGACTAGATACGTTTACAGATGCCATGAAAGTCCCTGCCGTGTTTGCCAAGCAGCAGCAGTTTTTTTGCGCACAGTTGGACATGGCAGTGGCGCATCAGTTGCCTGTGATGCTGCATATCCGTAAGGCACATGCAGAGGCACTGGCTATTTTAAAAGCACACGACTACGACGCGCAGCAGCTCGGTGGTATCGCCCATAGTTTTAGCGGCGGCGAGCAAGAAGCCAAGGCTTTTGTCAAACTTGGTTTTAAGCTGGGAGTGACGGGGCAAGTCACCAATCCCAATGCCAAAAAATTGCGCCGCGCGATTAATGCGGCGGTAAACGCGCATGGCATCAGCTGCTTGGTGTTAGAGACGGATTGCCCTGATATGACGCCCATCATGTGTCAGACGGCAGGTGACAGCGCATCGGCATTAGGCCAGTCTCCAGATGATGAGTGGGGCGCGCCGTCTACTGCGGGATGTGCTCATAATAGGAACGTACCGGCCAACTTGCCATGGGTGCTGGCGAGTCTCAGTGAGCTGCTTGAGATACCCATCGACGAGCTTGCCAAACAATTATGGCAAAACAGCAATAATGCTTTACAAACGCGTTGGCCTTATCCCGTATAATGGGGGTAGAAAATCAAGCATCATGTAGACAAGTCATTTCAATTTAAAAGAGCGTTGAATCTGTGATAAGTGATACAAAAAGTTTTGAGCAAATAAATAAAACAATGAGCAACGCACCTTTGGCGATGCAAGCCGAAGATGGGCAGTATGAGCGCCGCTTTCAGGGCACCAAGACGCTTTATGGCGCAGCAGCGGTAGAGACCTTTGCCGCCGCTCACGTCTATGTCATCGGGGTGGGCGGTGTCGGCTCTTGGGCGGCAGAGGCGCTGGCTCGAACCGCGGTCGGCACCATTACCTTGATAGATTTGGACGTGTTGGTCGCCTCCAATGTCAACCGTCAATTACCGGCACTAGACAGCACCTTTGGTCAAAGTAAAATTGCAGCGATGGCCACACGCCTGCAGGAGATCAACCCAAAAATCACCGTAAACTTGGTCGATGATTTTTTGACAGTAGAGAATGTCGCAGCGTTATTGCCCAGTCGCGATACGGCCAAAACAGCCGCCCAGCAGGGCAAACCGATGGTGGTGCTCGACTGTGTGGACGATATGAATGCCAAACTGGCCATCGCGTTGCACTGCCGTTTTAACAAATTAAAACTGGTCTGTGCTGGGGGCGCTGGTGGTAAGATAGACCCAAGCCAAATTCGAGTGAGTGACTTGCGTGAGAGCTATCAAGACCCGCTACTGGCCAAGCTACGCAACAAGCTCCGGCACGAAAAAGGCATCAACCGCGAGCTAAAAGACAAGTTTGGTATCAAATGTGTCTACTCTACAGAGCCGCCACGAGTAGATAAGAGCTGTCAAACAGGAGGCTTGCATTGTGGTGGTTATGGCTCAGCCGTCGTCGTCACCTCAGTGGTGGCCATGGTCATGGTGAGCGAAGCGTTACAATTATTGATAAAGCAGACCGCGTAATGCCAACCGTCTGAGATTATTAAATGGAGTCCATCTTGTCTACAACCAACTTGCCAACGCTCAGCTATCCGATCGCAGTCGATGAAGCTGCGCGCATCAACAAGCTAAGAAAGTATCAAGTGCTCAATGACAATGATGAGCCTGCATTTAAGCGTTTGGTAGAGCTTGCCAAGTCTTTTTTTGGCATGCCGATTGTCACCATCACCTTTATGGACGAGGAGACGCAATATCTCAAGTCTGCCCATGGCTTAGGTGAGGTATGCCGAACCTCACGTGAAGTGGCAATCTGTAATTATACGGTGCTCTCCAATGACGTTTTTGTGGTGGCGGACTTATCAAAGGACAGCCGCTTTAGCCAAAACCCTTTGATTACCGAGTCACCGCATTTACGGTTTTATGCAGGGGCGCCTATTATCTTACACGAGGATCATAAAAGCTTTCGCTTGGGCTCTTTGTGCCTGATGGATACCAAACCGCACGACGACTTTGATGAGTCGCAAGCGAAAGTACTGGCGCAATTTGCCCTGATCGCAGCAGATGCGTTACAGCTACAGGACAAGCAGCGCGATGCCAAGCATGCCAATGAGATGAAGTCGGATTTTTTGGCCAATATGAGCCACGAGATACGGACACCGATGAATGGCATCATCGGTATGGTGGAGATGCTAAGCGAGACGGAGCTTAGTGACGAGCAACAAGAATACGTGGACAATATCAAGGTGTCCAATGAGCATTTGATGGCGATTATCAATGGGATTTTGGACTTATCAAAAGTTGAATCTGGCAAAATGACCCTTGACTCCATTCCGCTCAACCTCTCCACGTTATGCAACGAGGTGGTGAGCCTCTTTGCGATAAAGGCACGTCAGCGCGGGCTGATATTAGATTATCACTATACTGAATCGCTATCGCCTTATGTACAAGGCGATCCGATACGGCTCAAACAAATCATCGCCAATCTGGTCAATAATGCCATCAAGTTTACCCGTGAAGGGGGGCGGGTGAGTATCGCGGTCAAGCACGTGCCCAACTGCTACTGTGTCGACGATACCGACCACACTCATGACAGTCATCATCACTCAGGTGAGGCGATCCGCGTACCAGCCAACCTCTCGAGTAATCACCCTGCCGATGATACGGCGGTGTCTGCTGACTATATGACCGTATGTATCGAGGTGACAGACACAGGAGTGGGCATCAAGCCTGAGTCGTTAGAGGCGATATTTGATGCCTATGATCAAGCGGATAAGTCGACGCACCGGCTTTATGGCGGTACAGGGCTTGGGCTATCTGTCTGTAAGTCGTTGGTAGACTTGATGGGCGGTGAAATCAATGTCGACAGCGAAGTGGGCGTTGGCACGACGTTTAGTGTCCTGCTACCGCTGCCCACCATTGATGCTGCCAAATATGAAACTTGGCAGAACGCTAATGAGCTCATCACAGATGAGCCAAGTCATGAGCGGGCAGGTCATATCTTGCTGGTCGAAGACGATGCGGTAAACGCCATTATTGCCAAAAAAACCTTGACCAACAGTGGGCATGTCGTCACCCACGTCACGGATGGACAGCAAGCGCTTGAGATATTTGCCGTATCGCCTGATCGCTATGATTTGATTTTGATGGATCATCATATGCCGATTTTGGACGGGGTACAGGCCACCATCAAGCTACACGAGCTCTATGATCCGCAGTCTTTGCCGCCGATTATCGCTTTGACGGCCAATGCGATGGACGGCGAGCGTGAAAAATATCTCAAGGTTGGGATGCAGGATTATTGCACCAAACCCTTTAAACAAGAGCAGCTCAATGCGCTGGTGCAGTATTGGCTGATTCAGCAGTCATCCAATCAAGAATAGCGGGGCAATAAAAAAGCTTAACCTTTATGATAAAGGTTAAGCTTTTTTTGTACTCAGTAACAATCAGTAAATAGTAAGCGTCGACTAGTTGACACGGGTCTGGTAGTCACCAGTACGGGTATCCACACGGACCACTTCGCCCTGCTGGACAAATAATGGTACACGTACAACCGCGCCAGTCTCTAGCGTGGCAGGTTTGCCGCCGCCGCCTGAGGTATCGCCGCGTACGCCAGGATCGGTCTCTGTGATTTGCAACTCAACAAAGTTTGGTGGCGTGACGGATAAGGGTACGCCATTAAATAAAGTAATGACACAAAGCTCATTACTGTTGTCCTTTAGCCATTTTGGCGCATCACCAACGGCCGCTTTGTCGGCTTGTAGCTGCTCGAAGGTTTCTGGATGCATAAAGTGCCAAAACTCACCGTCGTTGTATAGATAGTTCATTTCAGTGTCTAGTACGTCAGCGGCTTCCAAGCTGTCGCCTGATTTAAACGTTTGCTCAAGTACTTTGCCACTACGAAGGTTACGCAGTTTGACGCGGTTAAAGGCTTGACCTTTACCCGGTTTGACAAATTCGTTTTCAAGAATGGCACAAGGATTGCCATCTAGCATGACTTTTAGACCTGCTTTAAATTCATTGGTAGAAAAACTTGCCACAAGAGACTCCTAAGGGTTTGTAAGTAGGGGGTATCACTATGCTATGTGCTGGTGGTTGCAGGGCTTATTGCGCCAAACCTCATACCATCACTTGTGTCTGTCGCACTTAGCAAAATAGGCTAGGCGGGATACTTTGATAGGGCAGACACTAAGGGCGTATAATAGCGGCTTTTGGGCACAGGTAATAGGCTGTCATGATAAACCATTTAATCACACAAAAAAACTGGCAAACGCAATTATCCGAAGCCATTACATCCGTGGATGAATTGCTTAGCATCCTAAAGCTTGAGACGCTACGCACAGAGGTCTATGTGCCGAAACACTTTGCGCTACGTGTGCCGCGTGCTTTTGTTGCAAAAATGAAAGTCGGCGACCCCGAGGATCCGCTGCTCAAACAAGTTTTGCCCGATCAGCAAGAGCAAATAAAAGTCACAGGCTACGTGGCGGACCCACTAGAGGAAAACGACCAAAACCCTATCAAAGGCCTGCTGCACAAATACCAATCAAGAGTGCTGCTGACCATCACGGGGGCTTGTGCGATTCATTGCCGCTACTGCTTTCGTCAGCACTTTGATTATAGTGCCAATATGCCCACCGCCGATGCCAAAGCACATATCATTGACTATATCACAGCGCACCCTGAAATCAATGAGGTTATCTTAAGTGGCGGTGATCCCCTAAATGTGACCAACAGGCGACTGTTTGCATGGCTGGACACGCTTGAGGCCATCCCGCAGCTGACCACCGTTCGTCTGCATACGCGCTTACCACTTGTGATTCCTGCGCGTTTGGATGCGCCGCTATTAGATAGGCTGGCCAAAGGTCGCTGTCAGATTGTGATGGTTATCCACTGCAATCATGCCAATGAGATTGACACGCTGACGGCGGAGCATCTACAGCGTGCAAGAGCCGCTGGCATTACATTACTCAACCAAGCGGTGTTGTTAAAAGGCATCAATGATAGCGTGGCGATACAGACGCAGCTCAGTCAGCGCCTGTTTGCCGCAGGTGTGCTGCCGTATTATTTACACGTTTTGGATAAAGTGGCAGGCGCGGCTCATTTTGATAGTGATGAGTACAGCGCTGTGAGGCTATACTGGTCGCTGCTGGCGGCTTTGCCAGGGTATCTGGTACCCAAACTGGTCAGAGAATTACCGAATAAACCCTTTAAAGTGCCGGTTAACATTTACCATGATGTTTGATATGCAAAATATGCTATATTAAAAATTAGTAAACAAAGAATGACTAATAAAGAGTGGGCGAGCTGCTGACTACCAAACAAGCAATATCAATAGTGACGCTTGGTAAAGGATTTATCCAGCGTGCGGGTAAGGATGGTATTAAAGTATAGCCATGCGAAGTAAAATCGATACGCTGTTATTAACGTGCAACTGGCATCAGCTTTTCTTGCTTGCCTGTCTGACAAAACGGCTTCGCGGCCAAACTATTCGATATCACGAAAAGTTATTAGGATTAAAAGTTATTAGGAATCTGGATGATCACCCTATCGACGTTTCAAGAGTATTTGTCTGCTACAAAACTGCAGTCAACGACAGCAAGGCGTTCTGTTGATAATGAAGCGCGCTATTTGCAGACACTATTGACCGGTCTGCCGTCACAGACACATGAGGCGCAAGCTGAGCGGCTAGAAGAGATTTTGAAGGGCTTGCAGGCAGCGGATATGGAGGAGGAGCAGCGCCTTAAGCTCACCGCTTGTGTCATCGAGGCCGCCGAGCAATTGATTGTGGCGCTGCGCCAACACTATATTTATGAGACGGCTGCCTTTAGTGAGGCGCAGATGGCGTACGTGGCTCAAGTTCGGTCGTTATATTATTTGGTTATCATGATCTATGATGGTGTCATACAGCGTGAGATGACAAGCTCCATCCATCCCGATAAATCTGCTACAAAAAACGGTTGGCAGCATTATTTCAACCATGAAAAGCGCGCATCAGCCGTGCTCGCCCTTGCTATCTATCAGTCACTATTGATGTATCAAAAGCTCTTAGGCGAGGCGGCGCTCTGCTACCAAAAGCCGTCATCGTACTTATGGTCTAAGATCAATCAGCTGTATTACCTTGCTCATCAGCAGCGCCTAACGTTGATGAGTCTGAGCGCCCATACGCTCACTCAGCGCGCAGACAGTATTCACCGTCTGTACTGTCAGCTATGTTTGCACAGCTTATTGAACGTACGTGCCATGCGTCGTCCTAATATCTTGTTGGTGCAGCGCTTGTTGCCTGAGTGGGCCGAGCATCTGCTCGCCACCATAGAGCCTGAGAGCGAAACCCGAGTGTTTGTCAATTTAAAAGACAGTGAGCCGCCCACTTACTTGACGGCTCATTCATGCATCAATCCTTATGAGGATCGGTATGAGTGCTTATTTATAGAGCTGACACCGATGATTACCTATCTGCAGGCACGCAGGCAGGCATTGATAAAAGAAGGCCGAGAAGCGGTGGCGTGCGCGCTGCTCAATAAAGTAATCATGACGCTCACGTATCGCTATCTGCAACCTCAGCTGACGTTGCCAACCAAGTATAGCTCAAAGCAAGACGCTGTGGTGATTGGCGGATTTAACGACATGCATTACCGAGTCAGTCAGGGCTGCAGCTTCACCAAATTGATTGTAGCAAACGAGCTGCCAGAGGCACACCGGCCTCATTATGATACCCATCAGTTGCCCACCAACACTCATACGCGGTTGAACGCTGAGACATTTGATGGCGATGATAGCTTATCGTTGTTTCGCATCTTGCGACTGCGCACTGAGCCTGCGAGCATGCCAGCAGATCGTCAACCACCGACGCGGACTGGGCAGCTCGATTCGAGTCCTCTACCTATAGATGCAGATATCCAACATGACACCAGTCATAAAACCCGTGATGAGCGCGTGGCCGTGCCGGTGCCATTACAGATCATGAGGCTTTTTTTGTTATGTCGTGCTGAGACTGCGACCACCCTTGATTGCTCGATAGGGCTGACTCGCTGGGTCAATGCCGATGGCGCTACGCCAGAGATTGAGTGGCAGGTACTCGGACACAATCCAGCGGCTTGCGGTCTACGTGTCGATAGTGATGACACGCGTGACCGGCACTTTGTGCCAGCTTTTATCATGGGGAAAGACGAGCAGCTCCAAACCGAGGCAAGCCTCATTGTCCCAACTGCCCATTTTCAGGTCGATGATCGGGTCATCATGCGTATCAATCAGCAGCAGACGCCGTTACGTTTGGGGCGACGCTTATTAATGACTGATGAGTTTAGCCAATATGAAGTGCTACGCTTATAGTTTGACTACCAGCACTATTGTTTGATTTGAGGCAAGCTTTATCAGGCCTGTAGTAGACACGAGAAAGTCTGTGTTTTTGCATTTGAATCATGGATAAGTGCCAAAACATACTGCGCGAACTCCCGCTAATGAAACTCGCCTGCAGGGGGTACAGTTATTGTCTATAATGGCACAAATTGTTACTCTATTGATGCGATACCCAATCTGCTGACCAAGCACTGAATAAGCAAGCTCAGGTATCAAACATCACTGATAAAATACGATCGTATGATCATAAGATTAAAAGGCCATTTATGCGCACTCAGTCTATCCTAAACCTGTTAGTCATCAATGATGATCAGCTCTATGCTGAGCGGCTTGTGCAGTTATTGAGCGCTTATTATGACAGTGTGAATTTGGGGTTTTTGGACGATAAAGAAGAGCTGCTAAGGCTGTTGCGTCAGCCATGGGATGTATTGGTGTTTGGCAGTGCTTATGACATGAACTTCACCGAAGTGGTGGGCATCGTGCAAGAGCAAAGTATTGATTTGCCGATGATTTGTCTGTTTCATGATGAGGCGGCAGCCACCGCACAAAATGACGACGGCTTGCCAGCTATTGTCAGCGGTACAATGGTCAAGGCGCTCAAAGCCGAGCAAGAGATGGCAGTGGTGATGGCTATTTGCTTGCAACATGACAACTTGCGCAGCCGCCGTGAGCTAAAGACGCTACGCCATGTCATCTCTGAGGCGGAGCAACGCGCGAACGTATTGATTAAAAACTCCAAAAGCGCGGTCGCCTATATCGATCAAGGCATCCATATATTTGCCAACGACCCCTATCTGCAGCTTTTTGGCTTTAAAACCATGAACGATGCCATCGGCGTGCCAGTCGTTGATTTGATTTCAGGCGGGGATAGTGTCAAAGGCTTTAAACAGTTTTTGCGGCAGTTTGAGAAAGGCAATCGACAAGAGGTGGAGTTTGAGTTTGAAAGCAAACGTACCGATGGTAGCACCTTTGAGGCCAAACTACAGCTTGCCTCAGCCACCCTAGACGGTGAGCCTGTCACCCAAGTTATCATTCAGCAAAACACCAATAACAGCGCTGAGGTGGCCAAGCGCTTAGCGGAGGCTGAGCGTAAAGATAAACTGACTGGTATCGACAACCGCCATGGTTTTGAAAAACAAATGGCGCTGGTGTACGAGCAGGCACGACAAGGGCTACTGACAGCAGGGCTTTTGTATATTCAGCTCGATAATGTGGGTAAAATAAAAAGCAGTTTGGGCCTACAAGGGGTCGATGCGACGGTCAAGCAAGTCGCCTATATGTTAGATGAGCTGATAGAAGACGGGCATGTGAGCCGCTTTAGTGATACGGTGTTTACGGTGCTTGTCGAAGACAAAAGCGCCAGCGAGCTAAAAGATTTGGCACAGCACATTGTCACACGCATTAGTGAGATGTTTATCGAAGTTGATAAGCGTACCACCAGTACCACCGTCAGTATTGGTATCGTGAAGATAGAGAAAAATGCTGCAGAGCCTAATGTACTGCTCGAGCGTGCTATCGATGCCATCAATCAAATCATGATAGAGACTTCCAATCATGGCGGGACGTACCATTTGTATGACCCAAGTGAGCATGCCAATAGTGATGATCATGCACTGGCTGAGTCTTTGGTCGATGCCATTACCAACAATCGTTTTGAGCTGTCATTTCAGCCCATATATGACATCAGCAAAGACCGTAGCGACTTTTTTGAGGTGTATCTGCGCTTACCGCTGGCAGATGCTGACAATACCGTACTCACCCCTGATCAGTTCATGGCTGTCGCCAAGACGCATAATTTATTAGAAAAAATCGACCGCTGGGTACTAATCAATGCCTGCAAAAAAATAAACGAAGTCCGTAAGACCCATCCTGAGGCCAGACTGTTGGTGCAGCTCACCGGGGCGTCGCTGGTCGACAAAAAACTGCCAAATGTGGCCAGTCAGTTGATCAAGGCGGTCGGCGGTGCCGCTGGAGTCTTGACACTGCAGTTTAATGAAAAAGACATCTTGGACTATCTGACCGTTGCCAAAACCCAGTTTTCGGCATTGACACAAGTCAGCTGTCAGTTATGTATCAATAACTTTGGCTCATCTGCTAAGTCTATCGAAATCGCCAGCTTTGTACAGCCAGATATGGTGCGTTTAGCGCGAAGCTATATCCAAGACATCAATTCTGCAGATAATCTCAACACGGTTAAGTCTTTGATTGTGCGTACCTCTGAGGTCCATGCTGACGTGCTCATGCCATATATCGAGGATGCCGCAACGATGTCGGTGGCGTGGAGTGTGGGCGCACGCTATTTGCAAGGATACTATCTAGAAGCGCCCAGCGAGACCATAAAAGTCTCATAACGCCATGCCTCATCCTGTTTTTATCTGTTATGCCTTTTAACTGAAGATTGTCAAACATGTTTATGATTCGTCAGTATCGTTTGTGCGGCCTTGTTGCCGCTGTTTTATTGCTCAGTGCGTGCAGAGAGCAAGTGCCTGCTGATCACCGTGATCCCGTGACATTGCCGCTATATACTGAGGGCGATGCCGACAACGGTGCGATCATTTATCAAGATGCCTGCGGTCAGTGCCACCAGCTAAATGCAGGGCTAAACAAAAAAGGCCCGCAGCTGATGAATATCTACGGCGCGCCTGCCGCCGCCCTCGAGGATTATACTTATAGTGAAGGACTAAAGGCGTCAGGCTGGGTATGGGATGCACAGACACTAGACTCTTATATCGCCGATGCGCAAAAGAGTATGCCAGACTCAAAAATGCTCTCAGACCCGATGCCGGATGCAAAAGAGCGAGCAGATGTGATTGCTTATCTGTCAACCCTAAGGGCGCCGCCGCCTGCGACCGATGATGGCAATTGATCGCAGACTTATTATGTTTATTCATCAAAAATGAGCCAATAACTGACTATGAGCCATGCAGCGATCGACCCCGCTTCTAGCACCACCTCTCAGCCAACCATGCAGCTGGCAGATACGGCGGCCTTGAGTGCCGCTGACTATCAGCACAATCAGCAAAAAATAGCTCAGCTGCTTGGGCAACTAAACCACATCGTTTTAGATAAGCCGCAGGCGATTAAGTTGGCGCTCAGTGGCATACTGGCGGGTGGTCATTTATTGCTACAGGACTTGCCTGGTATGGGCAAGACGACATTGGCACAAGGGCTAGCCCAGCTGCTTGGCCTGAGCTTTAATCGTGTGCAGTTTACCAATGACATGCTGCCCGCTGATATTTTGGGCATGAGTATCTTTGAGCAAAAAAACCAGCGCTTTGAATTTCGGCCCGGGCCGATCTTTACGCAGTTGTTACTTGCGGATGAGATCAACCGCTCTAGCCCCAAAACCCAAAGCGCGTTGCTAGAGGCCATGGAGGAGCGGCAAGTGACGCAAGATGGGCAAACCTATGCGCTGCCGCAGCCGTTTTTTGTCATTGCCACCCAAAACCCATTACAGCAAGCAGGCGTCTATCCACTGCCTGAGTCGCAGCTCGACAGGTTTTTGCTGTGTATCTCGCTTGGCTATCCATCGCCTGCCGCTGAGCGTGAGCTTTTGCAAGGTCAAGATCGCCGCGAGCTACTAAAAGAGCTGCCCGCGGTACTTGATACCGAGGCGGTATTATTGGCGCAGCAGGGTGTCAAGCACGTGTATGTGGCTGATGTGGTCTTGGACTATCTACAGCGGCTGGTCGCAAAGACACGCGCCAGCTCGGAGTATCATGGCCTTTCACCACGTGGTGTGCTGTCGCTACAGCGAGCAGCGCAGGCTTATGCGTATATATCGGGGCATATGGAGGTGACACCAGAGGACATCCAAGCGGTGTTTGCTGCCGTCACCGATCATCGCCTTGGTCAGCGTTTTGTGCCCGCGCATGTGACTGGTGGACAAGCGATGCAGACCATCGCCCAACGTATTTTGGCTGAGGTGGCTGTTATTGTTTGACCGTCTGTTTACTCATAATAGACTCACTTCTAAAGCTGCTCGTTTATTAGCGATAAGACGATTAATTTTGAGGATAGGGTCGTTATGAGTCTGTTGCCAAATGCCTTTACTGTACCAGCGGACTCTGCATTACGCCGCTGGTTTGCCGCGCGTGCACCCAAAAGCGATAGCGCCACCCTCACGCTGCGTAATGTCTATATTTTTTTTAGTCGTGAAGGCCTGCTGTTTGCTGTTTTGTTAATCATTACTTTTATCGCTGGCATCAATTATGGCAACAACTTGGTGCTGGGTTTGTGCTTTTATTTGGTTAGCGTCTGGCTTATCAGCTTTCATGTGACCTTTGCCCATATCTCAGGTCTCAAGGTGCAATTGATAGATGTTACTATGGCAGAGGCAGGTGCGCCTGTTTGGGTGACCTTAAAGCTGATTAGTGAGAGCCGCCAACCAAGACGGCAGCTATTATTTGGCTTTGAGCAGGTAGAGAGCAAAGGGCCACGCAAAAAGACTAAAAAGACCGATAAAAAAACCGACGCCCGAGCAAACGCTGGCGCTGAGCCTCAAACCTCCCTACTGGTGACACGGCTACAAGGCGAACAAACGATTCGCCTGCCAGTACAAACGCATAGCCGCGGCCAGCTGGTGCTCCCCAGACTCACCATCAAAACCGTCTACCCGCTCGGCATTATGCGCGCATGGTCTTATGTGTATTTTGCCCGTCGCGCTTGGGTGTACCCCAAACCTGAGGCTTTTGATTGGCAAGCACAGTATGCGCTAGCCAATGAAAAAGATCTGCCAACAGGTGGGCAATATCAGCAAGGTCAAGATGATTTTGAGCGGCTCGACAACTATATTGAAGGTGAGTCGCTGGCCCGTGTGTCGTGGGGGCATGTGGCACGCGGTCAAGGCATGTTTACCAAGCATTTTGCCGATCCGGTCGGTCATGAGCAAACGTTGGATTATGCCGATATGCCAGCCGCGCATCATGAACAAAAACTGGCACAGCTGGCTTATGGCGTACAGACCTTGGGTGAGCTGGGCGTACCCTTTACGATGCAACTACCGCAAGATAAATCTGCCGGCGCGGCGATGGGGGCAGGTGACAGCTTTGTACAAGCGTGCTTGCTAAGGTTGGCAAAAGCGCCATGAATCATTCTACACAGCCTTTATTAAAAAAAACGATAGCGTCATCGAGTCGCTTTGATAAAGCAGACGCTATAAAAACTGCCAGCTTTAAGCAGCTGGCCTTGGGTCATCATCGCAGTGCACAGATAGTACACGGCGAAAAGCCAAGCGGATATGCCAAACTTTTTGCTTTGCCTGCCTATTATTGGGTGTTGATCGCCCAAGTGGTCATTATCTTACCGCATGCAGCCCATCTGCCATTATGGCTAATGGGGTTTGCGGTGGTCAGTATTATTGCTCAGCTGCCGCGTGTGAAAGCGCGATTTAGAAAAATAGCACATCTAAAACGCGTCTATCAGGGCATGCAGATGCTCGGGTTTTTGTTAGGGCTGGCAGGGCTATGGCTGACTTATCACACCGCTTTCGGCCTCGATATGGGTGTGGCGTTTTTGGTGCTATGCTTGATTAGCAAGCTGTGGGAGCTCTATAAGCGCCGTGATGCCTATGTGGTATTAAATTTATCGCTATTTGTCCTCGCCGCGCTATTTTTGATGGATCAGGGCTTGGTCACGACGTTTGAGGTAATCGTGGGGGCGGTTACGGTGCTGCTGGCCTTTATTGCGCTAAATGACGACGGCAATGCTCGTGGTGATGGTCGCTTGCGTACTTTAGGTGTACTGGGTATTGGCGCATTGCCGTTATTGGTCGTGCTGTTTTTGTTTTTCCCGCGCCTGCCTCCGCTATGGTCAGTGCAGCTCTCAGGTCAGCAGGCGACCACGGGTGTCTCTGATAGTATGTCACCCGGTGATTTTGCCAATTTAGGACAATCGACCGAGCTTGCATTTCGGGTAGAGTTTGTAGATAACCGTCCCCCGCAGCAGCAGCTCTATTGGCGCGGCTTGGTCTTTAGTGAGTTTGATGGGGTCACGTGGCGTCCTAGCCCTCAGCAACAAGAGTGGCGGCCTGCACCGCAAACGCCTGCTTGGATTGAGAATGCCTTTGCAACTATCCCTGATGAAGCGAAAGTTGCGCCGACCAACTATGAGATTATCCTAGAGCCAACGCAGCAAAGCTGGCTGTTTGGGCTTGATTATCCGTTTACGCAGCGCCAAGACGTCAAAATCACCTCAGACTTTACTTTATTAAAAGATCAGCCGGTGACTCAGCAGCTGCGCTACGAGGTATTGCAGTTTGCACCGATGCGTATCGACCCTGTTCTCTCTGATGAGTCGCGCCGTCTCAATCTTACACTGCCAGCTGACGGCAACCTGCAAGCGCGAACTTTGGCGCAGCAGTTATTCGCTCAGTCAGATTCAGACCCTGTGCGCTATATGCAGGCGCTGGAGCGCTGGATTAACCAAACGGACTTTCGTTATACACTGTCTCCGCCACAACTGAATAATAACCGTATCGATGAGTTTTTATTTGAGACCAAAGCGGGGTTTTGTGAGCATTATGCTTCCAGCTTCACCTTTATGATGCGCGCCGCTGGCATTCCAGCACGCGTCGTGGCAGGCTATCAAGGCGGCGAGCCCAGCCGTGGCGGCAATGTCTGGGAAGTGCGGCAAAAGGATGCGCACGCTTGGACGGAGGTTTGGCTTGACGGTCAAGGCTGGCTACGTGTCGATCCGACGGCCTTTGTCGCGCCTGAGCGTGTCGAGCAGGGTATGGAGGCACTGACGCAGTCGCAAGGCGCGGCGATGTTTGGCGACGGTGCTGGGGCACAAATCAGCTATCAGCAGTATCAGCTGCTACAAACCTTACGCCGCCTCTCCGATCAAGCCAGCTATTATTGGCAAAAAGATGTCGTTGGTTACGATCAGGACAAGCAAGCCGACTCGCTACTCAAATGGTTTAATATCCGCTCAATCATGCAGCAGATTATATGGCTGACGGTCAGTGCTATCATGGTGATGGCTATAGTCATCTTAATCATTTGGCAACGTCGCCGTAAGCGTTGGCATCCAGCAGACCTACCACTTGCACAGTTATCAAAACGTATTGGTAAAAGTGATAAAGAGTTGGCTCGTCAAGAGAGTGAAGGGCAGCTGGCTTGGCTTGAGCGCTTGGCAATAGCGGTTGATGACCGAGCAAATGATTCAAATACTGATATCGACGCTGATACCACTGTCTATACCACTGCCGATACCAATGCTAAAAGTAGTAATAAGAGCAGTAAAGTGAGTAAGCTAACAGATAGCGGGCATTCAGAGATTGTACAAGCAAAAATCTTGCAAATGAGGCAGAACTATCGGCAGCTGCGTTATGGACGTCTAAGCAGCCTTGAAACCAATGATAGCGAGTACCAAACTATCCTAAAGCAGCTTAAGAAAGATGCACGTGAATTGTTCTAATGGCTGTTTTGTGAAAGTGTTGTTTAGCACATGATAAAATAGCTATTGATAATAAAGGAGGCGACTCTATGGCGATATATGTCGATTTTATGCAGATAGAATCTAGAGGCTATAAATGGTGCCACATGCTGGCAGATAGCCTGCAAGAGCTCCATGAGTTTGCCGCCTTGATTGAGATAGATACGCGGTTGTTTCACCGAGACGCCAGCTATCCGCACTATGATGTGACAGTACAAATGCGCAAAACGGCGATTGAATATGGCGCTATACCTGCCAATCGAAAAAAGATTATTGAATGTGCAAAGAAGCTAAAAATAGAATTACATGAGCAAATCGCACGCGCTGAGGACTGCGAATAAGCGCATTCTTTCAAAGCAGAAAAAAGGTGGGTCATGCGTTCGCAGCCTACCTTTTTATACTGAAATCACTATATAAGTACTCTTTGTATATCAAAGCGCGATGCTTTATAGCATTGTGCGTAATAAACCATGCATAGTAAAGGCGCGCGTGACAACTAGATCTTATCAGCGATGATGTAAGAGCGCCAACTATGCCAGACGCGCTGCCAGATAATCCACCAGCAAGCGAATCTTTGGCGATAAATGACGATTGTGCGGATAAATCGCCCAAATGCTTTCTTCAGGCTCTCTATAGTTATCCAGTACGCTGATCAATGCCCCTGAGGCCAGATATTGCTGCACATAATAATCAGGCAGCTGCACAATACCTAGACCCTTTAATGCTGCATCCACCAAGCTATGGCCGCTGTTATATTGCACGCTGCCTGAGACGCGTAGGTTTTTTTCTGTATCCGTTGGTTTGTGCGCTTGCTGATCCACTGTCTTGTTAGCCTGTTTATTATTTTCGATAAAGTGCCAATAATCACGTGTACCAAGTAGGCAGTTATGTTTGCGCAGATCAGACAGCATGTGTGGTGTACCATATCTTTTGAGGTAAGCAGGTGCAGCGCAGACAAAGTTGGTACGGCGACTGAGTTTTTTTGCCATCATGGTTGAGTCGCTTAATTTGCCAATACGCACCGCTAGATCATAGCCGCCCTCTATTAGATCTATTTTTTGATTGCTCAAAAAGGCCGTCACTTCGATATCGCGGTATTGCACCATAAAGTCATTGATTAGGGGCAAGAGTTGCTGCTCGCCATAGGTGACAGGGGCGGTGAGTTTGATTCTGCCTTGCGGCTTAGATTGTAAGTTACTCACCGCTTGCTCGGCGGCATCCAAGCCATCGAGCACGCCGCGGCAATGCTGATAAAACACCCGCCCTTCTTCTGTGAGCGCCACCTTCCGCGTCGTACGATAGAGCAATTTAATATTCAGGCGTTTTTCTAACGCACTGATCTGCCGACTGACCTGCGCGGTGGAGATGCCCAGCTCCTTTGCTGCTCGGGTAAAGCTCTCGTATTCAGCCACATAGACAAACTCACTAATACCATCCCAGCGCATGATTATTACCACTGTGAAAAAGATATTTGCAAATATAACACATTGTTATCACAGCAGAAACAACTATAATGCACAATATAAAACCAACGCCTATAGACGACTCAAACTAGCGCTTGCCTCTACAGTGTAAGCGCTATAAGCTAAATTGGTCTGAGCGTGATTAACGCCATCACTTATTTATGATTACAAGAGAGAATACTATGTCAGATAATTTTATTAAGTCCAAAGCCGCTATCGCGTGGGGGCCAAATGAGCCGCTATCTATCGAAGAAGTCGATGTAATGCTGCCCAAAAAAGGTGAAGTGCTGGTAAAGATTGTCGCCAGCGGCGTTTGCCATACCGATGCGTTCACCTTATCTGGTGAAGACCCAGAAGGCGTGTTTCCTGCGATTTTGGGTCACGAAGGTGGCGGTATCGTCGAGCAAGTCGGTGAAGGCGTGACCAGCGTGCAAGTCGGCGACCATGTCATTCCGTTGTACACCGCAGAGTGCGGCGTCTGTAAAATGTGTCGTTCAGGTAAAACCAACCTATGCTCGGCAGTACGCGAAACCCAAGGTAAAGGCCTGATGCCAGATGGTACCACGCGTTTTTACAAAGATGGTAAGCCGATTTACCATTATATGGGCTGCTCGACTTTTTCTGAATACACGGTGTTGCCAGAGATTTCATTGGCCAAAGTCAATAAAGAAGCGCCATTAGAAGAAGTCTGCTTGCTGGGCTGCGGCGTGACCACGGGCATGGGCGCTGTGATGAATACTGCCAAAGTCGAGGAGGGCGCAACGGTTGCTATCTTTGGGCTGGGCGGCATCGGACTGTCTGCTATCATCGGCGCGCAAATGGCCAAAGCCAGCCGTATCATCGCTATCGATATCAACGAGAGCAAGTTTGAATTGGCCAAAAAGCTTGGCGCGACAGATTGCATCAACCCAAAAAATTATGATAAGCCCATTCAGGATGTCATCGTCGAATTGACCGACGGCGGCGTGGATTATTCGTTTGAATGTATCGGTAATGTCGATGTCATGCGCTCAGCACTAGAGTGCTGCCACAAAGGCTGGGGCGAGTCGGTTATCATCGGGGTCGCAGGCGCAGGCCAAGAAATCTCAACCCGTCCATTCCAGCTAGTGACAGGCCGTGTTTGGAAAGGTTCAGCATTTGGCGGGGTCAAAGGCCGCAGTGAATTGCCCGGCTACGTCGAGCGCTACCTAGCAGGTGAAATTCCGCTACAAGACTTCATCACTCACACCATGCCGTTAGAAGACATCAACGAGGCCTTTGATTTGATGCATAAAGGTGAGAGTATTCGTTCGGTGGTGCACTTTTCTGAGTAAACATTAAGTTAAGCAGCAAACGATAAGCTGAAAATACCGCGCCTATTATGGGGCGGTATTTTTTTATGCTCAAGACAAACCATAGCGATTAGCCTTGCGCGCGATGAATGATTTGCTCTGCAAGCGTAGTCAAGTCTGTGGCCATAAAGTCCGGTGTTGGCACATTGGGGGCGGATAACAAGGCATTATAAGGACGTTTGAGAAACGCTTATAGCACCAGCTGGGCAAACCACTCTCTGAGCATGTTTTCGTCACCGAATAGGCGTGCAAATAACGGCGCTAAAGTGGTTATGTCGAGTAGTGTCTCGTTGACATCAAAGACGATAACCGCGGGTGTTGGGTGAGCGTGCATAAGATATCCTTTCATCGACAACGCTTAGGGTTTAGTCGGGCATATTAGCCAATTGCCCTAAGATATTGAGGTAATTGTCTACCCCTTGCGCGCCGCTTACCAAATGACGCTCATTAAAAATCATCGCTGGCACACTTTGAATGCCTTGCTGCTGCCAGTGCTGCTCTTCTGCGCGTATCTCTCGAGCAAACCGCTGGTCTGCTAAGACCGCCAGTGCCTCGCTTCGATCTAAGCCGACCTCTGCTGCGATATCGGCCAGTACCGTGTTATCCGATATATCGCGGTTGTCCGTGAAGTGCGCTGCAAAAAGCGCTTGATTTAACTCATGTCTGTGGCCTTGTTTTTCGGCCCAGTGCAAGAGCTGGTGCGCATTAAAGGTATTGTGCATCCATGTGTCGTCGTTGAAGTGAAACTGAAAGCCGACCTCATTTCCCGCCTCTGTTATTCTGGCACGGCTGGCATCCGATTCTGCCTTACTTGAGCCATACTTTTCCATGATGTGCTCACGCATATTTTGTCCTTCTTTTGGCATTTTTGGGTTTAATTCAAAAGGATGCCAATGTATCTCATAGTCTGTATTGCTTTGCTCAAGCGCTGCGGCCAGTTGGCGGTAGCCAACGACGCACCAAGGGCACACCACGTCTGAGACGATGTCGATACGTAGGGGAGTGTTGGTATTTTTCATATCTATCTGCCTGATATTATTTATATAATTGATATTGTTCAAAGTTATTTGAGGTTTATGCGCAATTGCTATCTATCAATTCATGCTAGAAGAATGATATTGCGATTGCAATCATATTATTAAATAAACTTTGGTTTGTTTTTTTTGACCAAGCAATGTCACAGCGGATTTACAAACCCCTAATGGCTCACTGGATCACGCGCCAGCAGTGGCAAGATGCGGCCATCACGTCAGGCGTTTTGTTATTGTTTAAAGTGGTATTACGGTCAAGGAAATACTCAACCGTCGGATGATAGTCAGTTGCAGTAATATCAGCACGTCTGTGGTTGAGTAGCAGGCTAGACAACGCCATGCCGTAGCCGACTTCTAAGATACGCTTACCAGCCGCAAAAACAGACAAGTAAAGGTTGGCATACGTCAAAGGTCAGTATGACGCAATACGGTGCTAGCTACTGTTACGTATGAGGGTAGTATCGTTGCGAAGTGTGCCGCTGTCAGCTATCTCATTGCTTATATAAAAGCATAGCGGTATGGTATAAAGATAAAGGAGGGCGTTGTGGATAAAAAGAGCGCGCACCGCACCAAGTTGTCTGCTATAAACGCAAACATAGAAGTGGGGTGCGTGCCTTTTAATGAGAATATGATACGTCAGTCATGTCTATTTCTATGTTGATGTTTATAAAAGTAATGACCGTCAGGAGTTATGAGCAAGTACGCCATAGGTGCTTAATTTAAAAATCGGAGTCCAGAGGTTTTGAGTGCCCAAACCAGCTCTACAAAAGCGCGGCTATTGGTGAGCGGCTCGCCATCGATGATCAGCACATATCCTGAGCCATCAATCCACAAAAACACAAAACTGGTCTCAGGAATCAACAAGTCAACCTGCTGAAAAAACGAAATTGCTTGGCTTTCTACTGCCCAGCCGCGTTGTTTTTGGCGCAGCATGAAGCCTGAAAAGTCAGCCGCCGCCACACTCAGCATATCCGCTTCTTCTTGGTTATAGCCGATGCGCGCCAGACAAAAGCCCTCATCAGAGCCGATAGCGGCACGGCGCTTACCAGATAGGCTTGCGACGACATAAGGCAAAAACTGATCCAATGGTAAGTTGGGCGCGGGCAAAAACAGGGACAACTTTTCGATCCAGCCGGCCTCTATAAAGCGCTGTAACCACGTCTCAGAGTAGCGCTCTAGCCAATCAGCGGCGAGTAGGGTTTGCTCATAAGAGAGTAGGTCTTGTAACGATAGCTGCTCCTCTGTAGGTTCGCTTTGGGAAAATGCCTCAAAAATACCGGCTGGGGTTAGGGTAAGATAGGTTTTATCAGCATTTAAGTAAGAGGACATAGCGGCTACCATTGTGATGAAGTTATAAAACAGGCGATAAGTTAAGTTTTGATGGTTTTGGTTTGGTCAAGACGTTGTTGGCAGTTGTTCCAGCGCTCATCAAAGTGCCAGTCGCTTTTGCCTAAGCGAAACCAAACCAAAGAAAAAGCCAGACGGTCATTGCGAGCGATACAGTGGGCAAAAAACTCGTTTTCGATTTGTTCAATCGTGCCCCAGTCCTCCTCGGCACGTGCTTGCATCAGCTCGGCGGTGATGTCTTTGGAGATTTCTTTGGCATCGTCGCTACTGATGCGCAGTCGCTGTTTTTGCTCATTGAGCGACGGCGATATCAATACACTCCAACGCGTCGCCAGCATACTGTTGCGCTGGATGTAGCGTTTTTTGTCAATGCAGTCGCGAAAGCCTTGTGCAACATGAGGGTACAGACGGTCTTTAATACGGGTAAATAGGTTATTGACATCGTAAGGAATATCGTACCAGCAGCCATAAAAAAAATCTGCCACCGCGCCCTGTAGCGGCTCTTTTTCGCTCAGCAGTAGGGCAGCGTTGATACGCTGTTCATGAAAGTGACGATTGGCAGGTGCCAAAAATACTTTGCGTGAGTAAAAGCGAAACGCACGGCGCGCCTCGGTCTCGGCTTCTTTGATCAGATCTACATCAGACATAACAGGATCCTTTAGATCACATCTTTGTTGCGGTTATTCTTGCCTTGATAGCGGCTGCGCCTATGGTGTTGCGTTGTATGGACATGACCCAATAATCACGGCGATGACGACTGTCATCGACCATGAAAAATAAAATCAGCCAAAGCAAGATAGCAAGTAACGACTAATCAAGCAAGGTTTCCATCAAATCAATCATAAACTCGGCGTCTTCTTCATCCATGACCTCAAATCCTTGCGGCATACCCAGCTCGGCCAATGCTTCTTGACCGTCTGGATCGTTGTGCAGGTTGAGTATGGCATTCATAAAGATATCGGTATCTGGAAAATCGTCTTTGATCAGCAGCACATGACTGATATCAGCCAAATCACTTTCGATCAGTACCGATAGCTGAGCTTTGGTCAGACGAGAAAAACCGTGAAATACCTCTGCCAAAAAGAACGCTGCCTGCGCATCGCCTTTGATGACTTTACGCGCGGCAGCTTGATATGTTTCGGTGACATCCCAGCTCAGATCAGACTCTTCTATATCGACAGCCTCAAGCAGGCGCAAACCGATCAGCTTGACATCGCGGTTGTTTGCCATCGCGATGGTGGCACCAGCTTTGATATCTTCTAAGGCGTTGATGTCGCTGTTGGCACCAGCGGCGATGACCATTTCGTCAGATTTGCCGATAGGACGTGCGACCGCTTTGTAGCCTTGTTCACGGATCAAAGTTACCGCATCAAAAGGATTGGCATAGATAACCTGAATGTCCCCAGCCGTGATGATTTGTTGTTGCTCTGCGTGTGAGGCTGGCGTATTTAGGTGCATGTTTAAGTTGGCACGCTTTTGAATCAAGGTGTTAAACATATGCCAACCTGCAAAACGCTCAGGCGAAAAATCAGGGGCGATTAACATATTGTGTGTCGTCATGATTTAGCCTTCCTCATCTTGTTTCATTTGGGCGTACTGAGCCATTGCCGCTTCGATTTTGCTGCGTGATGGCTTACGGCGTACTGAAGTGTATCCTACAGTTTCGCCGCGGCGAATATTGGGCACGACCGTGGCATATACCCAGTAGTGACTGCCGTCTTTGCATAAATTTTTGACATAGCCATGCCATTTTTGTCCAGACTCAGCAGTATCCCACAGGTCTTTGTAAGCGGCTTTTGGCATATCAGGATGACGCAAAATATAATGCGGTTTACCGATGAGCTCATCGACGTGGTAGCCACTAATCTCGACAAAGGCGTCGTTGACGTGAGTGATAATGCCGTCTAAATCGGTACGCGAGACAATGAGCTTACCATCTGGGTAGGGACGCTCTACACCTGTATCATAGACAGTCCGAGAGGTGCCATCATAGTAAGTCAGCGTCATCTGCTCAGCTGGCATATCCGGCTTTGGTGCATCAGGGATTGGCGAACCCATAGTAATCTCCTTTATTTATCGTTGTATTTATCTATCGTTGTATTCGTCGTGATTGACTGGCAAATAATGATCGATTAAATAAGTTTTGCTAGGGCTTCTGAGGCGCGTTTGATGTCCAAAAAGATCAAACCGAGCTTGGCGTTTGACTTGGCCATGATGGTCAATACCGCTTCATCGCCTGCTGAGGTCATGATGACATAGCCTTTTTCGCCTTGGATCATAATACGATCGATACTACCACGCGCCAGCTCGCGACCTGCACGGTCACCCAATGACAATAAAGCGGCTGACATAGCGCCAACACGGTCTTCATCAACGCCTAACGGTAGGGCTGATGCGATCATTAGACCATCGTTAGAAATTAGGGCAGATGCTTCGACATCGGCAGATGAGCTGTTTAGGTCTTCCAAGATTTGCTGGAACGAATCTGTACGCATATCACTTTCTCTATGACGGGTTATTGAATAGATGAGATCACTATCAGCGACACTAAAAAGGGCTGAAGCAAACGTCGATCATTATAAACCCTTACTACTTATATTGATATATGTTACAGCAAACAAATGGCTGGGTTCTGCTATTTTTTGACCGTCTAGTTGTCATTATCAACCTTTTATCCGTTGTTTTTAATTTTAAGACGAACTAAAGTTGGCGATAGGGTTTTATTCTCCCTATTTGGCTCAGCCGCTTGCAATCAGACAGTAGGCCTGTAGCAATTTTTGTTTCATTTACCCAGCGCTTTACTTTATGTTCTCAATGCCTAGCAGCCTGCGTAGCGGCCAGACAAACGAATGATTTATACAAAAAACGTTGACCATAACTTTTTATGATGGTGATATTCACTAGACTTATACCCCAAAAAAATGATATATAGTTATACGATAGAAACGGTCATTGCTACTGAGCGTCTTGTTCAGGCGTCACATTATCCCGCTTTTCTACTCCCACGAGCCTCTATATACCGCAGTGTATAGGGGCGATTGTAGTCTTACATCAATGTCCATAATCCCCTTCGTTTGTTGCCATACGACGCGACATCGATGTAAATAAACACGTCCACCATTTTTATCCTAAGGAACCTATATGAGTATCAGTCAGGCCATCGAAAAAGTCGAAGCGCGTTACGCCCATCAACCTGAATTTGTCCAAGCCGTAAAAGAAGTGGCACTGACTATCGCGCCTTTATATGATGCCCATCCTGAATTTCAAAAAATGAAGATATTCGAGCGTTTGGTTGAACCAGATCGTATTATCTGCTTTCGCGTCAACTGGGAAAACGATAAAGGTGAAGTACAAGTCAACCGCGGCTGGCGTGTCCAGTTCAGCAACGCTCTTGGCCCTTACAAAGGCGGCGTACGGTTTCATCCAACCGTCAACCAGTCAGTGCTTAAGTTTTTGGGCTTTGAGCAAATATTCAAAAACGCTTTGACGGGTCTGCCGATGGGCGGCGGTAAAGGGGGCGCTGATTTTGATCCTAAAGGCAAAACAGACAGCGAAATTCGCCGCTTTTGCTATGCGTTTATGCGTGAGCTGCACCACTATGTCAATAAAGACATCGATGTGCCAGCTGGTGATATCGGTGTCGGCGGCCGTGAGGTCAGCTATATGTTTGCCATGTACAAAAACTTAACGCGCGAATACGGTGGCGTGTTGACAGGTAAGGGGGTGGGATTCGGTGGTAGCTTGATGCGTACAGAAGCGACAGGCTACGGTGCGGTGTACTTCTTAGAAAACATGCTCGCTGCTCAAAACGAAAGTATCGAAGGCAAAAAAGTACTGGTGTCAGGGGCAGGCAACGTCTCGCTCCATGCCGCCGAAAAAGCCTGCATGCTAGGCGCGACAGTTCTGACGGTCTCCGACTCACAAGGGACGCTCTATGATGCAAATGGCCTAAATCAAGAAAAAATCGATTGGCTAAAAGCGCAAAAAGCCCAGAGTAAGCCACTGTGCGATTATGTCGATGTCTATGGTGGTGAGTGGTTCGCGCAGCAAAAGCCTTGGCACATCAAAGGTGATATCGCCATTCCATCAGCCACACAAAATGAAGTCAACGAAGACGATGCCAAACATATGGTCGAAAACGGCATCAGATATATCGTCGAAGGCGCAAACATGCCGCTGACAGCAGAGGCAGTCGATCATATCCGTTTGCACCGTGTGCACTATGCGCCAGGTAAGGCAGCAAACGCAGGCGGCGTGGCAGTCTCAGGTCTTGAGATGTCACAAAACTCGGTACGTCAATACAAGACCTTTGAAGAAATCGATGAGCGCCTAAAGCGCATTATGAAAAACATCCATGACGGTGCAGCTGAAGCATCAGCAAACTATGGTCAAACGGACAACGGCTATATCGACTATATGGCAGGGGCCAATATCGTTGGCTTTAAACGGGTGGCGGACGCACTGTGCGCTTATGGTATCTTAAACTAACACCTTCTGGCTGTTGAGGCACTGTCAAATACCGCACTTATCATATATAAGTGCGGTATTTTTTTGTCTGTATAAAATATTTATGAGTGCAAAGACTGGTTGTAAACTCGAGGTATAGTTAGCTGAATGTAAAACTGTTATGGATTTAAACGCGCTACTGGTATAAATTTTACTTGCGTGCTGCGTTCCCAGAGGCTGCGCAAAATTCATCCCAGTAGCGCTATGACATTTTTAGAGTGTGTCGATTATAGTAGACGCCGCCTAAAGTTTTTTGGATTATAAAGTATTAATTTATAAAAGTTTTTACATGTTTTACTTGAAGTTACATTAATCTATTTTTTTAGACAGTTTATAAGTAATTATCACCGATCTTTTTGACTATCATCAATTATCTCAGTGTTTATCGCACGGGTTTATATCATCAATCATTCATATCGCGGGCAAACGATGCCGCTGACAATGTCGATATATTTATCAAAGGATGAATCATGACAGTCAATAAGGAGGTCTATTCTGATGGCCGCTCAGGTATGTCGGACTTATATCCAGTAATACAGGATACGCCAAATGCTGAGCAGTTTGCTTGCAGCGTTGGTCAGAATCATAACGATAATGGCCGTGAAGCTATGAACAATCGAGCGGCGCATGTCTTTGGTGCTTATCTACCAGCGTCCAAACGCGCGCAGACCAGCTGGTATAAAGACCCTGTATTAAACATAAATAACCATATAAACGAGCAAGTAATCAGCCATCTACGTAGCAATGATTGCCTAAAGCCCTACCGCCAAAACACCCAAAAGGGTATAGAAAATGACACAAACAATGGCATGCAACCTGTCGGTAAATTTGAGCGGATCGAGCGTCTAGCAGATGATGCAGTCAGTACTATCGATCAGGCGAGGACTCATGCAGAGGGCGCGCAGCCGATACGCTTGAGCTTTCAGTTGATGACCCGTGCTGAGCCTACCACAATGGTGATTGCGACCATACAATCGCTACTAGCCATCAAAGCGGCCGACGATGAGGTTTTAATCATAGATAACAACCATATTAAGCGTGAGTTTTATAAGCCTTTAGCAGATTTTTGTCATGGCTTAGAGCCGCATCTCAATGTGCATTTTTATCATATCGATGCGGTGGCAGGGTTTAAGTCTGGTGCGCTCAACTTGGCGCTAGGACTGATGGACCCTAGCGCCAGTCATGTGGTGGTGGTCGATAGTGATTATCAGGCGTTGCCACATGCTCGTGATGCCATTATCAGCGCGATCCACGAGTATCCTGAGCATGCTTTATTGCAGTTTCCGCAGTTTTATCGTGATGCAGATAAAGCGGATGTCCATAGCGAATTAAACCATTATTTTAACCATCATTTATATCGATCTTTTAATCGTCAGCGGGCGTTATCTACCGGTACTTACGCGGTGATACGCCGAGATGCTCTGGTGGGTTTGGGCGGCTGGTCAGGAGCATCTATTACTGAAGATGCGCAAATGGGGGTGCTGCTCCATCGTATGGGTTTGTACAGTCGTTTTATACCCAAGGTGATTGCTACTGGTATATTGCCCACCACGCTGTGTGATCTGATCGCTCAGCGGCAGCGCTGGGTATATGGCAATGTACAGGTGCTCAACCGTTACTTTGTTACGCCGTCATCTCTAACCGCTGATAGCAGCGCAAATACAAATGTAAGCCAGACGATGGGCGAGCGTTTGCAGTATATGCGTGCGCATTTTTCGCAGCTGAGTGCCTGGATTAATTTTACGGGGATTTTTATCGTGCTGCATGTCTGTACGCTGCTTATCGTGCTGACGGCACTGGTAATAGGCGCACAGTTGGATATGGCGATGTTGCTTACGCCCTTATATGTGGTTTATGCCGCTTATGGCGTGTTTTTGTTGCGACGGCTGTGGGCCTATGTGCAAGACCGCTCACCGCTTAATCAGCAGGTAGCTCATCACGTTACGCCAACCTTTATCAATAAGCTACGAGCGTGGGCACTGCACCTAAACTTTTGGGAAATCGGCGCGTTGTCATGGTGGCCTGTGCTGTGGGGCCGCGACAAGCCATTTGTGTGTACGCCCAAACAGGCGGTGATTAGTAGCCGCCGCAGCGTATGGCAGGCCAATGTTTGTGCCTTACCAAAACTGCTACTCATACTTAATGTCATTACCTTGGCCGTGACCTCACCGCTATCAGCGCTGTATTCGCCTTTGTTATTTGTCAGTGCGCTTGTGGTCACTGTCCTCAAGCCATGGTCAGCAAAAGTGGCTTTTGATAATTATGGGTATCATCCTGAGGTGGATGATCGCTATGCTGATGAGCATGATACGTATGACGAGATCAATAACACTGTAAACCAAAGCGGTGTGATTAAAAATAATATCGCTAAAAATAACAATACCGCTAGAGATAATATTACTAAAAATAAGCGCCCAAATAACACCGATCCAATAAAAAATATATAGCTGAATAATAAAATAATAAATGGATGACGTATGCTGACTTCTATCAAAACCAACCCAAATAGTCATATAAAAGCTAAAACCCCTAACATCGTTATGGATAAAATATATGACTTGCCTGAGTCATCAGCGGCGTGTGAGACAACCGATGGGGCAAGCGCTAAAGTAAGAAGACCACTACGTATTGCCATCATCGCGCACTCGTTATATCCCATTGCCCAGCCTTATGCAGGTGGTCTTGAGATGATCACTCAGCTGATCTGTGATGAGCTGGTGGCGCAAGGCCATCAGGTGTTGCTCTACGCTCATGCGGACAGTCAAACCCATGCCACACTAGCACCCTTTATGACCCGTGATGAGTTTGAAAAAACAGTTTATGCCGATGAGCATGAGTCAGTAGAGATGAGCCGCGAGGAGCTTTATCAGTATCTGGTCTACCAGCAGGCGCTGCGCGATATCATTAGCCGTGATGAGCAAGGGATGATAGATGTGGTACACAATCATAGCTTGCACCATGTGCCGATGATGATGGGGCAGGCGTTTGGCGCGCGGTTTTTTACCACGTTTCATACGCCGATTTTTCCGCAGCTGCGTCTGGCACTACTGACGCTACGTCTGGGTACGCAGACTCAGTTTACGGCGATCAGTGGTCATCAGCAGCAGCTATTTGCTGAATTTGTGCCCTCGCATGTGGTCTATAACGGCATTGATGTCCACTCATTTACTGCCAATACAAACCCAATTGCTGATGAAGTGTATTTTTGGTACGGGCGCATTTGTCCTGAAAAGGGTACGCATTTGGCGATGGAATACTGCAAAGCGGCAGGCAAGCGCCTAATTATTGCAGGTCCCAAAAGTAATGAGGAATACTTCGATGACTATGTAGCGCCGCTATTAGAAGCCGATGGAGCGAGCGCTGCACCGTTATTTAATTATGTTGGTCATTTAAGTAAGAATCAAATCAACAAGCAGTTAAGCCAAGTCACCGCCATGCTATTTACCAGTACTTGGGATGAGCCTTATGGTCTGACGCTCGCTGAGAGCCTCGCTTGCGGTACACCTGTGATTGGCTTCGATGTCGGTGCCAGTGCTGAGATTATCACGCATCAGACGGGCATCATCGTACCCAAAAAGGATAAAAAGGCATTTATACAAGCGTTTACTGACATTCAGCATATTTCACGAGCAGCCTGTCGTGCTCGCGCTGAGCAGTTTTGTTCAGTCGCTGCGATGGTCGATGGTTATCTGCGTTTATATGAGCAGGCAATAGCGGTTGATGACAGCGATAGCATCCAAGACACGCCCTAGCGTTCTCTCCTTTTTTCTTTATGTCGTGACTATCAATGACTATCAATGACTATCAATGACTGCCTTCATCTCTTAGGAGCTTTTTTACCATGCGTATCGGCTATTATGCTCATCACCACGGCTCGGGGCACTGCCGCCAAGCAGATAAGCTGGCCGCCTTACTACCACCAGAGCTGCGTTCGAAAATGACGGTGTTTACCAGTTTACCGGCTGATGGTTATCGCTTTAGCAGTATAAATGATGAGCACATCGTACGTTTAGACGCGGAGGATGAGCGACCAGATGATGTGCTAGCGGGGCGAGCAGGTGAGTATTGGCAGCCAAGCTGTTTGCACTACTCGCCAGTGGGTAACAAAGACATCCAGAGACGCAGTTGGCAGCTGCTTGATACCATTTATCAGCGCCAGATTGACCTGATGATTATTGATGTTAGCGCCGAAGTCGCTATGCTATGCCGTACCGCTAGCGTGCCTTATCTCTATGTACGGCTGGCAGGCGAGCGTGATGATGCGCCGCACTTAAACGCCTTTGCGGGCGCGCTTGGATTGTTAGCTCCTTATCCTAAAGCATTGGAGGCGGCAGCCACGCCAGACTGGGTACGACAAAAAACGCTATATCTGGATTTTTTGCCAAGCAAAGCCCAAGGTTTGCCTAGCTTTTGTAAGTTTATGGACGAGCTTATGACATTGACCCATGATAATGCTATTCATAAACAACTGGTCGCCAGCGTCGATAAGTCTTTTATCGTTACTGTGATTAAAGGCTATGGCGGGCACGAAGCGATTGATGCCAAGTTGCCAAAGCTACGCCAAATACTACCAGACGCTATAATTGTCTCTCTTGGCCCTATCAATGATGAAGTACGGCATTGTGTCGATATTGCCGCCCACGTCGATGATGTGATGCCATTTATCGCCTATAGTCATCTGTTATTGATGGCGTGTGGCTTGAACGCAATTGCGCAGGCCTATGATTATGCCACGCCGCTTATTGTATTGCCTGATGTGCGCCCGCACCGTGAGCAAGAAGTGATGGCAGAAGCATTAATCGAACAAGGTCGTGCGCTTAGTTGGCCACAGTTTATCGCCAAAGCCTCTAGTATGGATAGTCAGAACCTATTGTCTTCTCTCTCCACGAATAATAAGTCAATTGACCATGAGCAGACTGCTTTGACAGATAGGCAAGCCAATCTGGCAGTGCAACGCTTTATGAATAGCATTGCTGACTACATTTCCGTAAAAGATTGGTTTGCAGAATGGCTATTGCCGCAGTTGGACTTAAAACCTAAAAAATAACAAATAACAAAGAAACTTATAATAATAAGAGCAAATATTTCCATGACAACGACAACCAGAACTCAAGACGCCGCACATAACACCATTCCCGTGAGTGTAATAACGACTTGCTATGGGCGCAATCGTCATCTTTATAATCTACTTGCTAGTCTGGCGCAGGGTAGCGTTAGGCCGCGCGAGGTGGTTATCGTTAATGATGACGCCGAGGCTGAACGTCTGGCAGATTACGATTTAAATATTATTAAGATAGCAACGACTACAGCGACTGAGCATGGATTGACGAGTAGCGCCTCGTTTGATATCGGTCGTAACCGTAATCTTGGCGCTGCACGTGCTAGCTATGAGGCTATGGTTTTTTTGGATGTGGATTGTATCGTCGCCTATGACTTTATCGACGGGTTATATGATAAATTGCAAACGTATCCTGATGCGCTACTGATGGGCCAGCCGCGTTATTTAACGCGCCCTTTGACGGATGATGAGGGTAGTCAACTACAGCAAGGTAAATTGGCCGCCGACGCCTTAGACCAGCTGTCGGTATTTAACCCTTATCGTGATAATTTTACCCAACATCGCAATGACAATGTCGATGCTAATATTAAAAAAACGCAAGACTATGACGCATTTTGGAGTCTTTGCTTTGCGATAATGCGTCATCAGTTTGAGCGGATCGGCGGTTTTGATACCGATTATGTCGGCTACGGCGCTGAAGACACCGACTTTGCTTTTATGGCACGTGCTTTAGACATTGATTTTTATTTGACCAACGACGTGGTTTACCATCAGCAGCATAGTGTCTACCGGCCGCCGCTCAATCATCTCGATAGCATAGTGATTAATGCCAATCGCTTTTATGATAAATGGCAACATTGGCCGATGGCAGGCTGGCTGGTAGCGTTTGCGCAGCTAGGTTTGATTGACTGGCAAGAGGCGCAGACAGTGCCCATTGAGATTCTTCGGCAGCCAAGTAGCGCTGAGATTGACGCCGCCCATTGTCCAGCTGCGCCGTATGTGTAGACGGCTCTTAGTTCTGCTAATCCCGATGCGTCACTAGTATCAATGAGTAGTTAGTATCAAAGAGTAATGAGTTTTGATGGGCAACTAATACTGACGGATAATCTTCACACCTGTCGGCGGCGTTGCAAGCGCTTGCCGCTCAAACGCCCAATTATGACCTTCCCAAAAATGCGCGGTCTTATCATCATGATTAAAACCCAACATCACTATTGATAGCAGCGTCTCAGCTTTCTGTTTTTGCTGAATATGCAGGCGTGCAGACAACAGTAACCGATATAATAAAAACCCTGACGTCGGCGCAGAGGAATGAATATCAGTAAAGATAGGATAATCCGCCACTACTTTATGCTGCTCTGATAGCACAGCGCAATACTCATCGCTATGTAATAGTTTCTCAAGCGGTTCTGGAATCTCTAGCACTCGGTTGGCCGTTATGGGATCATCAGCGGGGTTTGGATCATCGCATGGCATGGGAAACTGATAGGCAGTATTGCCAAACAAGATGCCAAGCGGTGCTTGCTTGGTCATATCGAGCATCGCTGTCACATTATTGCTGCGTGGTGGTAGGCCAAAATGCAGTTTACTGTCACCGATTTGTCTAAAAAATAGCAGCTTTGGCAAATCTTTGGCGAGCGGATGATGGGCAAAGAAGTCTGCATGAATAAAATCATTAAATAACACCAACATATCAGTAGGCTGCAACAGCGCCTTTAAGCTTGCTGTGTCTATCGACGGGTTGTTGGCGATCAATATCACACGCTGGCTTTGTATTAGCCGCGCCTGCATGATAGGCGGTAGCGCAGCAAATGCTTCTGCGGCAAGATGGCTACTACTGGTGTTTGATAATGGTTGATCAGGCATATCTGGCATATCAATATAGTTAAGGTATAGACGGTGGGTTAGGTTTTTGTCATGTGCTTATTATAGTATAGTCAATACACTCTAAAAATGTCATAGCGCTACTGGGATGAATTTTGCGCAGCCTCTGGGAACGCAGCACGCAAGTGAAATTTATACCAGTAGCGCGTTCAAATCCATAACAGTTTTACATTCAGCTAACTATATAAAGAAGAAGGTGCCTAGGCTCGTTTGAATTTTGAAAATAGAAAAAATCTGGCAATAAAGTATTGCCAGATTTTTTGTTGTGAATAGGTTTTTATAGTGGTTTGTTATACCGTCTCACGCCATCTGCCTTGTACCATGATACCTGTGATAGGGTTTAATCCCATCTGATAAGCAAGGTCAGCAGGGCGGGCGATGTCCCATAATACCAAGTCAGCATCACAGCCCACTTCTATCTTGCCTTTTTTGGCGAGGCCTAATGCTTGCGCTGCATGCACGGTTGCCCCTGCCAACACTTCTTCAGTAGTGAGATAAAATAGTGTACAGCCCATATTCATCGCCAATAACAGCGAGGTGAGCGGCGAGGTGCCGGGGTTGCAATCGGTTGAGATAGCCATTGGCACCCGATGCTTGCGCAATACTTCAATCGGTGGCAGCTTGGTATCACGCAGCGTATAAAAAGCCCCTGGCAATAGCACGGCTACCGTGTTGCTTGTGGCCATTTTTTTGATATCATCTTCTGCCAAGTGCTCAAGATGGTCGCTTGATAATCCTTGGTATTCTGCTACCAAAGCGCTGGCACCTATGTTTGAGAGCTGCTCAGAATGCAGCTTCACAGGCAAATCTAATGAGCGAGCAACATCAAAGACGCGCTTAATTTGCTCACTACTAAAGGCGATGTTTTCACAAAAACCATCGACCGCATCGATTAAGCCCTCGCTATGTAAGATGGGCAACCACTGGCAAACTTGCTCAATATAGTCATCGGCACGGTCTTTATACTCAGGCGGTAGCGCATGGGCGGCCAAATACGTGGTGCTAACATGAATGTGGTGTTTGTCGCCGAGCGCACGAGCGACTTTTAGCATTTTACGCTCAGTGTCTAAGTCCAGTCCATAGCCTGATTTGATCTCGATACTGGTCACGCCCTCGCGCAAGAGGGCGAGCAGACGTTTTTCACTTTGGGTAAATAATTCTTCCTCACTTGCTGTACGAGTAGCGCTAACAGTTGAGACGATGCCGCCACCTTGTGCGGCGATATCTTGATAACTGGCACCTTGCAAGCGTGCTTCAAACTCGTTGCTGCGATTGCCGCCATACACGATATGGGTATGACAATCGATAAGTCCGGGCGTGATCCAGTTGCCATGTACGTTTTTGATTTGATCGCTTTTATAATGAGTCAGATGCGGCTTGATTTGCTCATACGTACCAATCCATGCGATTTTGCCGTCTTTGATACCGATAGCGGCGCTTTCTAACTGACCATAAGGAGTGCTTTTGTTTTGATCATTGTTTTGATTGGCGCTTTGATTGTCGCGATAAATATCAAAGCCGTATTGCGCTGAAAAGGTGGCAAGATTGGCATTGATAATGATGTGATCAAATGAAGTCAGGATGGAGTCGTTTATATGCATTTGATCTGTAGGATTTATTGTATGAGTCATGGTGTGCTCCTGCTTATTAGTATAGATTTAGTGCAGCCATCCATCGTCCGTTTACTTTAAAATAGACAGTGTGTCGTTGGTAAAAACGCTTCTTGCTGTGGTGCTGCTGACAGAGGGTGTGCAAAATTTACTTCAGTAACCTTCTATGGTTGGTTTATTTTAAAAATGTTATAGCGTGACTGGTACAAATTTTACTCGCTTGTTGTGCGCAAGCGAGACAAAGGCTTCGCAAAATTTATCCCAGTCACTTATATCAATAGCAACCACATTTTGATTCTATATCGATTTATTTATAATAAAAGTAAATGCTGCTCGATAATAGTCGCTAAGAGGCGCGCGGCGACTTTACAGCTGCGTGCATCAATATCAAAAGTCGGGTTAATCTCAGCGATATCAGCCATTTTTACTTTGCCTGATGCCATGATACATTTGACCGCACGCTCAACGAATGCCAAATTAATACCATAAGCGGCGGGCGCACTGACCCCCGGTACCACGCTTGCTGGCAAGCAATCCATATCAATGGTTAAATAGATGATATCAACGTCATTGATAAAGGTCTCTATTTGCGCCGCAAGTTTTTTCCATTTCTTATTGGCGCAATCTTCGTCACTGATAATATGCACGCCTAACTGCTCAGCACGGTCAAAGAGTGCAGCAGTGTTGGAAAACCGGCTGACGCCGATACAGCAATAGTGAAATGGCTGATCTTGCGCCTCAAGGTGCTCGGCTATTTGGCGAAATGGTGTACCAGAGGTGGCGACATCAGACTGACGAATGTCCAAATGCGCATCAAAGTTAATAATGCCAATACGCAGCGGCGCATCGTTGTTACTGGTAGCATCTGGCTGCTGTAGCGCCTGCCACAATCCCAAAAAGCTACCATAAGCGATGGCATGACCACCACCAAGTCCGACGGGCAGGCCGCCTTGCTGGATAATGTGACTGACTTTATCAGCATAGGTTAATTGAGCTTGCTCAAGGCTACGCTCGGCAAAATCATCATTATCATGACAATGTATGTCGCCCGCATCCCCCAGTAGCGTTGATAGTTGCCCATCAAAGCGTTGTTGCAGCTCAGCGATGACGGGCAGCGCAGCAAATGCCTGACGAATCAAAGGCGGCGCAGCTCGTGCACCCACGCGTCCTTGATTACGTCTGACACCTTGGTCACAAGCGAACCCAACCAGTCCAATGCGCTGGCCGTTTTGCTGGTTGTTTTGTTGACTGCTGCTATCAAAGGTATAAGGCTGCGCTATTTGATACCAATAGCGGGCGCGTGCAGACTCAAACGGCTCGGCACGTCCAGTCCAGCGGCTCATATCAGCGGCGCTGTGGCTCACGGCTGTGTCAGACATTGATAGGCTCATCGCTGATTTCCTTTAATCCGTATTGCTTGTGTATAGTCGATCCGCTATAAAATAAGTACAGTGCGACTGGTATAAATTTTCTTTGCTTGCTGTGTGACTTCGTCACTCCAGAGGCTGCATAAAATTCATCCCAGCAGCGCTATGTCATTTTTAAAGTGAATTGACTATATAGAAGGATGCTATTTATTTAGACTCGTACCAATCGCTACGCAGTGCCTGCCAATGCTTTGTCAGTGCGCCATCTAATACCAGCTGTTTTGCTGCTTCGATATCGGGGGCTAGGTAGCGATCTTTGTCATAAAAAGCGACTTGTTCACGCAGCTTTTGATGCGCAGCCTGTAATGCTTCGGAAGTAGCAAGGTTATGATGGAAGTCAATCCCTTGACCAGCAGCCAATAGCTCAATACCAACGATGGTAGCGGTATTTTGCGCCATCTCATATAGGCGGCGGGCGCTATAGGTGGCCATCGACACATGGTCTTCTTGGTTGGCAGAGGTTGGGATGCTATCGACACTGCCTGGGTGAGCCATAGACTTATTTTCTGAAGCCAGCGCTGCGGCCGTCACGTGAGCGATCATAAAGCCGGAGTTTACCCCTGCATTTTCTACCAAAAATGGCGGTAAGCCACCTGATAAGGTTGCATCAATCAATAACGCCACACGGCGCTCAGACATAGAGCCAATCTCAGCGATTGCCAAAGCGAGCATATCTGCGGCAAAGGCCACTGGCTCGGCATGGAAATTACCCCCTGAGATAGCTACTGGACCATCTTCATTGTTAAAAATAAGGGGATTATCCGTCACCGCATTGGATTCTATTAATAACGTCTTGCCTGCTTGGTTGATGATATCAAGGCAAGCACCCATCACTTGTGGCTGACAGCGTAAGCAATACGGATCCTGCACGCGATCGTCTTGCTCGTCATTGTGCGAAGCACGAATAGCACTGCCTTTAATCAGCTGACGATGCGCTTTGGCGATCTCTATCTGACCGTGATGGCCACGCACCTCATGAATACGGGCATCAAATGGCGCATCCGAGCCTTTGGCGGCGTCAATTGACATAGAGCCGACGATGGTGGCGGTCTCAAGTAAATCTCTTGCTAAGAAATAACCGCGCAATGCCAGTGCCGTTGAGACCTGTGTACCATTGATAAGGGCAAGGCCTTCTTTGGCTGCTAGGGTGATAGGCTCAAGACCATGCTGCGCTAGTGCCTCAGCGGCGGGGACTTTTTTGCCGTCAACATAGACGTCACCTTCGCCCATCATCGCCAGCGTCATATGCGATAAAGGCGCAAGGTCACCAGAAGCACCAACGGAGCCTTTGGCCGGAATGTTTGGGGTAATTTGATGATTAATTAAGCCAAGTAAACTATCGACGACCTCGCGGCGGACGCCAGAGACGCCTTGTGCGAGGCTGGCTACTTTCATCACCATAATTAGCCTGACCACGTTGTCTGGTAGCGCCTCACCAGTACCCACTGAGTGCGAGATGATCAGGTTGCGTTGAAGCAGTTCGAGCTGGTCATCGTTGATACGGGTCTTTGCTAACAGGCCAAAACCAGTATTGATACCATAAGCGCTCTTATCACGTGCGATGATGGTACGTACATCGTCATGTGAGGCATCGATTGCCTCATAAGCGCTGGCGGGTAAGGTGAGGTGGACTGGGTGATTATAGATATCACGTAGCATCTCAAAGCTTAGCTTACGTGGATGGAGAGTCAGAGTTTTGATAGCAGTCATAGGAGAGTCCCAAAGTTAAAAACAATATGAATAATATGCTTTAGTGTTCTGATTTACTTAATGGTATCGGCGCTGATGCTGGCAGATGACGCGATTTAAGCCATCCAGCCTACATACATAGCAAAATGTCCGAACGCGGCTGCGAGTAGGACGCTAAGGGCCACACGCTCAAACCATATGACGATCATTTTGCCAACCGATAATGGAATTTCTGTTGCGAGCACACACGGAATCATGGCAGAAAAAAACAGCACGCTGCTAATCGATATCACCCCAGCGACGTAGCGTGTTAGGATATCTGCCTCACTGAGTAGTAGGGCTGGCAAGAACATTTCAGCGAGCCCAGCAGACATACCTTTAGCAGCCACTAAAGGCTCTGGCAAGCCGCCGAGCCACGTAAATGGATACAAAAGCAGACCCAATACATCAAACACTGGGGTGTATTTGGCTAACAAAAGACCGGTCAGCCCGACAGCAATAATCGAGGGCACAATGGCAGCAGCCATCATAAGACCATCGCGAAAATTGGACCATAAAATCTGTTTTAGGTCAGTTGCCTGACGCGACGTCGCTAAGCCTAAATCAAAAGCGGCGGCCAGCCGTTTGCCACGGGTATGATCGAGTGGCGGGCGTTCAACGTCATTGTCAAAAAGGCTGATGGGCGGAATACGAGCGGTAATAGCGGTGACGATAAAGGTAATCACCAGTGTTGACCAAAAAAATACATTCCAAAACTCCATCAAGTTTAAGGTTTTGGCAACAATCACCATAAACGCTGCCGATACCGTAGAAAACCCAGTCGCAATAATGACGGCTTCACGCGCTGAGTATTGTTTTTGTAGGTACACACGATTGGTAATCAATAAACCAATAGAGTAACTACCCACAAAAGACGCAACGGCATCAATAGCTGATGAGCCAGGCGTTCTCCAAATCGGTTTCATAATCGGCTGCATCAGCACACCGACCATCTCAAGCAAACCAAAACCCACCAAAAATGCCAAGATTAATGCCCCAATAGGTACAATCATACCCACGGGTAATGCCAGCTTTTCAAACAAAAATGGCAGCATATCAGCTTCCATCATATAGGCAGGGGCGGTGCCAGTCATATACATCACCGCCAAAACCAAACCGATTATCTTAAACACGGTCAGGGTCTTGTGGGTGAGGTTTTTGCGCCATGAACCGTCTATGAATGGCTTGCCAACACCAAATATCATCAGCAAAAACAACAAGGTCACAGATAAGGTGTGTTGCTGAGTGACCAGATAAGTGGCCCCATGATCAAACAAAATCGTGCTTTTGTCACCGATGGTAAAGGGCACAAAAAACATCACCAAGCCAATAGCGCTACATACGATTAGCTGTATTAGTGCGATGGGTTTGGATAGCAGCTTTTCAGACCGTAGGCTAGCAGGTGCTGGACTGTCTAGAGGCGTTCTAGACACAGAGCTGCCTGGAGGCAAAATATCACGTTCAGACATATTATCGTCCTTGATAAAGTGTTGATGATGTCCTTATATCATCCGAGCATATAAGGACAGGAGCAAGCTATTTAATCATCGGCAGATGTAAACCATAGTCCTTGGCGGTTTTGATTGCCAGCTCGTAGCCGGCATCGGCATGACGCATCACCCCTGAGCCGCAATCATTGACCAGTACGCGCGCCAAGCGCTTGGCTGCGCTCTCTGTACCATCGGCGACGATGACCATGCCAGAGTGCTGCGAGTAGCCCATGCCCACGCCGCCGCCATGATGCAATGATACCCAAGTGGCGCCGCCTGCGACATTGAGCATACCATTTAATAGCGCCCAATCCGACACCGCGTCTGAGCCGTCTTTCATGCTCTCAGTTTCACGGTTTGGGCTGGCGACAGAGCCAGTATCTAAATGGTCACGGCCGATGACGATGGGGCCTTTGAGCTCACCGTTTTTGACCATCTCGTTAAATGCCAAGCCTGCTTTATCACGCTCGCCCAGACCTAACCAGCAAATGCGGGCAGGCAAGCCTTGAAACTGAATACGCTCTTTTGCCATATCCAGCCAGCGATGCACATGGGTGTTTTCAGGAAACAGCTCTTTGATTTTTTGATCAGTTTTGTAGATATCTTCTGGGTCGCCTGATAGCGCCACCCAGCGAAACGGCCCTTTACCTTGACAAAACAGTGGTCGTACATAAGCGGGGACAAAACCTGGGAAATTAAAGGCGTCTTTTACCCCTTCATCAAAGGCCACTTGGCGGATGTTATTACCATAATCAGTGGCAGGGATACCCATGTCTTGTAGATCAAGCATGGCCTGTACGTGTACGGCACAAGAGGCAGCGGCAGCTTTGCTCAACGCCGCGTGTTGCTCTGGGTTTTCTTGTGCTGCTTTCCACTCATCAACGCTCCAGCCACTTGGTAAGTAGCCATTGATTAAGTCATGAGCAGAGGTTTGGTCAGTGACCAAGTCAGGTTTGATTTCACCTGCATTGGCGCGCTTGACCATCTCAGGCAGGATATCGGCGGCGTTACCAAGTAGGGCGATAGAGACGGCTTCACCAGCGGCGGTATGCTGCTTGATCAGCTCATAAGCATGATCGAGATCGTCCGCTTGCTTATCGACGTAACCGGTGCGCAAACGAAAATCGATGCTGGATTGCTGACATTCGATGTTCAAAGAGGTCGCACCAGCAAAGCTTGCGGCCAATGGCTGCGCGCCGCCCATACCGCCAAGACCAGCGGTCAATATCCAGCGTCCGCTCCAATCGCCATCATAATGCTGGCGGCCTGCCTCGACAAAGGTCTCATAAGTGCCTTGAACGATGCCTTGGGTGCCGATATAAATCCAGCTCCCAGCGGTCATCTGCCCATACATAAACAAGTCTTTACGATCCAGCTCGTTAAAATGCTCCCACGTTGCCCAGCGTGGGACAAGGTTAGAGTTGGCAATGAGCACGCGCGGTGCGTTTTCATGAGTTTGAAAGACGCCAACGGGTTTGCCAGATTGTACGAGTAAGGTCTCATCGTCTTCTAACTCTTTAAGAGAGGCGAGGATTTGATCATAGCTCTCCCAATTACGGGCAGCGCGTCCGATACCGCCATAGACGACTAGACTCTTTGGGTTTTCGGCCACGTCAGGATGTAGATTATTTTGAATCATACGATAAGGCGCTTCGGTCAGCCAGCTTTTACAGTGCAGCTCGCTACCAGTGGGCGCAGCGATTTCACGGCTGTCATCACGGCGGGTAAAGGTGTTTGCCTTGAGGGTGTTGTTTGTGGTGGTTTCTTTGGCAGTAGTCATGAACAGATCCTTTTGAATGTGCATCGCTTATTTATGCCGCATGTTTACGTGGTCTATTTGCGCGGCATTTAGTGATAATATTGAAAGTACCTAATAAGTTGTATATACAAATTATCAAAGATTTATTTTTCATGCAAGCATTTTTTTGTATGGGGTAAGATCTTTGACGTACGTCTGTCTTGGTGACGGCTTTTCTTTGTCTTCTGTGGTCGGTGATCCAACGCAGGTAGTGATTAATGGATGAGGGCTGCCGCGGCGACGGATGGTCATGGTATTATGAAGCTATTATTTTGCTAAAACTGACGGTAAAACACGGACATGACAAAACAAGTTCCCGCTTATCAGCGGATCAAAAACGCAATCTTGGATAATATTCACTCAGGGAAGTGGCAAGCAGGTGAGGCCATCTCTACAGAGATGGCGCTGGCTGAGGAGTTTGGTGTATCGCGCATGACGGTCAACCGCGCGCTAAAAGAGCTGAGCGAGGAGCGAGTATTAGAGCGCCGGCAAGGCTCTGGGACCTTTGTCGCCCAGCAGCAGTTTAATCATACCTTTGTAGAGGTGCGCAATATCGCCCAAGACTTAAAGTCAGCTAACCGCGATTATCAAGCGCAGGTGGTGAGCAAACGTGTGATCACCGCAAGTATGCTAGATGATGAGCTGCGCCGTAAGTTTGCTATCGACAGTGCGGCAACCACAGGTGAGAGGAGCGCGGCGGATAGTAGTGCGGCGGTCTTATACGAAGTAAAAATCATTCATTTTGCGGATGCTCAGCCCATACAGTTTGAAGAGCGCTGGGTCGATGCAAAAAAGCTGCCTGAGTTTATCGAACAAGACTTTAGCATTATCAACACCAGTGAGTACTTGATTGCCAAAAGTCCACTGGAGCGCGGTAGCTATACCATTCAGGCGCTAGCAGCACCAGATGAGATCGCCGCGCTGCTACAGATTGCCCCGCAGTCTCCCACATTGGTGCTGAGCCGTCAGACATATTCAGCAGGGAAGGTGTTGACCTTTGTCAAAATGTGGCACGCAGGGGAGCGCTATCAGTTCTCAGGCGAGCTGTGACCACAAACGGACAGAGCTGACTGTTACTCACTGTTTTTGTACGTTTATTCTTACCTAAGTGCGCTAGTATAGAAACAATTGAGCTTTTGTGTTTGAAAATCCTTTGTTTGAAAGATAGGGACAGGCTGTGATAAGAAAATGCAGAAAGTAGCCACCACAGTATTGAAAAATTTATCTGCAGTCCTCAAATCGGGCAGCTAAAGCCGATGCGCGCTGTGCGGACACTGTCCAAATACGATTTGTTTGTAAAGGTGTTTACCTGCATGGTTTTATCATACTGTTTTCTTATACAGCTTTTGCCTACAGCATGGCACCCTATACTTTTGCTAGACACTTTTAGACTTATTCATTCATCTTATAAGGACGCCTTATGAAACGTCGTACTCTTTTAGCCCTCGCCGCCAGCACAGTCCTGCTCGCTGCTTGTGGTCAGTCTACTACCAATGACGCCGACAGCAATGCGACTGATAACGCCGCGAGCGGTGGCTCTGATATGCTGCAACGCATCAACGATGGCGGCACGATCAATGTGGGTACTGAGGGTACCTATCCGCCGTTTACCTATCACGATGAAAGTGGCAAGCTGACCGGCTACGACGTGGAAGTCACCCGTGCGGTGGCGGATAAGTTAGGCGTCGATGTTGAGTTTAAAGAAACTCAGTGGGATGCGATGCTTGCAGGCTTAGACTCGAAGCGTTTTGACATGGTGGCCAACCAAGTCAGCCTAACGACGCCTGAGCGCCAAGCAAAGTACGACCTCGCGCAGCCTTATAGCTGGTCTGGCGCTGTGGTACTAGCGCCCACCGACGACAATCGTTATGGCTCGTGGGATAACCTAAAAGGTCTACGTAGCGCCCAGTCGCTAAGCAGTAACTATGGTGAGCTGGCCGAACGCTATCAAGCCGAAATCGTCCCTGTCGATGGTATGGCGCAAGCGATTCAGTTGGTCAAGCAAGGCCGCGCTGACTTTACCATGAATGACAATTTGGCCGTACTTGATTATCTAAAAAAATTCCCAGATAGTGGCCTTGAGATCAAGCTGGTTGCTCCGGCCGACGAGCAGCGCGGTTCAGGTTTGGTACTATTAAAAGGCAATGATGCTGTCGTGACGAAGTTAAATGAAGCCATGAGCGAGCTGCATGCCGACGGCACGCTGACCGAGCTTAGCGAAGAATTCTTTGGTGCTGATATAAGTCAACAAAAATAATGCTAGCGTCTCTTACCTCAGCGTTAACCGATTTATTGGCACTACTGCCCTTTATGAGTCCTGATCGGGCGCAAATCGTCATCGACTCGTTTTGGCCGATGCTCAAAGGCGGTATCTACTATTCGATACCGCTGGCACTGATTTCGTTTGCCATCGGTATGATGATTGCGCTGGTCGTGGCGCTGATTCGTATCGTGCCACGTACAGGCTGGCTGCATGAGATTGTCTACCGTCTGGCCCGTATCTATGTCTCGGCGATTCGCGGGACACCGATGCTGGTGCAATTGTTTATTATCTTTTATGGCCTGCCAAGCGTCGGCGTCAAGCTCGACCCGTTTCCTTCAGCGATTATTGCCTTTTCGCTCAATATCGGTGCTTATGCCTCAGAGACGGTACGTGCCTCGATTTTGTCGATTCCAAAAGGCCAGTGGGAAGCAGGCTCGACGGTCGGTTTGACGTATCTGCAGACTTTTCGCCACGTGATTTTGCCGCAAGCGTTACGGGTATCGGTACCGCCGTTGTCCAATACCTTTATCAGTCTGGTCAAGGATACGTCATTGGCGTCGCTGGTATTGGTCACTGAGCTCTTTAAACAAGCGCAGATCATCACCGCGCGTAATTATGAGTTTATGCTGGTCTATACCGAAGCGGCTTTTATTTATTGGGCCATTTGTTTGTTTTTGACCTTTATCCAAGACAAGCTTGAGACCAGACTCGATCGTTATGTGGCAAAATAGCTTAACCATTAACTGCTAGCTTTTCATCTGTAAACGGAAACCTCTATGATTCAAGTCAGTAATATTCACAAAGCCTTTGGTGACAATCAAGTGCTAAAGGGCATCGACTTGACCATCGAAAAAGGCAAGGTGGTGGTGATACTTGGGCCGTCAGGGTCGGGCAAAACCACGTTTTTGCGTTGCTTAAATGCGCTGGAGATACCCGATCAGGGCGTTATTGCTTTTGAAGACGGTAGTTTGACGGTCGACTTTGCCACCAAGCCTAAGAAAAAAGCCTTGTTGGCACTGCAGCGTAAGTCTGGCATGGTGTTTCAGTCTTATAATTTGTTTCCGCATAAAACAGCGATAGAGAACCTAATGCTTGGGCCGACGGTGGTACAAGGGCAAAGCAAAGCCCAAGCGCGTACGCAGGCGCTGGCCTTGCTTGATAAGGTGGGGCTTGCGGACAAAGCCGATCTGTATCCGTTTCAGCTCTCGGGCGGGCAGCAGCAGCGCATCGGCATTGCCCGCGCTTTGGCCATTGAGCCGTCGCTGTTATTGTTTGATGAGCCGACCTCAGCGCTTGATCCGGAGCTGGTACAAGACGTACTTGGCACCATGAAGCAGCTGGCAAGTGAGGGCTGGACGATGGTGGTGGTGACCCATGAGATAAACTTTGCTCGTGATGTGGCCGATCATGTGGTGTTGATTGAGGGTGGCCATGTGGTCGAAGAGGGCAGCGCCAAGCAGCTGTTTGAAGACTCTACCCATCCTCGTACGCAAGCGTTTTTGCAGCGTATCGAGCAGTAATGGGGCGCAATAGATACTGTCTGGCGCAAATTCACTACTTTTAAATAAGCCTTTATGCAAAAAATAGCCCCAACGATAACATCATGGTTGGGGCTTTATTTGTTTTTAAGCTATTTTTTTACTGAGGCTTTTATTTTGTTAAAAAGGTTTTGGTCGCCGTCTGAGCCACCTTGGTACGCGCGTAGTCGTACCATTTAACATGGCATTTAATAAAGCTGCCAGTAAAATTAGCACCACGCCCATATATTGTATCCATGAAAGCGCCTGATGCAGGAGCAGTAGCGCCAAAGCAATGGCGGTCAATGGCTCAAAGATAGTAAAGACCGATGCGCGCGTGGCAGGCAGTTTCTCTAATGCTTTCATATACAGCGCAAATGGCACTACCGTACCAATCAAGGAAAGCCCCAGTGCGTAGCCCCAGGTGGCCAGCGGTAAGGTGGATAACTGCCCGTAAGTACGATACGTCTCAGGCAACAACAGCAGTACCCCAGCACTGATGATAATCGAGGTAAAAAACACCAACGGGGCAGGGTGGGCATAATGCATCGCGCGTTTGCCAAGCACACCATATAACGAATAACACACCCCTGCTAATAGTCCTAACCCTATACCCCAGTTGACTTGCGCGCCATCTCCTGCCATCGTCAGACCCACCCCAAATACTGCAACTAAGGCAAGTAGCGCTGACTGACGAGTGATAGGCTCCTGCAATAACACCGCAGAAAACAGCAGGCTAAACACTGGTGCGGTATATAGCAAAGCAACCGCAGGGCCAGCGCCGACATAGATGACGGCAAAAAAATAGCAGAGCGACATACCAAGCACGCCTATCAAGGACTGCAGTGCCAGCCCCAGCCACTGCTTTGGACGTAGCTTAATCAAATGGGGCCAGAGCGTTGGTAGCATGACCAGCACCAAAAAAGCGGCGCTCACGATGCGCAAAATAGTAATCTGCCAGCCACTAAAGCCGCTCTGGTTTAGATAGGTGGAAAATATCCCAAGCGTGCCCCAACAGACTGCAGCACTAATGATTTGAATGGTGCCTATCCATGACTGCCGCGCTGTCATCGCGCTCTCGGTGTGTGCCATATCGCTCTCTATTTTATTTTCTAGAAAATTAAAACAATAAGCTGTATCAGTCTTTAAGCTAATGGCGCTTTTTTTTGACTTGGTGCTCGTTGCCTATTGCTCATCACTCATTACTATGCTGAAATAACAAAAGACAACCTTGTTAAAGGCTGCCTTTTGTTTGTTGTTTTCAGTCTAACATTAAAGCGTTAATGAAGGACTAACACAAGTCCGTTAAACTTAAAAGTCGATTTATTTGGGCTGCATGATTTAAACTTGCAGTAAAAAATTGCTTAGCAAGCGTTTGGCACCTTCTGTGGCAAATGACTCTGGATGAAATTGCACGCCCTGAATCGGATAGTCGGTGTGGGCAAGTCCCATTATCTCATCGCCTGCGAGCGCCGCCTCTGTCAGGCTCAAGTGATGATGGGCGTCATTGGCAACGACAGCAGTGACGGTTAAGCAGTCAGGTAGCGTATCCGCCTTTACCATAAGCGAGTGATAGCGCATGATTTCTACCTCTTGTGGCAAGCCTTGATAAACACCTGCATCGTCATGGCGAATGGCAGAGACTTTGCCATGCATCGGTACGCGAGCTCGTATCACATCGCCGCCGAATACGTGGGCGATACCCTGCATGCCTAGGCAGACGCCCAATATCGGCGTGGTTTTTCCCATGATTTTGATGACTTCTGCACAAATACCAAAGTAAGCAGGATCATCAGGTGCGCCTGGGCCAGGTGAGATGATAATGCGGTCCAGATTCATCGCTTGTACGTCAGCCAAGGTGATCTCGTTGTTGCGTTTGACAATGACGTTTGCAGCGCTAGCGCCGTCTTTATCATCCTCCATGGTTTGCAAGATCTCGCCGATATATTGATATAAGTTAAAGGTAAACGAGTCGTAGTTGTCGATAATCAAAACATTCATAAATCATCACTCTTTGCTGAAGTAGAGAGGGGTTTAGGCGGTCATAAAGCTGTCTAATACCACTTTCATGGCAGAGAGCTTACGCTGGATTTCTAAGTATTCATCAGCAGGGTTGGAGTCGTAGACATTGCCGCCGCAGGTTTGCGCGTAGGCGGACTCACCATTGATAAATAGACTACGAATAGGAATGGCAAAAATACAATCGCCATTAAAATTAAACGAGCCAAGCGCGCCGCCATACGCACCGCGGCCATCAGGCTCTAGCTCGTTGATGACTTTGATTGCCTCGACTTTTGGCGCACCTGATAAAGTACCGGCAGGGAAGTTGCTGGCAAGCGCGCTAAACATATCTTCATCAGGGTGCAAAATCCCAACGATTTCAGAGGAAATGTGCTGAACATGTGAGAAGCGCTTGATGTCCATCAGGCTGCGCACCTTTACCGTACCAAAGCGCGCGACACGGCCGATATCGTTACGATGTAAGTCGACCAGCATATTGTGCTCGGCGATCTCTTTGGCATCATTTAGCAACGCGCGGGCAAGCTGACGGTCTTCTGCGACATCGACGCCGCGTTTGGCGGTGCCAGCCAGTGGATAGGTTTCCATCTCACCTTGTCGCAAGCGAAACAGCAGCTCGGGGGAGGCACCAATGATGCACTGCTCAGCAAATTTCATAAAGTACATGTGCGGTGACGGGTTGACTGCCCGCAGCTTTTCATAAATCGGTATCTTATCACCGGCGATACGATATTTGGATTTAAAACCCACCTCGCACTGAAAGATACGCCCAGAGATGATGTCTTCTTTGACTTGCATGACAGCGCGCGCATGCTCATCTTGGCTCATACCATCAGCCAAAAACTCAACCGAGGGCGGCTCATAGTTAGGCGTTGGCTCCTCAAGTAAGGCTTTGATTTGCTCGATACGATTGTCTTGCTGAGCAGTCGGGTAATAAAAATAAAAAATCTCACCGGTCATCTTATCAAGCGTTAGGCCATCGAGATAGACGCCAAATTTAAAGGGTTCAAAATCGTCGCTTGCCTTTGCATTGAGACTTGGCTCAAAAAAATTGACACTGTCATAACCTAAGTAGCCGACCAGTCCGCCTGTCTGATCACGAGCGATGACGTGCTGCGGGGTGATGCTGCGTAGAAGCTCATAAGGGTTGTCCGTTTGATAGTGCTGGGTTTTGGCGGTTTGATTATCAGTAATTGCCAAAGTCGTGCGGTCAATAGCGGCAATGGTCATCACAGGGTCAAAACCAATGGCATGGTGGCGCGCCATATGCCCATCTTCGCCCAGTGATTCAAGCAGATAGCAGGTCTCAAAAGCACGCTCAATACGTTTAAATAACGCAAAAAAATCGATATCTTGGGTGAGTTTGATGCGTTTCGGTTTGCTGGGAATCTCAATCGCCGCAGGCGGATTGTGCTGTAGGGTAGGTGTCATAGTGATGTCCAAAGTGAGTTAGATAGGTGTCAGATAGAGATAGGCAGAATTAATACTAAGCAAAATTGATACTAAGCAAAATTGATATAATGGCTAATCGCTTACGCATTTTCTCTATGCGTCGCCAATAAAGCGCTGACGTCATGCGCCTGCATCGCTTTGGCGCCGCGCGAGACAGTGGCGATACCAACCCCTAATTGCTCAGATATCTCACGCTGGGTCACGCCGCGCGCCAGCAAATCAAAGATGCGTATACGATTGGCAATCTCTTGCTGCTCTTTTTCTGTCAGCAGCGCGCGAAACAACGCCTCGATATCCGCACTATCAGGACAGTTTGCCAAATGCTGTAATAAGCTGTGATAAGGGTTGGTGCTCATAGTATGTCGTCTTATAATAATCAGTCAGATAATAAATAACAGAACAATGGCTCTTGTTTCAGAATTCTAGTACAGTAGTACAAGAAAAACAAGGTATCCGCCTATCTTTTTATGATATTGGTTTATGATGTTGATACGTCAACCGACATCCTCCTCCCTTAGGTTTTTCGACGGCCTTTACAAATTATCATTAAAACGCTTAATTTCTCACATTCATTATTGCCAAATTGTTAATACTTGGTTATGATGCCTGTCATTATTTAAATGCTAACAATTATCATTAATATTCATAATGTTATTCGTATTTGAGCCATGCTGTAGCGTCTTGGTGTTTGTCAATGTGGCGATATAGCAATGCATTGATAAATGCCGGACAGGCTACAGTCACAGCTAAAATTTAATATTGATCGTCATCAAAGTGAGTGTGTTATGCGTGAAGTAAAGTTACCAATCTCATCCAATCAATTAACCGTATTATCTATGGGCGTGGCAGCCATATTGTGGACGCAGGCGGCTAGTGCGGCAGCAGAAGACATGCCAAGTACTACGCTACAGACCATTACCGTCACGGCAAACACCTCAGTACGTGAAAATGTACAAGAAGACTCAGTCTATATCGACAACTATACGCCCGCAGCGCAGGCAAGCCACTTAAGTGATTTTTTGGATGTGATACCTGGAGTCGAGGTCGGTGGTACCTCAACGGTGAATCAGCGTATCAGAGTGCGTGGTCTTGACGATACTAATCTTAAAGTCACCGTCGATGGCGCGCGTCAAGAAGGTGCCCTCTTTTATCATATGGGCGATGTCACTCTTGATCCTGACTTGCTAAAACAAGCTGAGGTAGCGGTCGGTAATAACTCAGTCACGCTGGGTAATGATGCCATCGGCGGCGCGGTCGCGTTTGAAACGGTAGATGCTGCAGATTTATTAAAGCCCGGTCAAAAGATCGGCGCAAAACTAAAGGCAGGTTATGCCAGTAATAATGATGAGCTACTTACGTCAGCGACTGTGTATGGTGCGCCAACAGACAATATCGACCTATTGGCTTATTATGGCAAGCGCGATACCGACTCTGGTGAAGATGGCGACGGCCGTGAGCTTTATGAGGACAGTGAGAGCGAAAACATCTTATTAAAAGCAGGCGCGTATATTGGTGACGATCATCATGTCGGTGCAAGCTTTAGCCGTACCGAAAAAGAAGGTGTTTTCCCATTCCGTCCAGATTTTCCAAGTCTTCCTAACAGTCGTGGTCTTGATGTAATCCCACAAGAAATAAAGCGCGATACTTATACGCTCGATCATAACTTTAATCCAGCAAACTCACTCATTGACGTTGATACCACCGTTTATCAAACAGAAACGCAGATTCTGCGTGATTCTGAAGACGTAGGCAACTTTGATTTTGATGCAAAAGTAAAAACCACAGGTGTTAAGATTGAAAATACCAGTGTTATTGACACAAATAACGGTCGTCATAAGCTAATCGTAGGCGCCGAGCACTACGAAAAAGAGTCAGAGATGGCACGCGATGGTTCTGCAACTGCGAATGATGATGCCAATAACACCTCAGTCTATCTAGAAGACCAATGGCAAATAGGCAAACTGACGCTGACACCAGGTGTACGCTACGACCGCTATGAATCTCCTGAATTTGTGGCGGGCGGTTCTACTTACGACAATGTGGTTGGCGCGCTAGCAGCCAGCTACGAGGTTGCGCCGCGTACGCAAGTGTTTGCCAGCTACACAGAGCTGTTTAATGGCCCAGATTTAGGCCAAACTGTCTTTAACAGCAATGGCGAAGGTATTTATGTCAATGATGACCTTAAGCCAGAAGAAGGCTATAACTCTGAGGTAGGTGTGGCCACCACGCTACGCGATCTAACCACTGCTGATGATGCGCTACAATTGAGTGCAAAATACTTTAGATCTAATATCGAAAACTATCAGCAGTTTATGCGTACAGGTAGTCGCCCTGGTAGATTTGGGATTGACTGTGAGACCGGCGCGATAGGCGGTGACTGTCAAGGTATGTTCAACAGTGATGAAGACTATAAAATAGATGGTGTTGAGCTGGCTGCTAACTACACTACTCGTGACTTTGGTATGGGGCTGAGCTACTCACGTGCTCGTAGCGAAGGCGATAAGACAGGCAATAGCATCCCATCAGTGAGTGGCAGCGGTGCCGACTCAGGCGATCGCTACATGGTGAACTTAGATTATGCAGCTAATGATATGGTTGATTTAGGCTGGCGCAGTACTTATGTGGCATCTATTACTGATAATCAAGGTGAGACTAAGCCAAGCTATGATGTGCACGATGTGTATGTGAACTATTCACCACGTCAGTTTGATGGTCTAAAAGCCACCGTTGGGGTTTATAACTTATTTGATGAGACTTATGCCAGCCACGCTTCACGCTTAAATACGGCTGATGCTACGGCTACAGATTTTGAGATGGGTCGTAATATCAAAACCTCTTTGACCTATCAATTCTAATCTAACTGTTATTGATAATATCTAAAAGCCAGCTGTCTTTGTATGAGAGCTGGCTTTTTTACGATTGCTACTAGAGGTAAAGTATGTCTGAGTCGCAGTCATTGCATAATTAAAGCACAAACATGTCAAAGTGTTAAAATGATAATAAAAGGATAAAAAATGACCAAACCTAACCCAAGAGTATTAGAAGTAAAAGGCATTGCCGATATCACCCCAAACATGCGCCGCATTACACTTGGTGGAGCGGGCATGCAAGACTTCCCAGCAGATCAAGAAAGCGCCTATATCAAACTGATGTTTGCAGGGGAGGCAGGAAAAAAGCCCATCATGCGCACTTATACCATTATCCAGCAACGTGACGATGAAATCGATGTCGATTTTGTCTTGCATGGTCTCAATCACAAAGGCGCTGAAGGCCCTGCCTCACATTGGGCTAAAACCACCCAAGTCGGTGATACTATTTTGATCGGTGGGCCTGGTGCCAAAAAGCTTATCAATCACGAGGCGGATTGGTTTTTATTGGCGGGAGACATGACCGCGCTGCCCGCCATCACGGTAAACTTAGCACAGCTGCCCGAGGATGCCGAGGGCTATGCCGTCATCGAGGTGCTGAGTGAGGATGATATCCAGCCGCTACAAAAGCCGAAGAATATAACGCTTGAGTGGGTAATCAATGCCGAAGCAAGCAGCAGTCATTACCCCATTCTTGAGCGTATTAAGACGCTAGGCTGGCCGGCTGGTGAGGTGGCAGTGTGGGCGGCGTGCGAGTTCAATAGTATGCGAGCGCTGCGTCAGTACTTCAAACAAAAAGAAGTGGCTAAGAGTCATCTTTATATCTCTAGCTACTGGAAACTTAATAGCAATGAAGATGAGCATAAAATCGTCAAACGCGAAGATGCTGCATTAGGGTTATAAGGTGACGTAGCCACAGTCCTGCTTAACTATAACAATGTATCGACAATCACTGGCCGACCTTGATGGTTAAGTACCGTCACATCGACGTTATATAAGTCTTTCATGGTATCTTTAGTGATGACATCGACAGGCTGCCCAACCGCCATCACTTGGCCAGTTTTCATCATGACCACAGTATCGGCAAACTGCGCGGCTTGGTTGATATCATGTAGGACGATGACCACGGTTTTTTGCTGACTGCAGCTAAGCTCGCGCAGCTCACGCATCAGACGCCCTGCATGGTACATATCCAGATTGTTTAGCGGCTCATCGAGCAGTAGATACGGCGTGTCTTGGCAGACAATCATCGCAATCAGCACGCGTTGCCGTTGACCACCAGAGAGCGTCGATAAAAAACGCTCGGCTAAGTGCTCAAGCTCAAAACGCGCGATCACTTCTTGTACTTTTTGCTCGTCCTGTGCGCTCGGCTGTCCTTGATGATACGGGTAGCGCCCAAACATCAGCAGCTCATGCACGCGCAGGCGACCTTGCACTTGGTTGTCTTGCCCGAGCATCGCCACCGTCTTAGCCAAAGTGCGCGCAGGGCAGCTGACAATATCATGCTCACCAAACATCACCTTCCCAGACTGTAGCGGTTGTAGCCTCGCCATGACCGAAAATAAGGTGGATTTGCCCGCGCCATTGGGGCCGATTAGGGCAATGACTTGGGCGCTTGGTAAGGACAAGCTGATGTCATGTAGGATTTGTTGTTTGCCGATATGGTGGGAGATATTATCGAGTTTAATCATAATAATTCTTATTTTTTAGATAAATTTTAATCAGTTTTAAATAGTTTATGATTTTTATATAGGTTAATACGACATGTCATCAACGCCGCTGGGTCACAAATATCAGTAGCAAAAACACCAAGCCGCCCGCCAGTTCAATCACCACGGATAACACTCCCGCCATACCCAATACTTGCTCAAACAGCGTCTGACCGAGGACCAAACAAATCATCGCCACCAAACTGACCAATATCAAACGCTCGCTATGATACATATGCCGTGCGATGCGATTGGTCAAGGCGCAGACCAGCAAGCCAAAAAAAGTCACCGGCCCGACCAGTGCCGTGGCGGTGGCGACCAATACCGCAATGACCGTCAACAGCCCAAATGCGAGGCGTTGATAATTAATGCCCAAATTAATCGCTTGCGCCTTACCCAGCATCAAGACATCGCATTGATAACGCCACCGCCAAATACACAGCGCGCTAATGGTGCAAATAATAAAGCTAATCCCCAATAGCTGCGGGTTGACGGTATTAAACTGCGCGTAACTGGCCGACTGTACCACGACAAAATCATCGGGGTTAATCAGGCGCGCAATCAGTGCTGATAAGCTGCGAAACAACACCCCAAAGATAACGCCCACCAGTATCAGCCGCGTCAAATCCTGACTGCTTTTTGAAAACAGCACTCGAAACAATAATAACGACGCGCCAAACATCAGGACAATCTCAAGGGTGAATTTGGCAATAGGATTGATGCTGGTAAAGCTCATCGCCCCCAAAAAAAACACCAATAAGCTTTGGAGTAGAACATAAAGCGAGTCAAAGCCCAGTAGAGAAGGGGTCAAAATAGGATTGTGTGTTAAGGTTTGAAAGAGCAGAGTCGATACGCCAATCGCATAGCCGACCACCATGAGCGCCAGCAGTTTTTTACCTCGTAGTGGTAGGGCAAAATCCCAATGACCATTGACATTGAGCGTCAAAAATAGCGTCATCGAGACCAGTAAAATAACAGCGGCAATCGATTTTGGATGGTTGCTGATCCATGCCCAAAGCTGAGCCAAGCGATTCTGGCTAGAGGGGGCTGCGTGGTGCTCGTTATTTAAATTATTATTTTCTAAACGACGCTTCGCTGAGTCAGTCTTTGTAGAGCGGCCAGTTATAGAGCCATGCTTAGACGATGAAAACATACGTAAATCCTACTATGCTACCTGTAATAGTAACAACGCCACGCTTATCTAAGCAGACAACAGGACGAGTAAATAAAGAAAAGGGTCGATGGTGGTGAGTCAGCTGCTTGATGGCCAGATGCGTTATTATGCGTTACATTGTTATGAGGTGCCTTATTACTTACAAAACGCCTTATCGCTCAGCAGGCGCGCGCAATAACAACCATAAAAACAGCACCGTGCCGACCACACCAAACACCGTGGCGACCGGCACTTCAAAGGGGTAGCGGATAGAGCGCCCGATGATATCGCAGAGCAATACTGCCGATGCACCCAGTAGCGCGACAGCTGGCAAGCTACGGCGCAGCTTATCGCCCATCAGTCGGCTGACGATATTTGGCACCACCAAGCCAATAAAGGGAATCATCCCGACTGTGACTACCACGACCGCGCTCATCATCGCCACCATACCGACGCCAAGCCAAGTGACCTGCCGCTTACTAATGCCTAAGTTTAGCGCGATATTATCGCCTAGCCCAACGATGGTTAGCTTATCAGCGATGATATAAGCCAGCACGCACAGCGCACCCGTTAGCCATAGCAGCTCATAACGCCCTGCCAAAACGCCAGAGAAGTCACCAAATTGCCAAACACTGAGCATCTGTAACGTCTCGGTCTGATAGGCAATAAAGGTCGTCACCGCTTCAATGATCCCGCCAAATACAATACCGATGAGCGGGATCATCAAATAATCTGTTGGCGGTATGCGGCGGATAAGGAGCATAAATAACATCATGCCACCGACTGCCGCAATGGTGGCGACACTCATCTTGACCAGTAGCGCACTGGCAGGAAACAGCAAGCTGACGACCAATAAACCCAGTGCTGCGCTTTGGGTGGCCCCTACCATTGATGGCTCAACAAAGCGGTTTTTTAGCACTACTTGCATGATCATCCCTGCCACCGCCATGGAGACACCGGTCAAAATAATGGCAATGGTACGCGGTATGCGGCTGACCAGCATCAACGAGCTGTCTGAGTTGGCGCTATGGTTGATGAGGCTATGAAAAATACCAGACCATGAAAAATCCGCCACCCCAATGGACAAACTTAATAACACCAAAAGCCCCATCATGATGAGGCTAGCTGTGTTGATAAGCCATGGCGGTAGGGCCGCATGCCGACGCGTGTGGCTCAGAGCCTTGCTGCCGCTTTGCCAAGGTGATGATGTGGACAAAGCGGGACTGGCCTCAAGACTATTGGCGCGGGTCTGGGCACGCGATGAAAATAACGACATAACGGCTACTGGCTCATTAAATAATAGGTCAAAAAATAGCTGGTATGGTTGCCGCGTTTATTTTGCGCTTGCAAACGCATTTTTTATCGTGGTCAGATCTTGTATCCACTGATAATAACCACCAAAGGCGAGATAAGAATCTGGACTTAGATAAACCACTTGGTCTTTTTGCCACGCGGTGGTTTGGGCGACCAGCGGATTGTCTAAGACTGCTTTGGCACCCACGCTGTCTTCACCGATAGCGGCGCTACGATCGACGACGAATAGCCAATCAGGGTTGGTCTTTTGTAGATATTCAAAAGAGATCGGCTGACCATGACGACCGTCTTTGATTTGATCGTCAGCGATCGGCACATTGACGACATTATGAATAAAGCCATAGCGTGAGTCAGCGCCATAGACAGACATTTTATTGCCATTGACCATCACCACCAGACCGGTGCCACTGTCTTTGGTGACAGCTTTGGCCTCTGTGATTAGGCTGTCAATATCGTTTTGTAATTTGGCCGCTTCCGCGCTTTTACCAAATAGTGCACCTAAATCATGCAAACGCTGTTTGCTGGACTCATAGATATTAGCCGTATCGATAGTCATATCTAGGGTTGGCGCGATGTTTGCGAGCTCATCGTATTTTTCCGCCATACGCGAACCGACTAAAATCGCTTGTGGCTGCATGGCGTTTAGAGCCTCAAGATCAGGCTCAAATAAAGTACCCACTTCTTTTGGTTCAGGCTGCGTCTCTGAATGCAAGTTGTCTAAAGGCAGGTCACTTGGCGCCCCATCGACAGCCACATCCAGCGCCGCCAAATCCTGTAGCAAGGTCATGTCATAGACGACCAATGGCGATGGATTCATTGCCAGATCGATATCCCCTCTGGCGGTATCGACAGTAACGGTATGCGTCGAGACAGCATCGTTATTGGCGACGTTTTCGGCATGGTCAGCGGTTGGGTTTTCGGTCTGAGCGTCCGCAGGCTCTGAGTCGTTGGACTCAGGAGAGCTGCAGCCTGCCACGCTGATCGTCGCGGCAAGGGCGGTGGCCATCGCCGTCCATAAGGGACGTTTAAAAAAAGTGCTAGAGAGGCGGTTGGATAATACAGTAGTAGACATAAATAACTCGGTAAATCAGCTGGGTGAGCGGTGTATAGACAAAGTAATCAGCTTGTAAAACATCAACGACGGTCTGAAAACCATCACAGTCACCACACGGCTCATATAAAAAAAAGAGCTGGTCTTGCAGGATGTATCACATAGGGTGATAGGCAGGACGATGCTCAGCGGTATTATTATCATTCGTACATTCACTATCCAAGCGCTCGTTGATGTTGATATTGTAAGTTAAGTGTACTCAAGCGGTCTTATCGGATAGATAATCGGTCATGATAAATTAATTGAGACTTATTATCAATATAAATGATAATGGTTTTTATTAACGTGTTGCCAATTACAAATAAAACAAGCACGTTTTTATCGGGTGCGACTGATTTAGGCTTGTCTAATAAAATTAACACAATTTATTATTGATAATAATTATCGTTTGCACTATCATCTACATCATTCTACCTCGGTCACTGAATATTAGAGTGTTATGAGTTCAACGATTTTAGACGCGCCATCTCCCAAACAGACGCTCGCCGCTGCCGTGGTCGTCGTCGGCCTTCATGCCTTGACTGTCGCTGCGCTAGTGGCGATGAAAGCGCCTGAAAAACCAGTAGAAGCAAAAATCCAAACGCCGCCCATTGAGATAGAGCTTGTGACATTGCCGCAAAAAGAGCCTGTCGCCGTGGTAGAGGAGGAGGCGCCAAAAGTGCAGCCAGCGCCGCCAAAACCTAAAGCCGCGCCTACCGTCAAGGCTCAACCAAAACCGATCAAAGAGCCGGTTATCAAAGAAAAACCGCCTAAAGCAACGCCACCGAAGAAAGCAGCGCCGCCTAAAAAAGTAATAGAAAAGCAGCCTGATATCATTAAAACAGAAGCGCCAAAAATACCGGCAACTGAGCCTAAATTCGATACCCAAGCGGCTGATGAACAACGCAAAGCTGAGGAGCGTCGCAGAGCCGAGGAGCGTCGTATTAGAGAGCAAGAACAGCAGAAGGCCGAGCAAGAAGCCCGTGATAGAGCAGCAGCGCAAGAGGCTGAGAGATTGGCAGCAGAGAAAGCGGCTAAAGAGCAAGCGGCTAAAGAAGCTGCTGAGGCTGCGGCACAAGCCAAAGCAAAAGCTGCAGCAAGCAATACGCCAGTGAACTTTACTGCCAGTAATGCTGATTGGGCATCGCCGCCGAGATTGAGCTTTCCTAAGCGTGCTGCTCGAAATGCTCGATCAGGTGATACGTTTAATGTGGTGTTGGTGTTGAGGGTCAACAAGCAAGGCGGCATCGATAGTGTGCGAGTGTCGCAGCCGTCAGGCAACCCAAGGGTGGATAATGCAGCGCAGCGTCAAGTTCGCTCTGGCAAGTTTACACCCTTTACACAAAATGGCGTGCCCGTGGTGGGCAATGTAACACTAACAGTTAGCTACGCTGTACCTTAGCGCGCATTTTATTGAACTCATCTCATTAATTTTAAAAGATATTTATAATTCTATGATTCTTTATGATAAGGCGAGCTGTGATATACGCCGCGCTATCATAGGATGATATTAAACATTAAGGAGTCTGGCATGGACTTTATGCATTACTGGCAAATCAGCGACATGGTGACCAAAACCTTGTTTTTTTTGCTATTTATCTTGTCTATCGTCTCTTGGGTGACGGGGGTTATTCGCGTACTACAAAGCCGAAAACTGGCCGCTACTGTCGCAGACGATTTGAGTCAGCAGCTTACCGCTAAGCAGCCTGAGCTGGCCGGCTGTGATGCCGCGCAGCGTCGCCTAGTCACCGAGCAGACATTGCTCAAGCATATCGGCCGCTACCGCTTTGCCAGTGAGCGCGGCTTGCCTATCCTTGGCACGACCGCTGCGATTGCGCCTTTTATCGGGCTATTTGGGACGGTATGGGGCATCTTTCATGCGCTGCACAATATCGGTATGACCGGACAGGCAGGACTCGGACAAGTGGCAGGGCCTGTCGGTGAGGCGCTGATTATGACAGGCCTTGGCATCGCCGTTGCCATCCCAGCGGTGGTGTTTTATAACCTCTCGGTGCGTATCAATCGCCGAGTGATGTACCGTGCCAATGACCGCGCCCATGATTTGTTGGCGACATCTGCTAAGCAGGTAGCGACCAATAGCCGTCCAAGTACCGTACCCGCCGCACAGGTGGCAAAAGATCAGCAGGACACTCAAAAAGACGCACAGCACACCGCGCACTATCGCAACTCAGCCCCATTACAGGGATAATGGCTTCCCTCTAACAAGGTCATTAAAACTGATGAGGGTAGTGATTAGGTAATGAATGTAAGTGGTAGCGTGAATAACCAAACGAATTGAAAGCAGTATATCGAGGGAAATTATGGCATTTCAACTGGGTGATGATGATAGTCAGAGTATGAATGAGATGAACCTCATTCCGCTGATTGATATCATGCTGGTATTGATGATTATATTTTTATTGACGGCGACGGTGCTCAATCCAGCGGTACCATTGGACTTGCCAAAAACCAGCGCAGCAGTCACTGAGCCGCCACCAAAAGCCATTCAAATCAGTATTGATAAAGACGCGGGCATATTTTGGGACAGCGATCCGATTAGTATGGACGCGCTAGAGGCGAGACTACAAGAGGAAAGTGCAACAGGCGAGGACCCTTCGGTGCAGCTACGTGCTGACAAAGACAGCAAGTACGATACCGTGGCACAAGTACTGGCCGCCGCTAGCCAAGCAGGACTGACCAAGATAGCCTTTGTCAATGAGTAGCCTATATAAAGTAGGTCATATAAAGTAGGCGGTATAAAGTGCGGGTAAACGGGCAGTTATAGCAGCAGATTGGCAAAAAGTAGCAGTGCGCTGATCAACAGAAAAACCACCAAAACAACAATAAGAAAAATCAAAATAATAAATGCTTTCTCCAGCCTCGCTCGGGTAACCTTGCGAGGTTTCCTTTATTTTGTATTTTGGGTTTGGTAGACCCTATTACCAAGCGTAACCAAAAGGACGATAACCATAGTCAAAGCGTCCAAATCCATAGCCGAATGGATAAGGCGTGCGCAAATAGTCGAGGTCGCGCTGACGAATATAATAGTAGCGCCCTTGCGAGTAGGCTTCTTCTAGCTTTTCAATGCCTTCCAACGGACAAACAGGCTGCCAGTCGTAGCCTTCACGGCCCAGCTTATAGGCGTTGAGCTCAGTGCAGTAGGTTTTTAGGCCTTGCTGGCGCCCTTGCTCCCATTGGATGCGATTGGGCATCGCACCGCCGACGCTTGCGCACTGATTGGTATAGTGTCCAAAGTACGCGCCAGAACGACCACGGATACCATCTGCGTAGCCGACCTCCTGCCAATTGCTGGCTTGACACTGCTGCGGCGTTAGGCTCTGGGTCGTGGCGCAGCCTGATAATAGTAGCACGGCCGTGCCTATCATCGCCAAGCTTAGGCCTGCTCGGCTGGTTTGTATATCGCTTGCTAGCGTGGCGACTTTGCGGCGTGACGCGGTGCTCGATGAGTTTTGCTGAAGAAGATAATTCATAATAAACCTGCGCGCGTTTAAAATTATGGTTTATCATAGCACCTTTTAGCGCCACCAGCTTTTTGTATCTTGTGAGTATTGGTGTTTTTGTATATCGATAAGTAATTGATATACCAGTGAATCCATAAGAGTGATAGCACGGAGGCGCGCTACAAGCGTTTGCGGCTACTGTGTATGGCTTGCTTGACTTTTAGGCGTTGATACGCATTATAAGTGTCTATCTGCGCGCTTTTTAGCCGCCAGCGGTGAGCGTTATATTTTTCATATCATTGTTTTTAGTCAAAAGGCCACACCATCATGGGAATATTGATCGGCGTTATCATTGTACTATTTGTGTTAGGGAGTATGATGGCGCTCAAACCGAACGGTATTGATCAACGTTTGGATAAGCTGCGCATGACAGCGCGCCGCTTGCAGCTCAACCCAAAGCTAGTCAGTTGCCCTGATTGGATCAAAGGCCGTGACAACGAGTATGGCCGCGGCATGCTTGGGCAGTACTGCCTCATACTGGACGATATCCAGCTGCCCCATGCGCGCTATCAAGTGATTGATGGACAGTGGCGACCAGATAGTAGCTTTGTCGATACGAGTGCAGATGACAGCAAGCTTGTGGTGCCAAGTGCGATTCGCGCGACTCATAGCAAGCCTGTCATCAAACCGGCCAACTTTGCTTTGGATAAAGCGCCGCTGGACTTGCCTTCGAGCATCGAGCCTTTTGTCAAAGGGCTGTTGACCAAAGCCAATAGCATCGTGATTTACTGGGAAGATATCGCCTATGTGCGTCCAGCGACCAACCCCGCCTATCAACAAAAAATGATTGAGACTGATCTATTAGTCCTAAAGGCAAACCTAGACAAATGGGCGCGACAAATGCAAAAAAATCCCTAAAGCTGGTAAAGCAATTTTTCGTCTCCATTTAATAGCAATATGCAAGCACTTTTGGCAAACTCTCAGTCATTTGCAGTTGACAGCTTAATACTTAGCAGTGTAACGTCTTTATAACGTGCGCTTTGTATTATGGTTAGTGTTTGTTTCATAACCGTTTTTATTGGCAGCCATTACTACAATAAATCGCTGAGCGAATATACTTAGCTACCATAAATTGCCATGCTGCTGAATTTAAACCTACTTTTCATCTACTTATATTATGGTGTCGTCACATATGGCAAAAACCACAACCAAAAAAACTCAAGCATCCTCGACCGATAGCTCAAAAAAAGGCAAGTCGTTGGTGATTGTCGAGTCACCCGCCAAAGCAAAAACCATTAATAAATACCTTGGTGATGACTTTATCGTACGCTCAAGTATCGGTCATGTCCGTGATTTGCCCGTTAGTGCCAGTAAAAGTGCAAAAAAGACAACCGCTGCCAAAAAAGATGAGACGCTGAGCAAAGAAGAAAAAGCGCAGCAAGCACTGGTGCGCCGTATGGGTGTCGATCCAGAGCATGACTGGGCGGCCGTCTATGAAGTGCTGCCAAACAAAACCAAAGTCATCAAAGAGCTAAAGGCACTGGCCAAAGACGCTGACAAAATTTATCTGGCCACGGATATGGATAGAGAAGGGGAAGCCATCGCTTGGCACCTAAAAGAAGTCATCGGCGGCCCTGATAGCAAATACCAGCGTGTGGTTTTTAATGAGATTACCAAATCCGCCATTCAAAATGCGTTTAAAGAGCCATCAAAGCTCGATATCGACCGTGTCAACGCCCAGCAAGCGCGGCGCTTTTTAGACCGTGTCGTCGGCTTTATGGTATCGCCGCTGCTATGGCAAAAAATCGCACGTGGTCTGTCGGCGGGGCGTGTGCAGTCGGTTGCGATGCGCTTGGTGGTCGAGCGTGAGCATGAGATTCGCGCTTTTATTCCAGAGGAATACTGGCAGATCCATGCCGATACCCACGTTACTGCTAGTAATGCCAAAAAACCGACAGATGCTGAGCAAAGCTCGATTCGCCTAGAGGCGACCAAACAAGGCGGCAAAACGCTTAAGCTGGCCAATAAAGAGCAGACCGATAAAGTCTTAGCAGTACTCGAAACCAGCGATTTTATCGTCAAAGAGCGTGAAGAAAAACCCACGCAGTCGCGTCCGAGTGCGCCGTTTATTACCTCAACCTTGCAGCAAGCGGCCAGCACACGCTTAGGGTTTTCAGTGAAGAAGACCATGATTTTGGCGCAGCGCCTGTATGAGGCGGGGCACATTACCTATATGCGTACCGACTCGACTTTTTTGTCTGGTGATGCCTTGGCAGCTGTGCGTGGCTATATCGAAAACAGCTATGGCGATAAATATGTGCCAGAAAAACCAAACTTTTATGGCAACAAACAAGGCGCACAAGAGGCGCATGAGGCGATTCGCCCATCTAATGTCCATATGAAATCCACCCAGCTCAAAGGCGTTGAGCGCGATGCCATACGTCTGTACGAGCTGATTTGGCGTCAGTTCGTCGCCTGTCAGATGCTGCCAGCAAAGTATCTATCGGTGAATTTACTTGTGGCGGCAAGCGATGTCGAGCTAAAAGCCCGCGGCCGTACCATGGTGTTTGATGGCTATACCAAAGTCATGCCGCCTGCCAAGACGGACGATACGCTACTGCCTGATGTCAAAAAAGGCGATCAGTTGACCCTAGATAAGCTCGACCCAAGCCAGCACTTTACCAAGCCACCACCGCGCTATACCGAGGCCAGCCTTGTCAAAGAGCTGGAGAAAAAAGGCATCGGCCGTCCATCGACATATGCCTCTATCATCTCCACCATTCAAGACCGCGGCTATGTCAAGCTTGAAAACAAGCGCTTGTTTGCTGAAAAAATGGGCGATATCGTCACCGATAGATTGACCGACAGCTTCCCAGACTTAATGGACTATACCTTTACTGCCGCATTAGAGGACAAGCTAGATCACGTCGCAGAAGGCGATCAAGACTGGAAAGATGTGCTAGATAACTTTTATGGCGACTTTAAAAAGACGCTTGAGCGCGCCAAAGAAAAAGACGGCATGCGCCCCAATGACCCGACCGATGTGCCAGACGTACACTGCGATATATGCTCGCGTCCAATGCAGCTGCGTACCGGCTCGACGGGGGTGTTTTTAGGCTGCACGGGTTATAACTTACCGCCAAAAGAGCGCTGTAAAGGCACTAAGAACCTCATGCCAGTCGAAGCGTTTGCCAGCCTTGACGATGGCGACACAGATGATGAGGCCGCTGAAGTCAAAGACCTGATGGAGAAAAAACGCTGCCCCAAATGTGGTACAGCGATGAACGGCTATATCGTCGATGGCGGCCTTAAACTGCATATCTGCGGTAACAATCCTGACTGCGACGGTTATATCTTAGAAGAAGGTAAGTTTGAAGTCCCAGGCTCAGATGCGCCAACCATTGATTGTGATAAGTGCGATGGACAAATGGAGCTAAAGACCGGACGCTTTGGCCCTTACTTTGCCTGTCAGCAGTGTGACAACACCCGTAAAGTGCTAAAAACCGGTGAAGCTGCACCGCCGCGTATGGATCCGATTCATCTGCCAGAGCTCAAATCAACCAAGCATGATGACTATTTTATCTTGCGTGAAGGCGCTGCAGGCCTGTTCCTCGCCGCCTCAAAGTTCCCAAAAGTGCGAGAAACTCGTGCGCCCAAGCTGGCTGAGCTGCGACCTATCAAGGATAAGATGGAAGATAAATTCCAGTATCTGTTTGACGGGCCAGATGAAGATCCAGATGGCAATCCAACGATACTGCGCTGGTCACGTAAGAAAAAAGAGCAATATATCGGCTCTGAAAAAAACGGCAAAGCCACGCGTTGGGGTGTGTACTGGCGCAATGGCGAGTGGGTTGAGGAGTAATCCATATCAGTCCAAACGATAGCCAATCTTCGATACCGATACAGTGAGCGATCTAATAGCCGCGTATCTGATTTATTTGGATTCGACCATACCTTGCGATGTTAATGCCTATAAAAAAAACCTCTTAGATGCTCTAAGAGGTTTTTTATTAGCAAACGGCTATGTTTTACGACCGAACTACTGCGATTAGGTCTTTTCGATGATACCGCAAGCAACGCGATCGCCTGCATTACCAGCTGGCTGGCTAGTATAATCATCAACCCCACTATGCACGATAAATGCTAAACGGTTAACACTATATTTACCGGCATCAGCAGCGGAGATTTTCTTATTTACAAAGTTGATAGTAGCAACACCATCTTCGTTTGCTGTCAAGTTAGGTAGATCGCCTGCATGGCCATTCATGTCATCAGGGTTTGAGTGCGGTTTATTATCTGGATTAAAGTGGCCGCCTGCTGCTTTACCCATATTGGCACAGCTGCCTGTCTCATGAATATGAAGCGATACGGTCTTACCAGGCTGCAAGTTCATCAGCTTACCATATACCTGTACGCCGCCATCTACTGGACGTAAAAATACTTGTCCGACCTCGTTTTGGTTACCAGCGACGGCTTTGATGGTAGATTTTAGTGCTGGCTGATTGACAGGGTTGCCTGTTTGCATTTGACCTTCGACCGTTTGACAGCCAGTCATGGCAAGAGCCGAACCACATAATAGGGCACTACTAAGCATTAACTTATTCATTATTCTCTCCATTTATATTTATTTGTTGTGATGAATGTCTATTGTTTTCTCAAAGTACTCATGTTTTCTGAGTACTTAAACACTGTACTCAAAAACTGTCCTCAAACACTGCTTAATTACTCAAGCATTGCTTAATGTCGCAATTAGTATAGCCAAGCATTGGGTATAGTTATTCATCAAATGCGCAACAATCGGTTAATAAATGTAAGTATCGTATGGGTTTAAAAAGCATGAGGCAAAAAAGCCGCCCATCATGACGATGAGCGGCTCTTTACTTTGTAAGACGGGATTAGTAACGAATCAGATTAGTTATGCAGCGCTTTACTTGAGGTTTTATCGACCGTTACTTTGGCAGGCTTGAGTGGCACTGGCATACTGACCAGCGCTACTTTTAATATCTCATCAATTGTCGCCACTGGCTGAATGGTCAAGCCTTCTTTGACGTTGTCGGGGATATCAGCTAGGTCGCGCTCATTACTCTCTGGAATCAACACATGTTTGATACCACCGCGATGCGCAGCCAGCAGCTTTTCTTTGAGACCGCCGATGCGTAAGATTTTACCGCGTAAGGTAATCTCGCCTGTCATGGCAATATCCGGGCGAATGGCAATGCCAGTTAAGGCAGAGACCAGCGCTGTGGTCAGCGCACCACCAGCCGATGGACCGTCTTTTGGTGTTGCGCCTTCTGGCATGTGCACGTGGATATCAGTGGTTTTGACGGTCTCGTAGTCGATACCTAGGCTGTCGCCACGCGCCCGTACCACACTCATCGCAGCACGGATCGATTCTTTCATCACGTCACCAAGCGATCCGGTAAAGCTCAGCTCACCTTTGCCTTTCATCGCCACCGCTTCGATGGTCAATAGCTCACCACCGACTTGTGTCCAAGCAAGACCAGTCACGCGGCCGATCTCAGGCTCTTCTTCTGCCAGACCGTAGTCGTACTGATGGACGCCTAGATAATCATCGATGTTTTTGTCATCGACCACCACCAGCTGACGCTCTGCTTTTTTCGGTGCGCGGGCACCATGGGTTTCGACCGAACCACGAACCACTTTACGGCAGATCTTATTGACTTCACGCTCAAGGTTACGCACACCCGCTTCACGCGTATAGCTACGCACGATGCTGTGCAGTGCTGCTTCAACGATTTCAATTTCACCTTCTTTAAGGCCATTATTTTTAATCGCTTTTGGTACAAGGTATTTCTGGGCGATATTGACCTTTTCTTCTTCGGTATAACCCGGTAGACGAATGACTTCCATACGGTCTAAGAGCGCAGGCGGGATATCCATGCTGTTGGCAGTACAGATAAACATCACTTGTGAGAGATCCAAGTCCATATCGAGATAATGGTCGTTAAAGGTATCGTTCTGTGAAGGGTCTAATACTTCAAGTAACGCTGATGCTGGATCACCGCGGAAGTCTTGCGCCATTTTATCGATTTCATCTAATAAGAATAGCGGGTTTTTAACTTCGACCTTCGCCAGTGACTGTACGATTTTACCCGGCATCGCACCGATATAAGTACGGCGATGACCACGGATTTCCGCCTCATCACGGACGCCGCCAAGCGCCATACGGACAAATTTACGACCGGTTGCCCGCGCAATCGACTCACCCAACGAGGTTTTACCAACACCCGGAGGACCTACCAGACACAGAATCGGACCACGAAGCTTTTTCACTCGTGATTGTACGGCGAGATATTCTAAGATGCGATCTTTGACATCTTGCAAGCCGTAATGATCTTCGTCTAAGACGGTTTTGGCTTTGTCTAAATTAATCGAAACTTTGGTCGTCGCATTCCACGGCGTGTCCAAAATCCACTCAATATAGTTGCGCACCACTGATGATTCACTCGATGCAGGCGGCATCATTTTTAGCTTTTTCAACTCTTGCTCTGCTTTTTTGCGCACATCTTCTGGCAAGTCAGCATCTTCTAGACGCTGCTCTAGCTCAGCGACATCATCTTCACCATCGAACGCGCCGTCATTCATCTCTGATAGCTCGTTTTTGATCGCTTTCATCTTCTCGTTTAAGAAGTACTCGCGCTGATTGTCTTCCATTTGCTGACGCACGGCATCTTGGATATCTTGCTCGATATTCTGCTCAGCGCTTTGCTTGACGAGATATTCGGTCAAGGTATTGATATGGGTTTTGATATCGTCTTCTTCTAAAAACGATTGCTTAACCTCAAGATCCATCGACACGCGGGTTGAGATGAAATAGACCAGTTCAAGCAAATCATCGATGCGTTTGGCCACGCGAGTTAGCTCACGCGCATTACGCAGACGAGAATCAGCATAGCCTTCAAACAACGTGGTTAAGGCTTGAATGGTATTTTTTTGCTGGCTCTCATCCATACTGACATCGAGATCAGCACGCTCAAAAGTCGCCATCAAGACGTCGTCTTGGCTGTCTGCATGGTTTTCTATAGCATCAACGCGGGCACGATATTGGCCTTCGATCAGCACCTTGATGCAGTTTTCATCGCTATCATGCGGCATCGTGCTGACGATGCGGCACACCGTACCGTACTGATAGAGGTTATCTTGGTCGATATCTTCGGTCAGCGAGTCTTTTTGTGCGACGACGAGTACTTTATCGCCATATTCTGCTTGCGCAAGCTCCACCGCTTTGACCGACGGCGTGCGACCTACAAATAGGGCAATTTGCATGTGCGGATAGACGACCACATCGCGTAGTGCCAATAGTGGCAAATGATTGTCTGAGCCATTATCGGCAGTGTTTTTATCAACATTTTGTTCATCAGTATCAGGCGTTGCTGCTGACACATCGATGTCGATATTGTCTTTATCAATATTATAGTCAGTCATATATTCATTCCTTATTCACTAAACTTGTTCAGTCAAGTTAGTGTTTCATGATAGATAAATGGTGTTGCTATACAAAATTGCAAGGCTCTATTGCCAACAGAAACGAGGATATTGTCTCTTTATTTGCTCGGTTTTATTTGTCTGCGGGGTTCTGCGCGTGGGTTTTGTGGGCAAAATCAGGTAAAATAGCGCCCGTCTTAGCCGCAATCGGCAGGTAAAGCTATCTATCAGGCAGAGCGGGTAAAATGCAAAAGCGCCATCACAAGGCTAAAAACATAGGGTAAGGGGCGAGAATATGACCATTAATGCGGTGCTACTAGCGGTAGTGATTATGCTTGGGCTGTCACTGGCGCGGGTACACGTGGTACTGAGTTTGCTCATCGGTGCTATAGCGGGCGGCTTGCTCGCCGGTTTAGGTATCACCGCAACTTTAGAAGCCTTTCAAGAAGGCATCCAAAACGGGGCAGGTATTGCCCTCTCTTATGCATTATTAGGTGCTTTTGCGGTAGCGATTGCGCATTCAGGATTGCCGCAGTCACTCGCAGGAACGGTCATCAAGCGTATCGATGCGGGCGGCACCAGCGCGATGATTAAGTATCTGCTGTTTGCAGGCCTAGTGATGATGAGCTGTTTTAGCCAAAACCTAATCCCCATTCATATCGCTTTTATCCCGCTGCTCGTGCCGCCACTATTACTCGCCTTTAATCGTATGCAGATAGATCGCCGTCTGATCGCGTGCCTGTTGACCTTTGGTCTGGTCACCACTTATATGTTTATCCCTTATGGTTTTGGTGATATTTATCTCAATCAGATCATGCTCAAAAACGTTGGAGAAGCGGGTATCGATATTAGCGATATCTCCGTCACTAAGGCAATGGCGATTCCAGCGCTCGGTATGTTTCTTGGCCTTTTGACTGCGGTGTTTATCAGCTATCGTAAGCCGCGTCAGTATCAGCAATTAACGATAGATCAGCAAGCGCATGATGCCGTCGTAGAAGGCGATGCATTAAGTAAAACAGCCGCTGGCGCTAAGACACAAAGTAAGCTCAAAACCCTAGTGGCGCTAGCGGCTATCGTCACCGCCTTTGTGGTGCAGCTGTATACCGACTCGTTGCTGCTCGGCTCGATGTTTGGTTTTGCGGTATTTATGGCGACGGGTGTGGTCAAATGGCGTGAAGCCGATAGCGTGTTTAACGACGGTATCAAGCTGATGGCGATGATTGGCTTTATTATGATTACCGCGCAAGGTTTTGCAGAAGTGATGAAAGCGACAGGGGAGATTGCGCCGCTGATTGATGGTGCGACCAACCTGTTTGCAGGAAATAAAGCGATCGCTGCATTTGTCATGCTAGGCATTGGTTTAGTGGTCACCATGGGTATTGGCTCGTCGTTCTCGACCATTCCGATTGTGGCGGCGATCTATGTACCGCTATGTATGTCACTAGGATTTTCACCACTAGCAACCGTCGCTATTATTGGTACGGCAGGAGCGCTTGGTGATGCTGGCTCGCCCGCGTCCGACTCGACGCTTGGGCCAACGTCTGGTCTAAACGTTGATGGTCAACATGACCATATCAGAGATAGCGTGGTGCCAACATTTATTCATTACAATATACCGCTACTGGCGTTTGGCTGGATTGCAGCGATGGTGCTTTAGTAAATGATTTGAATGATTGGGTTTGATAGGAGAGGCGAGTATAAACAATCACTATACTCGCCTTTTTTCGTTTCTATTAATTGCTCAAACTGCCTATATTTTTAACAATCCTCATCAAAATCCCCTATCTCACCAGTTAAACTAGCCAAAAACGCGTCACTCTGCGCCAATAACTCATTCAAACGCGCCTCATTAATAACGTTTGATAGCTCATCAGAACTAAAGTTTTGTTCTTGACTGTAATAAAGCATTTCCCTAGCGTCATCATTACCTAGTGTTTGTAAGTAGCTATCAACCGTATCGGCGCTAGAGGTTTCTAGTTCAGACTCATCAATATGAGTGGGTTTAAACCACATTAAGCCACTTGGCGTAATCAAACCGTCTAACGGCACATCCCATGGTTGACGCTCAAGCTTATCTACCACTTGAAAGTCGTAGCACCAGCCAATTTTTAGCGGCCTTGAAGCGCCAGACTGATAGCTTCTTCCAAGAGTCGTATCATAAAAACCACCACCCATGCCCATACGATTGCCTTGTTTATCTACCGCTACGAGTGGACAGATGATGACGTCCAGTTCTGTTGCCCATAATAAATGCCGATGTCGGTTTTGCGGCATCCCTAAACGATGAATATAGGTCGGTACGTTGATAAGTTTTGAGTGATAAATGGGCACAAAGCGCAAGCGTTTATCGTCATCTCTTTTATTGTCACGACCGAGCGAGCCGACCACTGGCAGATATGCCCGGTAGCCTGAGCGCCGACACCAGTCCAGTAGCGGCTGAGTAGGAAGCTCACCAAAGCCATCATAATATAAGCCAATACGCGCACGCGGAGGCAAGCGTTGTTGCAATTTAACCAAGTGCAAACTTGCCATGCGTGCGTATTGTCTGCGCTCACCATCTGTTAGTTGGCGGCGCAGGCGAGTAAACTGACGTCTAGGTGGATTGGTTGTCATAATAGTATTTACAGTATTGGTTAAAAAGAGTATTGGTTAAAAAGATATGTGGCGATCAATCACTTTTACTTAGTATCTATTTGTTCAGTGTCTAGTAAGTATAAATACTCGCATCGGCGTGGAGAAATTTATGATAAGCCATGCTATCATAACCTCACTTTACAGCCTATTTTCCTTATGTGCAGCTTTAGTTGCACTTTTTATGATAAACCATTTATTAACTACTAATAAAAGAGGATCGTTATGTCACAAAATCAGGCCACCCGTACCGAAAAAGATACCATGGGCAATGTCGAAGTCCCAGCAGACGCTTATTGGGGCGCGCAAACCCAGCGTAGCCGTGAGAACTTCAAGATTGGTGGTGAGACCTTGCCGCGTCCGATGATTGAAGCGATGGCATTAGTCAAAAAGGCCGCTGCGATTACTAATGCTAGCCTAGAGCGTATCGAAGGCGATAAGCGTGATCTCATCGTACAAGCTGCTGACGAAGTCATCAACGGCGGTCTTACCGATCAGTTTCCATTAGTGGTTTGGCAGACGGGTTCGGGTACACAGTCAAACATGAACATGAACGAAGTGCTTGCTAACCGTGCCAACGAAATCGCAGGCTCTGAGCGTGGCACTTACGCACCGATTCATCCTAACGATCACGTCAATCACGCTCAGTCTACCAATGACAGCTTCCCAACGGCGATTCGTGTGGCGGCTGCGCGTCAGATCAATAGCCTACTTATCCCAGCGGTCAAAGCGCTACGTGATACCTTAGATAAAAAGTCCAAAGAGTTCGATAGCATCGTCAAAATCGGCCGTACGCACTTACAAGACGCCACGCCTTTAACCTTAGGCCAAGAGTTTAGCGGTTACGTCAGCCAGCTTGACCATGCATTGACTCGCATCGACAATGCGCTACAAGGTCTATATGAGTTACCACTAGGCGGCACTGCAGTAGGTACGGGTCTAAACGCTCATCCTGATTATGCGGTAAAAGCAGCTGAGCAATTGGCGACATTGACAGGCTTACCCTTTGTCACTTCACCAAATAAATTTGAAGCACTAGCGGCGCGTGATGCCGAAGTCTTTGCGTCTGGCGCGCTCAAAACCCTAGCAGGTAGCCTCAATAAAATCGCTAACGACGTACGCTGGCTCGCTTCAGGTCCTCGTTGTGGTCTTGGCGAGCTGACCATTCCAGAAAACGAGCCAGGCTCATCTATCATGCCAGGTAAAGTAAACCCAACGCAGTCAGAAGCAATGACCATGGTTGTGGCGCAAGTGATGGGTAACGACACGACTATCAGCATGGCGGGCGCGTCAGGTAACTTTGAGCTAAATGTGTATAAGCCAGTGATCGCATTTAACTTGTTGCAATCTATCAAACTACTGGGCGATGCGTGCAACAGCTTTAACGACAACTGCGCCGTCGGTATTGAGCCAGTCAAAGAAAAAATCGATGACTTCTTGCATAATTCGCTCATGCTTGTGACGGCATTGAACCGTCATGTCGGTTATGAAAATGCAGCGAAAATCGCTAAGACCGCGTATAAAGAAAACAAAACGCTCAAGCAAGTCGCCGTTGAGCTTGATCTAATGAGTGAAGCGCAGTTCGATGAGTGGGTCACTCCTGCTGATATGGTACATCCTAAGTAAGTTATCTAATAGTTTTTAGAATAGTAAAAAGACCTTGTCATGTGGCAAGGTCTTTTTTTAACAGTATTATTTAGATGGACTATTGATCATAACGTTCACAACATTTTTTACCGTAATCTTCCATGACAGCGCCTGTTAATCCTTGCTGTGCAAAAGAATGAGCAATGCCTGCCTTAAACTCTTGACCTTTATAACGTAAAATCAAACGTGAGAATTTTGCATTGTTTTTTGATAATGAGCCATCAGTTTTTATCAGTTTAAAAGAATAGTCTTCTTTTTTTACTATATGAGCTCTTAATAAGCTTTCAAATACTTTACCGCAAAAAATGACATAATCTCTATCTGTTTTAATAATAGTATCTAATAAGAGTTCTATGTAAGGTTGCAACGCTTCGTGAGTCATCAAATCAGTTTTAAATGAGCTTGAACCAAACGGAACCAGCTCGAGCTGTAGTTTGTCATCTATGACGCACTGTAAGTTGACGAACTCATCATCAGAGCTTAAATTCAAGGCATTAAAGGGGCGAATAAAGTGAACTTGTTTAGTATCAAATATTGATTTACGTCTGTTCTTCAGAGATTTACCGTAGTGATTTTCACCAAAGTGCTGATAATACATAACGTAGTCTGTAAAATCTTGAAATTTTAACTCACCTTGATATGTTGCATCTAAGTTATCGTTTTGTTTAGGCATAAGGTGCACTAAAACGAACTTGGCATTGAGATCACCAAAAAAATACTCAGGATATTCGTTATGGTTCATGTGCATGCCTGTTATTCGTGTTAACGCTTTAGCCCGCTCAATTTTTCCGCTACTGTGAAATTCATCAAAATCGCGTTTTATTACACTTAATAAGTCAGCCATCTTCTCTCCTTTTATCATGTCACTTAACAAAAAGCTGGGCTAAAAGCCCAGCCTACGTCAAATATCGTAACTGAAGTTTTAACATCAATCCCTAAAACTTATAAAGCAAACCAAGCGTCGTCGTAGCATCAGTACGCGAGTTGACCATTGGGCTGTCTTTTTGCTCATTTGGCAGATAGCTTAAGCTTTGGTTGGCAAAACCTGCCCAGCGCTCATTGAAGTCATAGTTGGCACTGATATTGATATAAGGGTTTAAGCTTGAGTTTGATTTATAAGCGGCGACGCCTGTCTTGGCAGATTCTTCTTCACTAACGCCATAATAATACTCGTTGTAATCTGCATCATGATACTCAAAACCTATGCTCGGATAGACGGTGAGCTTATTCTTAGTGATACGCGCCAGATAGGTTAAGCGGGCAGTATTACCACCACTACGGTCTAAAACGTCAGTAGCGGCTTGAATACGAAAACCGCCAACTGGCGTACGACGTAAATACGTCAAACCTGCCGCTGCCGAGGCCTTACGTTCATCTAGTCCTTGTAGCGTGCCGCGGGCATCATCAGGGTCAAACTCGCTACCAGACAGCTGCGCGTATGCCGAGAGCTGATTGGTACCATCATTGATGAGATAAGCACCAGCTTGAGCGCCGCGCGCATAGACTCTGTTGTTGTCATAAAACACGCCTGGCAGCACGCGTATATCAGTGCTGTCTTCCATATCATAGGCTGGATTGACGGCCATGACGTTGACGCCGACGCTAAGTACCGCGTCTGGATCGGTCGGTAAGTTGTTTTTAAAAATCGCGGCATGAGACATGCTGGCGACACCCAGTAAGGCAGTAGCTGCCAAAGCGTTAAAGGTCATACGTGTAGCGACATGGGGTAGCGCAGATACATTAGACATGGTTTTTTTCTCATCAGTAGTTGGACTAGTAAATGGTGAAACAATTAAACAATATCGTCAAAATTTGAGCAAATAAAGATAAGCAAGATAAGTAAAAAAGTGCTGGTGAATAAATTGCACAAGCTGGTTGGCACGCAGGCTGTTATCAACACTATTGATAGTGACGAATAGCCACGACGCGCTACTCAATGGCGGCGAGCACTTGTAGTAGCTGCTGATGCATGTCTTGCCACCAGTAGGCAAAGCCAACACTCATGACGAGCATCACAATCCAAGGGAGCAGCTGCCATAGTATCGCAGGGTTTTTCGCCTTATTTGAGTCAGCAGGGTGATGACTATTATGATTATTATGATAGTTATTATACCCTGTATGCTGCTGATAAGTGGGATGGATGTGCAAGCTTGCATCAAAGGGCGGGTTTATCTGTGTGACATTGGCACGCTGACGATAGGCAATGGCAAAGGCCAGTGCAATCACCAAACCTGTCACCGCACCGCCGATATGACCAGCATTGTCGATACCAGGGACAGCAAAACCATAGACCAAATTGATACCCATAATAAATATCAAACTTTTGAGATTAAGGACAAGGCCGTTGACTGAGATTTTGAATAAGGCGGCGATGAGTAACGCCGCCCCGATACCCATGATGCCACCAGAGGCACCTGCCGATATGCCAGGCTGTCCCGTGCCATCTAAAATCCCTTGCCAAGTGATATAGTTATTGAGTAAGTTGCCACCGATGGCCGCCAATAAAAACAACGCCAAAAACTTTGCGGAGCCAAACATCGGCTCGGCCACTTGACCGAAAAAATACATCGCAAACCCATTAAACAATAGATGCATCAAACCAATATGCAAAAACGCACTACTGAGCAGCCGCCATGGGTCGTCAGTCATGGTAAAGGGCAGCGCATTGGCGCCCCATTTAAGCAAATCCTCAGTCGAGGGGTTATTGGCATCGACGCCTGTCAGCACCTGCAGGAGAAACAGCCCAATAAAGCTGATTAACAGTAAGGTGGTCACAGGTGCTGTCTTTAACAGTTGTTGTATGGTCATAAGCGCCAGTTTTATTGACAAGTTATAAATAGAATAAATAAGCAGTAGAGATAACGATAAATAAAGCACAAAGACGATGCGTAGAGCAAGTCGTTTGCCAGCGTGCCCGTTTGTCAAACGGCGCTTGTATCAAAAGCCAATCAGCCATCATGGCTCACTTTGAGGTTTTCGTGCGTGCCTTTTACCAAGATGTCTTTTGCGACTGTGTTGATATCGGTATGACCACAAAATGCCATACTAATATCGCACTCGTTATAGATAAGCTCAAGCGCGCGGCGCACACCATCTTCGCCATAAGCGCCTAGCCCATAAAGAAAAGCGCGGCCAATCATCGTGCCTTTTGCGCCCAAGGCGATGGCTTTTAGGACGTCTTGACCTGAGCGAATCCCGCTATCGAGCCACACCTCGATGTCGCTGTTTTCGGCATGGACTGCCTGTACGATGTCAGAGAGGGCAGAGATAGAAGACAGCGCCCCGTCCAACTGACGACCACCATGGTTGGAGACGACCAGTGCATCGGCACCGCTACGGGCGGCGAGTATCGCATCTTCAGGCTCCATGATACCCTTTATAATCAGCTTACCGCCCCACATGTCTTTGATACGCGCCACATCGTCCCAGCTAAGACGCGGATCAAACTGCTCTGCCGTCCAAGCAGAGAGTGATGACAGATCCTCAACATTTTGTGCATGACCGACGATATTACCAAACGTGCGACGTTTGGTGCCGAGCATATTCATGCACCACTGCGGCTTGGTCATTAGGTTTAGGATATTGGTCAGTGTCGGTTTGGGCGGGGCAGAAAGTCCATTTTTGATGTCTTTGTGACGTTGTCCAAGCACTTGTAAGTCGGCGGTTAAGATAAGTGCTGAGCAATTGGCTTCTTTGGCACGGCGAATCAGATTGGCCATAAAGTCTTGATCGCGCATGACGTACAGCTGAAACCAAAACGGCTTACTGGTGTGGGCGGCGACATCTTCAATAGAGCAGATGCTCATGGTCGACAACGAAAACGGCACGCCGAATTTTTCCGCGGCGCGTGCGGCATGTATCTCACCATCGGCCCACATCATGCCAGTAAAGCCTGTCGGCGCGATGGCGACTGGCATCTTGACCGGCTCGCCGATCATCTGTGTCGCCAGACTGCGGTTATCCATATCGACCAATACGCGCTGGCGCAGCTTGATACGGTCAAAGTCAGTCTCGTTATTACGATAGGTGGTCTCAGTCCACGAGCCTGAATCGACATAGTCATAGAACATACGCGGCACTTTACGCTCAGCGACGCGGCGCAGATCTTCAATCTCAGTCACTTTTTTTAATTCAGTCATTTTTTTAACTCCAGCAATTTTTTAATGTTGAGTGTGAGGCGTTTATAGATGTTTTATTATTATGGCAAGCTGTCTTGCGACGGCGCAGACATAAATAACTGCTGCAAATCCAGCACCGAAAACGGATAATTTAAGCGTGCTGTCGGTGTGATTATCACAGGAATGGTAGTGGCAAATGTCATCATCAGCGGCTCATCGAAGTCGGCAATATCGACATACTGATAGGTCAGCCGCTGTACGGTTTGAAACTGCGCGATGACTTGTTCAGCGACATCACACAGATGGCAGCCTGTGGTGCCAAGTAGCCACCAGTTATCGATATTTTCACTAGTGTCAAGGCTAGGGTTGGCGGCTACTATGCGTGCCCGCAGCTCTGCTATATCCTGCTCTGCTATATTATTATCATAATCCATGTTTATACTCGTGCTCTATTGTTTATATCTAACGTTCTACTGCTGGCGCTTGTTTTTATGTGGGTGGCAACCGCTTCGTTTATTTGGATGGGTCATAAAAAAAGCTTATTGTAAAAAGCTTATATTGCATTGTGCTACTGACATGATAAAGAAATGGGGTAAATAATGACAGCGATTATGAGATTAGGTAAGATGACCTGCTATTTGAGTTAACTGCTTGGGCTGTTTTTGGATAAGCGGCTACCTTTTATCTTTTCAATCACTTGGATATCGCGCATGGCAAGTTTTGGCACATTTATCAAACGAGTATTTTTGGCGTTCATGTTGTTGGTCGTGGTTTTTCATGTTTTGGTCGCAGGGCTATTATTGATTTGGAAAACCCAGCCCATTAACAACAGCATGTTTATGCTGACCCATCGTCTGACCGGCGGCGAGGTCACCCAAGAGTGGGTAGAATATGATCAAATTGCCAAGTCCGCCAAGCAAGCAGCGATCGTCAGTGAAGACTCGACTTTCAGTCAGCATAATGGCTTCGACATTAAAGGCATAAAAGAGGCGCAAAAGAAAAATGAAGCGTCAGGAAAAACGACAGCTGGCGGCTCGACCATCACGCAGCAGTTGGCCAAAAACCTGTTTTTGACCGCGCATCGCTCCTATATTCGGAAAGGCGAAGAGGCGATTATCACCGTGATGATAGAGACGTTGTGGGACAAACAGCGTATCTTGACCGCTTATCTTAACGTGGCTGAGTTTGGCGATGGTATTTACGGTATCGAGGCGGCTGCACATCACTATTTTAATAAAACTGCGGCCAATCTCAACCGTGACGAGTCCGCGCTGCTCATCAGTATGCTGACCAATCCAAAATACTATGAAAACAACCAAGGTGATAGACGGCTACGTAACAAACAGCGTATCATCAAAAAACGCATGAAAAATGCAGTCTTACCACAATCAGCATCATGACGTATCGAGAAGGCAAAAGGAGTAGGGACGTGGCAGATACCAAAAGCAATGATAAGCAGCATCAGACTGACAATAGCGCCGCCGTGATGAGCATAAACGATGGGGCGCATGGGAAAAAAGACGATGATCTCGTCCACATCGCATGGCAGCGGTTTGAAGATGGCAGTTATTCACCCAGCAGTTATATCAATCGCGACCTGTCTTTGTTGCAGTTTCATCTGCGTGTGTTAGCGCAGGCAGCCAGTCCGCGCCATCCGCTACTCGAGCGCTTGTTTTTTTTGATTATTTTTTCATCAAATATCGATGAGTTTTTTGAGATACGTGTCGCTGGTATTATGCAAAAACTCAATATCGGTGATGTGTCGACCAGCGCGCACGGTATGCGGCCCAGTGAAGTGCTCAATGATATCTCTGCTGTAGCGCATGAAGCCATCGCTGAGCAGTATCGCATTCTCAATGAAGACATCTTGCCTGCGCTGGCCAAAGAAGACATCCGTTATCTCAAACGCGATGAGCTAAATAGCGAGCAGTCGGCATGGATGAAGCGCTATTTTACCGAACAAGTCTCGCCTGTACTGACGCCGATTAGTATTGATCCTGCCCACCCGTTTCCGCGTTTGGTCAATAAAAGCCTCAACTTTATCGCTACCCTAGAGGGCAAAGATGCCTTTGGTCGTGATATCAATCTCGCCATCGTTCCCGCGCCGCGCAGTCTCCCACGCGTCATACGCTTACCTGATGAGCTGACTGGCGGCAAAGAGCATCACGTCATGCTATCGGCCATTATTCATGAGCATATTGGCGAGCTGTTTCCGGGGATGAATGTCACCGGCTGTCATCAGTTTCGACTGACGCGTAATGCGGACTTAGACCTAGCGGACGATGTCGAGGATATCGCCAAAGCGTTAGAGGGTGAGCTTGAAAACCGCCGCTTCGGTGATAAGGTGCGCCTTGAGGTCACCACCGACTGCCCAACGCCCATCAGCGACTATCTGCTCAATGAGTTTGAGCTGCACGACAATCAGCTGTACCGTGTCAACGGGCCGGTCAACCTCACGCGCTTATTGTTCGATTTTAATATACCAGCGCTGCGCTATCAGCCCTTTACGCAAGCGATACCCAAGGCGTTTCGCCGCGAAGAAAAAAAGCTGGACAAAACCAGTAGCATGTTTGCTGCCATGCGCAAAAGCGATGTACTGGTGCATCACCCTTTTCATTCATTCTCGCCTGTCGTCAACCTATTATGGCAAGCTGCCAATGACCCAAAAGTTTTGGCAATCAAGCAAACGCTGTACCGCTCAGGCACCAATTCAGAAATCGTCAAAGCGCTGGCCGCTGCTGCTCGAAATGGCAAAGAAGTCACTGCCGTCATCGAGTTGCGCGCCCGTTTTGATGAAGCCTCAAACATCGCAGTCGCCAATTATCTACAAGAAGCAGGGGCGGTGGTGGTGTATGGCATCGTCGGCTACAAAACCCATGCCAAACTGATGCTAATCATACGCCGCGAGGATGATCGCATTCGCCGCTATGTACACCTAGGGACAGGTAACTACCATGCCGCCAATGCTAAGGTCTATACCGACTACGGCTTGTTTACCGCCGATCCTGATATCTCAGAAGACGTGCACAAGATATTCCAGGAGCTAACGGGTATGGGCAAGCCTGCCAATCTCAAAAAACTACTGCATGCGCCCTTTACCTTGCATGATAAGTTGATGAGCTTTATCGATGATGAGATCGCTCACGCAAAGGCAGGCAAACGTGCTCATATCATGGTCAAGGTCAATGCTCTGACGGAGCGTCGCCTGATCGCCAAGCTCTATGACGCCTCTCAAGCAGGGGTAAAAATCGAGCTGATTTTGCGCTCAATGTGCTGTTTGCGTCCACAGGTCAAAGGTTTGTCGGAAAACATCACGGTACGCTCGGTGATTGGCCGGTTTTTAGAGCACACGCGCATTTACTATTTTTATAATAACGGTGATGAGCGTCTGTATTGTGGTAGTGCCGACTGGATGGATCGTAACTTGTTTCACCGCGTCGAAGTGGCGTTTCCGATTGAAGATAAAAAACTGTTTCAGCAGATATATCAAGATGGCTTGATTAACTACTTACAAGACAATACCCAAGCGTGGACACTCAATGGCGACGGCGTCTGGCAGCAACTACAGCCCACTGCTGGTACGCCGCCACATGCTGCCCAAGAGCATTTATTAACGCTCATCAACGGGGTAGAGGCGTCGTCTTAACAGCCCTCTAATACTGACTCAAACCAAACGTTGGCTATACTGGCGTTTGGTTTTTTTTGTGGGTGCATTTGGGTACTGTTATTTACATGCTGCTGGAAGGAAGTTACAAACTGTCTTGTAACCTCACATTTATTCACACATTGATACCGCAGCACACTGGTGTCTGGCCGAGCCTTGTTTCTATAATAAAAATACACTCAATCATAAAAGCATAGAACGTAGAACGTAAAAGCCAATCATAAAAACATAGGAAAAAAGGAAGCATCTATGAGTAATCACGATACGACGCCTGATAATTCTGATACAAAATCAGACATCAAAAAAGCAGCCGAACAGGCAGACAGTCAAAAGATTCAGCAAAACCTCAAAGAAGACAAGAGAGTCGATGCGCCTGAACAGCTAAGCGAAGAAGAGCAAACCGCCTTTATCGAAGAGGATTTACGTACCGATAAATAAAAGGATAACAAATAAAAGGATAACAAATAATAGGATAAATAGTTACTCCACTTATTAGGACGTGTCCTCATTTTAAAAATGGTGATAAAAATGAAATAAGTCGCCGTCAAACAAGGAAGATAGCGCAGGTAATATCGAGATATTAGTTAGCTATTTGACAGCGTTTGGCTAGATTTGGCCATTTTTAGCCCATTTAGATGACTATCGATTGAATTGAGGACACGTCCACGCCAATACATACGTGAGGGATATAGCATGTCAGACAATACACGCCCAAATAATGAAGAAGCAGTACCGATCCACGACCCTGCCATCAAACAGCCAGACAACCCAAAAGGCAGCTATGAAGGCCGAAAGTACCAGCCAAACATAGATGGGCCAGAACAAGCCTCACAGGAGACAGACGAGGTCTATGTCGACCCGCGCAAAGAAGAAAACCTACCTGATGGCGGCAAAAACGTGGCTGATCTCAATGCTCATGATTTGAGCCAAAAAGGCAACGAATAATTCGTTGTCAATGTAGGTTGGACCCATATAAGCTATTGTAAGACGTAAGGTCGAGGGTTGAGCACGTTATTTCGTAGCCATGTAAAAGAAGTACTACGAACATGAAGTACTACGAATATCAAGTATTAATGAAAAAAATAACGATAAAAAAGACAAGGATAAGATGATGCAAACCAAAGATCCAGCATTAACCAAAACGCCCATAGATAATCATAAAGATCATAAAGATGCGCTTGGTCGCCACGATATGAGCAATAATGGCAAAAAACATGATATCGAAAATCATGAGACTGAAGAGAACACGACAGAGAATAAAGGCACAGATACCTTTGAAGAGGGCATCGTAGAGACAGAGCATGTCAATGATGGTGATAACCCTGCGCGCCAGCCAGATCGACGCGATCAAGAAGGTACTGCGTTTGATGATAACGTCAATGAAAGGACCGTCGGTAGCGAAGCACCTGATAGCCATAAGATTAACGATAAAAATCGCTATGCCACTGTCGATAATGCCCAGACACGGGTGCTAAATCCTGACGAAAAAGATCATAAAAAAGACAGATAGTTTTTTTATGATCTAGGGCACATCCTTCATTCACTTGATTTACTTTCATCTTTCTATCATAAGGAAATGCTATGAATAATCCCAATGATCACTCATTAAAACCAGCAGAGACAGCGCGATCGCCAAGACACCAGCAGCATGAACTAAAAGATGCTGACGATAATGACGGTATCGTGCCTGATGATGCGCTGCAAAAAGTCAATCCTGCGGCTGCAGAGCGTGTCACAGATGATCACGACCCGCATCACGTCGCCAAAGACCATAAGCAGTATGATAGCCCGCTGATGGAAGATGATAAATAGTTAAGCGGGCGAGCCACTATGGAACCGTAGCTCGGCATCAGGGCTGATGATAAGCTCTGCTTCTACTTCTCTAAAAAACGCCACTCGCTCATCGATAGCCTCTATCGATAGTGACTGTGCCAATGCCAAATAATCCTCAAAATGACGACTCTCTGATTTGAGCAAATAGCGATAGTATTTTGCCAATCGCTCATCATCAATCACCTCAGCCAATGCTGCAAAGCGCTCACAGGAGCGCGCTTCGATAAACGCGCCGATGATCAGCACGTCAATCATTGCCGCAGGCTCATAAGTGCGCTTATGCTTGAGCATGCCTTTGGCATAGCGCCCCGCACTTAAGTACCGCCATTCTTGACCGCGCTCATTCATGATACCCAGCACTTGCTCATAGTGCAGCATCTCCTCACGTATCAGCTGTGCCAATTTACGCTGCAAATCATAAGAAAACTCATAGCGAAACAGTAGGTTCATCGCGGTGCCAGCGGCTTTTTTTTCGCAGTTGGCATGATCTTGAATGATCAAAGGTAGGTCAGCGATAGCGGCGGCTACCCAATCTGGCGTGGTACGTGCGCCCAAAAAACCATAAACCGCAGATAAGTCTACTTTGTTCGGTGTGCGCAGCTGCGAGATATCTACACTGTCTTCTTCTGTACTGCGTTCTACTGTAGTGTCGTCATTTATAGCATGGGAATTGGTTGGCATGGTCGGTTTACTCATAGTCTGTGTCATGGTCAAAAAGTATTAGATAAGATAAAAGGTTGTTTTACAGGTTTGGGTTTGCCGCCTGAGCTTATTAAGTATTAACTATCGTTTTTATACAGAGCTGACTATATAAAAGCTTAAGAAAACGATTACCACGATTTGAGGATAAACAGCCTTAGCGCTGATAGGCTGTAGGGTATCATTATTATACAACCCCAATATTTACTTGGTGAATGGTGTTTTCTTGTTTATTTCTTTATTTGATAGTAGGATGATATTTTGTTTAGGCGGCATTTTGTTTGATGACTCAATAAAGGAGCGATCAAGGAGCGATGAGCGCCCGTTCGAGATGGCAAACATTATAACAACTGCCAGCGCGATATAAAGCAGATATCACTATCGACGAAAAGGCACAGCCATCACGCAGATCACCCGCTCATATCAAGGACGCGCCATTTTAGAGAAATGCACGCCATCTACTACTGCTATAGTGGTAGCAACTTCGTAGGTACACCCATCACAGATAGATAAGGATAACAGCATGAGCCAATCTTCTAACGCCAATCGGATTCAAAAAGGTATTCTTGCCATCGACCAGCAGTTGTATGACTTTATCGAAAACGAAGTGCTGCCAAAAGTCGGTGTGGACTCAGACAGTTATTGGTCAGGTTTTGAAAAAGTCATCAAAGAGTTCACGCCGCGCAACAAAGCGCTGCTTGCGACTCGTGACAGCATTCAAGCGCAAATCGATCAATGGCATCTAGACAATCCTACCAAAGAAGGTGAGATTGACTTCCCAGCTTACAAGGCTTTTTTGCAAGAAATTGGCTATTTGTTACCAGAAGGCGATGACTTTACGGTAAGCACCCAAAACGTCGATGACGAGATTGCTCATATTGCTGGTCCACAGCTAGTCGTCCCCGTACGCAACGCGCGCTATGCGCTAAATGCCACCAACGCCCGTTGGGGCAGCTTGTACGATGCTTTATATGGCACCGATGTCATCAGCGATGAAAATGGTCAAGAAGCAGGCAGCAGCTATAATCCCACGCGCGGCGCGGCCGTTGTCGCTTATGCCAAAGCCTTTTTGGACGAGCATTTTGCGCTAGCCTCAGGCTCTTATACAGATGTCACAGGTTTTAAAGTCGTCGATGGCAAGCTGGAAGTCAAGCTGGGCGATAGTAGCACTGAGCTAAAAGACGCCGAAAAATTCGTCGGTTATGTCGGCGAGGCAGATAGCCCCTCTGGTATTTTGCTCAAAAACAATGGCCTACACGCAGAGATTCAAATCGATGCCAGTCATCCAGTAGGTAAAGATGACCCAGCAAACATCAAAGACGTACTATTAGAGTCCGCCATTACCGCGATTCAAGACTGCGAAGACTCAATCGCTGCGGTCGATGCCGAAGAAAAAGTCGAAGTGTATCGCAACTGGCTAGGTTTGATGAATGGCGATTTGCAAGAGACGTTTGAAAAAGGTGGTAAAACCCGCACCCGTAAGCAAAACCCAGATCGTGAGTACACCACACCAGAGGGCGGCACACTGATCTTACCCGGTCGCTCACTGCTTTTGATTCGTAACGTTGGTCACTTGATGCAAAACCCAGCGATTTTGGTCGATTTGGGCAATGGTCAAGAGCAAATCTTTGAAGGCTTGATGGATGGATTGATCACACCGCTGTTGACGCTAAACGATCTAAAAGGCAAAAACGCGCTATCAAACTCACGCAAAGGCTCGATGTATATCGTCAAGCCAAAAATGCATGGCCCTGATGAAGTCAAAATGGCCAATGATTTGTTTAATGCGGTAGAGGATTTGCTCGGTCTAGAGCGCCATACGCTCAAGATAGGTATCATGGATGAAGAGCGCCGCATGACGGTAAACCTAAAAGAAGCCATCCGCCAAGCCAAAGAGCGCGTTATCTTTATTAATACCGGCTTCTTGGATCGTACAGGCGACGAGATGCATACCAGTATGAATGCTGGCCCATTTGTACCAAAAGGCGAGATGAAGTCGCAAGCATGGCAGCCCGCCTATGAGCAGTGGAACGTCGATATCGGCCTAGAAACTGGCCTGCAGGGTGTGGCGCAGATTGGTAAAGGGATGTGGGCCAAGCCTGATGAGATGAAAGAGATGCTAGAGACTAAGGCAGCGCATCCAAAATCTGGTGCCAGTACCGCTTGGGTACCATCACCGACAGGCGCCACCTTGCATAGCATGCATTATCATCAAGTCAATGTCGCCGAGGTACAAGACAGCCTAAAATCACGCGAGCGTGCTAGCCTAGACGATATCTTGACCATTCCATTGGCCAAAGACACCAACTGGACAGAGGAAGAGAAGCAGCAAGAGCTGGACAACAACGCGCAGGGTATCTTAGGGTACGTGGTACGCTGGGTAAACCAAGGCGTCGGCTGCTCAAAAGTGCCTGACATCAACGATGTGGGCCTGATGGAAGACCGTGCGACTTTGCGTATCTCAAGCCAGCATATCGCCAACTGGTTGCATCACGGTGTGGTCAGCGAGCAGCAAGTCATGGATACCATGAAGCGTATGGCGAAGATCGTCGATGAGCAAAATGCCGGCGACAGTAGCTATCAGCCTATGGCAAACAACTTTGAGCAGTCTTATGCCTTTAAAGCGGCCTGTGACCTCGTCTTTAAAGGACGCGAGCAGCCAAGCGGCTATACTGAGCCACTATTGCACCAAGCACGCTTGGATCTAAAAGCCAACGTCTAAGCCAGTGTGCATCGCTATCCCATAAATCGGCATAAAAGCTGTGTCGATGCATGTATATATCGCTACATGGCTATATTGACCCGGTGTCGATAGTAGATAGCGATAATGCTGTTTCGCTTATAAGCGCTACTTATCAGTGAATAAGTAGCGCTTTGTTTTTGTACACAATACAATGGGCATAATCGAATGGTTTGTCATAAAACTTACGATAAACCATTGGTATTTAAGCGCATTGTATAGCCATTTTTTTCAACGCCTGAGCACTATAAAAGATATGGAGTGCACCAGATATCGCGTTAAAAGTACAAAAAAATATGTTGCAAATTATGTCAAAGTTGTTATGCTTGTACTCGAAGTATGAGTTTGGTAACGGATGTTACGCAGCAGAAGGATAAAGACCAACGTTTACATGGCAGTTACTTTTTTTGATGCTGGTTATGTAAGTCATGGTTTTTTCATCTTACTGTAATAAAACTTCGCCACACTTGTTTCTGACTAATCTCGGTAGCCAGTTACACATTATATCTTTGAGGATTTGTGACGATACCATATTGGGCACTGGCTAATAATAGCTCGCTCATTACTAAAATTGTAAAGTGGAGATACCCCATGAAAAAACTACTTTTAGCTACAGCCGTTGCTGCTCTATCTGTTTCTGCAGCCAATGCCGCTCCTACCGTTTATGGTAAAGCTTTCTTAACTCTTGACCTTGTAGAAGCTGATGTCGATGTTTCTGGCTCTGGTGGTAGTGCTGAAATTAATGCAGATGAGCGTACTTCATTAAACTCTAATGCTTCTCGCATTGGTTTAAAAGGTTCTGAAGCTTTGACTGCTAACACTGATCTACTCTATCAACTAGAGTATGGTGTAGATGTTGATAACAATAAAGATCAGTTCTATTCACGTGATACCTACCTTGGTCTGCAAAACGCCCAATACGGTAAAGTGCTTGCTGGTCGTCTGACCGCTATCGATGACTACGTTAACTTTGCTAACGTTACCCAAGGTGGCGTATTAGGTGGCGATAACGTACTTGCTAGCTATGATGCTCCACGTCTTAACAACTCTTTTGCCTATTTCTCGCCTAGCTATAACAACATGCAATTTATGGCAATGTATGGCATGGATGAGTTAACTCCTGACGCAGATGGTCGTGATGTTGAAGTATTTGCTCTTGGTGGTAAATATTCAATGGGGCCAATGAACGTTGGTGCTACTTATACTCAGGCTGCTGGTGATGAGCTTAAAGCAATTCGTGTTAGTGGTAACTATGCTATCAGCCCAGTAGTGACGCTAGGCGCTCTATATCAAAACACTGATTCTGGCAGTGATGATAACGAAAATGCATTTACTCTAAGTGGCGAGATGAAAACGGCTACTCCTTGGACTGCATATGCTCAAGCTGATGTAGTTAGTAATGTTGATGGTGATAAAGATGCTGATGCTTTACGTGGTGTTGTAGGTGGCAAATATGCTATCAACGCCGCAACGACTGGTCACGTTTATGGTGCTTACCTAAACGAAGAGTACGATGATGGTACTTCTAAAGTAGATTATGATGGCTTTGGTATCGGCGGTGGTCTAGAATACAAATTCTAATCTAAGCATTAGAATTTGACTCTAAAAAACTCATCCTTCGGGGTGGGTTTTTTTGTTGTATGTATTATTTGTGACAAAAGTCTACCGCTGAGGTAGAAAATAAGACTTTCAGACAGTTTGCATTTTTGCCCTATATTTTATGGCGTATTTTTAGTAAAATCCTTCTTTACCAATTGTTGATGAGTACTATGACCAAGTTTATATTTGTGACCGGTGGGGTAGTGTCCTCACTAGGAAAAGGTATCACCGCCGCTTCTCTTGCTGCGGTCTTAGAAGCGCGTGGCGTGACAGTCACGATGACCAAGATGGATCCGTATATCAACGTCGATCCCGGTACGATGAGCCCATTTCAGCATGGTGAGGTGTTTGTCACCGAAGATGGCGCAGAGACCGATTTGGATTTAGGCTACTATGAGCGCTTTTTACGCCATTCAAAGATGAGTAAGAGCAATAACTTTACCAGTGGCCGTATCTATCAAAACGTTTTGAATAAAGAGCGCCGCGGTGAATATTTGGGCGGTACGGTACAGGTGATTCCGCATATCACTGATGAAATCAAAAGTAAAATCCTTGCCAGTGGCCAAGGCTACGACATCGCTATTATCGAAATTGGCGGTACGGTCGGTGATATCGAGTCACTTCCCTTTATGGAAGCGGTACGCCAAATGCAAGTAGAGCTAGGTCGCAATCGCGCCATGCTGATGCATTTAACGCTGGTGCCTTATATCGCCAGCGCGGGTGAAACCAAAACTAAGCCTACTCAGCATTCAGTAAAAGAGCTACGTTCTATCGGTCTGCAGCCAGATATCTTGATCTGCCGCTCTGACCACCATATCTCACAAGACAATCGCCGTAAGATTGCACTATTTACCAACGTCGAAGAGCGTGCGGTTATCATGTGTGAAGATGCGCAAAGTATTTACCAGATTCCGCGCACCCTGCATGAGCAAGATCTTGATGATTTAATCTGTGAGCGTTTTGGTCTTGATGTACCAGAAGCGGATTTAAGCGATTGGGATAAAGTGCTCGAAGCACAGCTCAACCCTGAAGCGACGGTGACGGTCGCAATGGTAGGTAAATATGTTGAATTGCCAGATGCTTATAAGTCTATCAACGAAGCCTTGCTACACGCTGGTATCACTCATAAAGCCGACGTCAAAATTGACTATATCGATGCTGAGCTATTAGAGACGGACGATGAGCTGTATGCGCGTCTAAACGATGCCGATGCGATTTTGGTACCAGGTGGTTTTGGTGAGCGCGGTACTACTGGTAAAATGAGAGCCATCACTTACGCCCGCGAAAACAAAGTGCCGTATCTGGGTATCTGTCTGGGTATGCAGTTGGCGGTGATTGAATACGCCCGTAATGTGCTGCATATCGATGCCAACTCTTCTGAGTTTGATCGTAAGACAGCTGAGCCTATCATTGGTCTGATCACTGAGTGGTTAGATGAGCGCGGCGAGTTACAAATTCGTAGCGATGATTCAGATCTCGGCGGTACCATGCGCCTAGGCGCGCAGCAAGCAGAGCTGGTTTCTGGTAGCAAGCTTGCTCAGATTTATGGCGCGAACAATATCACTGAGCGTCATCGCCATCGTTATGAGATGAACAATCGTTACATCGAGCCACTAGAGCAAGCGGGCATGACCATCTCAGGCTACTCGGCTAAGCAGCATTTGGTTGAGTCGGTTGAAATTGCAGATCATCCATGGTTTATCGCGGTACAGTTCCATCCTGAGTTTACCAGCTCGCCTCGTGGTGGCCATCCGCTGTTTAATAGCTTTGTCAAAGCGGCAAAAAAATACAGCGAAACGAAGTAGTCGTTAGCGTAGTAGGAAGTAACCGCTGCTTAGTAGAGAGAGTTGCTACTATTAAAAAAGCTATGAGTGACCCGGTAATAATTGTGCTCGCATCAATCATAAGTGCTATGCGATAACAGCATTACTATAAAAAGACTGATCTTCGGATTGGTCTTTTTTGCTTTTATACATGCAGGGGTTATGCCTAGCTGGTCGGGCAATGACAATGCTTGATCATGGCTAATTACGCTAGGATACTTTCTTTCATTGGGTTATCGGTTACAATATCAGGCAGAGACATCACTATAATAAAGAGGATAACAGCGGTATGGACAATCTAACCACAGCGCAATCGCATATCACGCTCACCACCCCCAGTCATAGCAGCATCACGATCGGTAATGATCAGCCGTTTGTGTTGTTTGGCGGCATGAACGTTTTAGAGTCCAAGGAATTGGCATTTGAGATTGCTGAGCAGTATATAGATATCTGTCAGCGTTTGGGCATCGGCTATGTGTTTAAAGCCAGCTTTGATAAAGCCAATCGCTCTAGTTTGCATTCATACCGAGGCCCAGGCCTAGAAAAAGGCATCGACTGGCTGGGGCAAATCAAAGAAAAGTTTCAAGTACCGATTATCACCGATGTACACGAGCCGTATCAAGCCGCACCGGTCGCAGAGGTTGCCGATATCATTCAGCTGCCTGCGTTTTTGTCGCGTCAGACTGACTTGGTGCATGCGATGGCAAAGACAGATGCCATCATCAATATCAAAAAAGCGCAGTTTTTAGCGCCGCATGAAATGCGTCATATCATCAATAAATGCTTGGAAGGCGGCAATGATAAGCTCATACTTTGTGAGCGCGGCAGTGCCTTTGGTTATAACAATTTGGTCGTGGATATGCTCGGGTTTGATACCATGAAACAAATGAACGTACCGGTGTTTTTTGATGTGACCCACAGTTTGCAGCAGCCAGGCGCGCGCAGTGACAGTGCTGGCGGTCGCCGTGAGCAAATCACCACCCTTGCCCGTGCAGGAATGGCAACGGGACTGGCGGGGCTGTTTTTGGAGGCGCATCCAAACCCAGAGGTGGCAAAATGCGATGGCCCCTGTGCGCTCAGAACCAGCCAGTTGGCGCCATTTTTGCGTCAGCTTAAACAGATTGATGACTTGGTCAAAGGTTTTGAGGTGTTAGATACTCACTAATACCGTCAATGGAACCCATGATAGGAGGATAGGATAATGGCGATTCAGACAGCACAAGTCAGCATCGAAAACATCGATGATGCCAAAGGCTTGGACAGTGTGATGACCGCGCTAAAAAACATCACAGGAGTGACCGCGATAGATCTGGATGCGGCAAGCAGTATAGCAACCGTGCGTTATGATGATACCGATACCAGTATTCAGGCCCTAACGGCGGCGATTAGCATGGTCGATTATGTGACGCAGCCATATCCTATCGATGCGCCGCAAAATCCACGCTATCATGATTAAACGTTATCATAATTAAAAGATACTGACGTCGCAAAGTGAGCGTCGAGCATCGCCTGCTGGATAACGTCAATCCGATATAAAAACGACGTGACAGCCGTGTATCTGATTTATTTGGATTCGACTATATAAAGTATGAAGGCCTTAGTTAATAAAGTCATACCAAAGCGCCTTGTTGTTGGCTCTGATAGGGCTTATGCTAGGACACGCCCTTAGTAAATGACTGTATTTACTTGAAACTAGGTTAGTTATATAACAATAAGGAGGCCCTCATGGCAACCCAGACTCGTATTATCAATATCGATGGCATGACTTGTGGCGGCTGCGTGGCAAGCGTCCATACAGCCACAGGTGATATCGACGGTTTAGATACCATGACTGTCGATTTGGCTGACAAGCTGGCAACGGTGACATTTGATGATAGCAAAACCAGCGCAGAAGCCATTGCGGCCGCGATCGAAGAGGCAGGTTTTGATGCAACCGTTGCCAACTCGTAAGTCTTACCGCTTTAACGCAAAACCAGCTGTCATGGCTGGTTTTTTTCATGAGAGATGCGATGGCAGCGCCTGTTGCTGACTGCAGGGCTTGAATAGAGCATAGTCGTAGCCATTTACTAGGTATGAGGCAATAGCCACGCTTGAGTAGGATTTATCTCTCATTAGATTAGGGCGTGTTCTTATTGTTATCGTTGAGCCACTATAAAATAAATACAGTGCGACTGGGAGTAATTTTGCGCAGCCTCTGGGAACGCAGCACGCAAGTAAAATTTATACCAGTAGCGCGTTTAAACTTATATAACAGTTTTATTTTCAATTGATTATATTTGCCTGCAGACGCTTTTTTCTGATTTTGACGTCTGATATTTAGATTTTTTCACCGATTTTATTATACATTTATAAACGCTATAGTCCGCCTACCCAAAACGAAGCGCCTGTTATGTAAGAGATGGCAGTTGCCTTTATAGATGCCTTGACCGCTTTTAGAGTAAACCGACTATGTAATGCGCTATAACGCAACCACGAGTTTTATTTATGAAAGATTCTACCCGCACCAGTATTGACCCGTCTTATGAGGTGGCGACTGATATTGAGTCCAAAACTGCGATAGCGCCTGAGCGTGCGCACTTGCAGCTGGCGATCGATGGCATGACGTGTCAGGCGTGTGCTTCGCGGATTGAGAAGGTACTTAGCAAAAAGCCAGCGGTATATGAGGCAAGTGTGAACTTCGCTGGTGAGACTGCCAATATCGATTATGATCCGGCGCAGACCACCCCTGAGCAAGTCACAGAGTGGGTCAACAAAACCGGCTTTGTCGCCAACCTGCAAGCCGCTGACAGCTTGTTTGCGCAGACGGATAAAGACACGGCAACCGAGTATCCATGGCGCTTGATCGGGCTATGGATTTGTCTGTTGCCGTTTTTGGTTGGTATGGCGGGTATGCTAACGGGGTTTGGTATGGCGTGGATGCCGCCTGTTTGGATTCAGTTTGTCCTAGCCACCATTGTCCAGTTTGGGCTGGCATTGCCATTTTATAAAAGTGCGTGGGCGTCTATCAAAGGTGGCCTTGCCAATATGGACGTGCTGGTGGTCATCGGTACGGTGACTATTTGGGCGTATTCTACTTATCTGTGGTTGACTCATGGCGATGGCACGTTAAGCAGCCTATTGCAAAGTGGATATGCTGGCGGACATGGCCCCGCTGTGTATTTTGAAGCCGGGGTGATGGTCATCGCCTTTGTGCGAACGGGTAAGTATTTGGAGGAGCGCACCAAAAAGCACAGTCTAAACAGTATCGATTTATTGTTATCACTGACGCCAGATGAAGTAGAGCAGCAGCAGCCCAACGGCGACTTTCATAATGTCGCATTGCAGGCGGTGCAAGTCGGTGACATTCTGCGTGCCAAGCAAGGCAGCCGTGTGGCAACCGACGGGGTGGTCATAGATGGCGGCGGCTGGTGCGTGGAGAGTCATCTGACGGGCGAGTCTGTGCCCCTAAAAAAACAAATAGGCGATGAGCTGCTGGCAGGGGCATTGGTCGAAAACGGCAGTTTGCTGTATCGCGTCAGTGCCAAAGGCAGCGATACCCAGCTTGGCGATATGGTCAAAGCCCTTAGCGACGCCCAAGGCTCAAAGGCTGACTTGGCAAGGCTTGCCGATAGAGTAACGGCTGTTTTTGTACCAGTGGTGGTGACCATCGCTTTGGCTACTTTTGGGCTAACGTGGTGGCTGACTGGCATGGTGGATACCGCCTTGATGCATGCGGTGTCGGTATTGGTCATCGCGTGTCCTTGTGCGCTCGGTCTGGCCACGCCAGCGGCTATTATGGCGGGCATGGGCGTGGCCGCGCGCCATGGCGTTTGGTTTAAAGACGCGCAAAGCCTCGAGGCGGCAGGCAATATCGACACGGTCGTGCTTGATAAAACCGGCACATTGACTGTCGGTAAGCCGTCTATCGTCGACCATGTCATGGTGGACAGCTCCATTGCTGTCGATGATGTGCTACAAATTGCGGCAAGCGTTGAGGCGCATGCCAGTCACCCCTTAGCGACCGCCTTGATCAATGCTGCGGCCGAGCGTCATTTGCCACTGATGACTGTCACTGACATCAGCGTCATCAAAGGCGCGGGTATCCAAGCCAATATCGAAGGCTTGGGTCTGGTAAAAGTCGGCACAGCAGAATTTGCCAATCTAACTTTGCCAAAATTTATGCCAAAAGTATGGCAAATCGCCAGTACCGTAGCGCTTAGTATCAATGATGAACCGCTCGGGGCGTTTGCTTTGGCAGATGATCTAAAGGCAGATACCCCGCAGGCGATAGCGGCATTACAAGAGAGCGGCATCCATGTCATCTTGATGAGTGGTGATAAGCAGTCTGTGGTCGATCACGTGGCAGGCAAGCTGGGCATCGACAAGGCATATGGCCAAATGAGCCCGCGAGATAAAGCCAGTCAAATCGCGCTGTTGCAAACTGCTGGCCATAAAGTGGCCATGGTCGGTGATGGTGTCAATGATGCGCCAGCGATGGCCACTGCCGATGCCAGCTTTGCTATGTTTGAGGGTACTGATGTCGCGCAGCATAGCGCCTCCGCTCGCTTGATGGGCGAGTCGCTGATGCATATCGATGCGGCACAAAAAATCGCCAACGCCACACTGCGCAATATCAAGCAAAACTTATTTTTTGCGTTTCTTTATAATACGCTGGGCATACCGCTGGCAGCGTTTGGGTTTTTAAACCCGATGATTGCCGCGGCGGCAATGGCGCTGAGCTCCATCTCTGTCTTGATGAACGCGCTACGTTTGACCCGTTTTCGCACTGAGGTTGAGCTAGATAATACTGTATCTACTCATCAAACTGATGATAAGCGCTTGCCAAGTGCCTAAGTCTGCTAGGGCAGTCACCTTCGCCGATATCGCCGTGAGGCCAGATAGGCGGATAACCGAGCGTTTGTATGACTTTATGAGCGTCAGTCGGTGCAAGAGAAGGGAAGTTTGGCGAAATTTATGCTATGATGCCACGTACGATAGCCGCTCATGAAAGCCGTAAATAAACGCTTGGTTTTGTCCAAACCTAGCCGATTATACTAAGTAGGCAAGATAGGTTTGGACCTGCGCTATACGATATTTTATTTTATTTTATCTTTTTTGTATTCTAGTTGCCGTTATTTATCCCACAAACTTGGCATGACCAAAGGAATTAACAGACATTATGTACGCTGAAGAAACCACCAACGTCACCGCAATTAAAGACATTCGCGCTCGTGAGATTTTAGACTCACGCGGTAACCCAACCATCGAAGCTGACGTCATTTTGGCTGATGGTACTATCGGCCGTGCTGCTGCACCTAGTGGCGCGTCTACTGGCTCACGTGAAGCCCTCGAGCTACGTGATGGCGACAAAGATCGCTACATGGGCAAAGGTGTCAAAAAAGCCGTGGCCAACGTCAATAGCCAGATCCGTAGTGCGCTTATGGACAAAGACGTCACCGAGCAGCAAGCCATTGATGATGCGATGATTGCATTAGATGGTACAGAAAACAAAGACAACCTTGGCGCAAATGCCATGCTCGCGGTCTCTCTTGCCACAGCAAAAGCCGCTGCTAAGTCACAAAGCTTGCCACTGCATCAATACATTGCCAACTTGCGCAATCAGACATCATTGACCATGCCGGTACCGATGATGAATATCTTAAACGGCGGCGAGCATGCCGACAACACCGTTGATATCCAAGAGTTTATGATTGAGCCAGTTGGTTTTACCAGCTTCTCAGAAGCCCTGCGCGCAGGTACAGAGATTTTCCATAGCCTAAAGTCTGTCCTAAAATCACAAGGTCTCAATACTGCGGTTGGTGATGAAGGGGGCTTTGCGCCCAACCTGCGTAGCAACGAAGAGGCCATTACTGTCATCATGCAAGCGATCGAGCAGGTCGGCTATAAGGCCGGTGAAGAGATTCATTTGGCGCTAGACTGTGCGGCCAGTGAGTTCTATAAAAACGGACAATATGTCTTGGCAGGTGAGGGCAACAAGGCCTTTGATAGCCAAGGCTTCTCAGACTACCTTGTAGGCCTAACGCGTCAATATCCGATCATCTCTATCGAAGATGGCTTGGATGAGTCAGATTGGGACGGCTGGAAGTACTTAACTGAGCAAATCGGTGATAAAGTTCAGTTGGTTGGTGATGATTTGTTTGTGACCAACCCTGCTATCTTGAAAGAAGGTATCGACAAGCACATTGCCAATGCGATTTTGATTAAATTTAACCAAATCGGCACGCTGTCAGAAACCCTAGACGCCATTTATCTGGCGAAGAAAAATGGCTATGCGACGATTATCTCGCATCGCTCAGGTGAGACAGAAGACAGTACCATTGCAGACTTGGCAGTCGGTACCGCAGCCGGTCAAATCAAAACAGGCTCACTATGCCGTTCAGACCGCGTAGCGAAGTACAACCAATTGCTACGTATCGAGCAGCAAGTACGCGCCAGCTACCGTGGCCGTGAAGAGTTCATTGGCCTACGTGGCTAAACGCTCTTATAGTTACAGTCGATAAGTAAGTGTATGCTGGACGATAGGCTGCTTTTGCGGTATCGTTCAGCATACTGAGCTGTGTTGATCCTCTCTGTCTTGTTTGGCGCAAACCCTTTATGAAATACTTTAGCCAATTTATGCTACTTGCCTTAGCCGTTGCAGTACTCTTAGGTCTGCAATATCAGTACTGGCTGGGTGAAAATGGCCATTTTGAGCATCAAAAACTGCTGACACAGATCGAAGAGCAGCAGCGCTTAAATGACAATCAAGTATCAGCAAATAACTTGTTGCGTACGGATGTTCATGACTTAAAAAACGGTCTTGAGGCGGTAGAAGAGCATGCTCGTTTAGACTTAGGTCTTATCAAACCTAATGAAACCTTTGTACAGGTATCCACGGCGCCGACGACGCACAGTCGTTATTAAGGCGGGCACATTAAGCCCAGTCGTTTGGCGATACCTTGGTCTTGTCATTATAACCACGATGACATTCAGACATTTTTCAATCTCTCTCTTTTTATCTTTTCCCCTTTTTTAGCGCCACCTCATGGCTCCCCGTGATTTTTCTTTGATAGGCCTTGGCTCATGAATACCACTCCTCGCATACATGCCATGATCGTTGCTGCTGGTCGCGGCAGTCGCTTTGGTGCGTCTATGGCCAAGCAGTATACCTTGTTTCAAGGCCAGACATTGCTGCAGCATAGCGTGGAGCGGCTCGCTTGTAGTGCCTTTATCGAGCAGTGCTGGTTGGTCATCGCTGCGGACGATACTACCGCGCAAATGCTCAATTTTGCCTTGCCGGTACAGTACGCCACTGGCGGTGCTGAGCGTTGGCAGTCGGTGCAGGCGGGCGTGGAGGCCATTCGGCAGTCAGGTGCTGCAGACACAGATTTGGTCTTGATCCATGATGCTGCGCGCCCAGCGGTGCCCAGTTGTGATATTGATAAGGTCATTACGGCGGCGATGCATGAGCCGTATGGCGCCATCTTAGCGACGCCAGTCGCTGACACCCTCAAGCACTCCTATGCACAAGACGCGGGGCTGCCTACTTATATTGCGCAAACGCTTGATCGCAGCAATATATGGCAAGCACAAACGCCGCAAGTCTTTCGACTAGACCAATTACAAAAAGTCCTACAGCATGTCAGTGAACAGCAGATAGCAATCACGGATGAAGCCAGTGCTTTTGAGTCTCTGAGCTTACCCATCCGCTTGGTGGCTGGCAGTCGCCAAAATATCAAATTGACGTATCCTGATGATGCCGCCTTGCTCTCTGCTATCTTGAGTCTACAAACTTGATAGCTTTTACCTTGGTAGCTTTTACGTAGACGCTAGAACCATCAGTTTTATTAACCCCCTTGATTTTTTGATACAACCGTATATTATCGCTGCAAAAAGTACAAAGCGATACTTCTATTATATTTGTTTTAGTGGATATAAAGGCGTACTAATATATCATTATTTATCTATAACCAAACTTATAAGGTAAACATAGGTTGCTTTAATGACGAAACTAGCCTATGATGTAACTAACTTAATACAATTGATATAAACACTTATAAAATCAATAATATAACAAGCCAGTTGATTGCTTCTAATTGTCTTGTCTCTAGATTTTTTTCAACGTTAGTATGGTTGTTTTAACTACATTAACCTAAATATAGGGAGAAGCGGATTGTCAATAATCAATGATTCGACAAATCCAGTAACGACGGATCTTTTCCAGCTGGTGTACATCAGCCGGATTACTTCGACTGGTCTGTCAAGTCCCAGTACACTTAATGACATCTCAGAGATTGCGATTGAACGTAACCAAACGGATGAGATTACTGGTATCCTTTGCTATGGCAATGGATATTTTTTGCAATGTGTAGAGGGGTCGGAGCAAGCTTTGACCAATCTAAAAAATCGCTTGTTGGCAGATGAGCGACACAAAGACATGGAAATTTTGGATTTTTCAGCGATTGATGAGCGCCGTTTTTCGAGCTGGTCGCTGCGCTCTATCACACTTGAGCGCTGGATGACAAGAGACCCCGAGTTGAAAAAGCTGATGCCGTTTAAGCCCTATAGCTGGAGTGTGGATGAGTGGCACAGGTTTTTGGATATCTTGCAAAACTACTACGAAGAACAAATCAGAATAGGCAATACTGATGCCCAGCCGATCAAGTACAGTACCTTAGGGGTAACCTTAAGTAAAGTAGTCGGTCAACACCAAGCGTTCTTTTTGATTCAAACGGTATTGGGCTCGATGATAGTCGTCGCATTGTTGTGGCTGATGCTATCAGATAAAATCTGGTAGGAAGTTAGCCTGCGCCGACGGGTACGGCAAAGATTTATACCAGCCTTTATTCCAGCTTCGCTATATCTTATTTATTTGACCGGACTATAAGCGGTGTGTAGCTAACTTTAAACTTGCAAACACAAAAAAGCCAGCATTCATTGCTGGCTTTTTTGTGGCTATCTATCAGACAGATAGCGTTTAATTTTGGTGGTGGGAGTACGTTGAGTCTAGAGCTTAAAAGTTAGAAAAAGGGTAGCTCGTTAGAAGGAAAGGGTGTGGCTTGCTTAACTATACCAAGTCATTGAGTCAACAAACAAACATAAAAAAAGCCCGACTCATAATATCTTATGAGTCGGGCTTTTTTGGTGGTACGCTTATCAGTCTTATCTGATGCTAAGTAAAAGTTATGCTAAGCAAAAGGGCTAATAAGCGACGCCTTATAGTGGCGTCCCCAGGGGGATTCGAACCCCCGTTACCGCCGTGAAAGGGCGGTGTCCTAGGCCTCTAGACGATGGGGACTAGTAACAATACCTCAGCTGCTTTCACCATTTATGCTGAAGTGGTGCGTATTTTAATGGCGTCTGCGTTTTCTGTCAAGCCTTTTTCTTCGTCTTTTTAAAATTAAATATCTTTTTTTGATAGCACGGCGCGGATGCAGGTCTTTGCGCTTTAAATGATGCCGAATCCATAGAGAGGTGCAAGCGCTGATGGTCAGGGCTAGTAGCATATAACCGAGGATGGTGCCCCATAACTTGAGCTGTGGATCCATAGTAGAGTCCCTCCTATCAAGCCTTGCAGTGATGACTCACATACTGCAAGGACGTGTGGGCGACTTTGACCATCTGTAGGGTGGTAAGAATACTAAGCAGTAGGCTGGTATGGCTCGTCAGCGTACTGTTTTTATTCTCATATCCTTCTCAATTAAAACACCAAGAGGGTAAAGTCAGCTAGTCTTACCAATAGCATTATTATGAGGGCATAACAATATAGGATATGTGATTAAAGGCTTATTTGTCAGTTTGCGTAGCGGTGTCAGTTTCGGTAGGCTCAGTAGCCATGGCATTTGCGAGCATGGGGTAGCTGTTTAAGATATGACAAAAAAGCTCGGCAGTTTTTTGCGTATCGTATAGCGCTGAGTGCGCGTCTTTACCATCAAACTCTAACCCTGCCGCTTTACAGGCTCGTGCCAGTACCGTCTGACCAAAAGCAAGGGCCGACAAAGTGACGGTGTCAAATACCGAAAAGTTATGAAAAGGATTGTGGTTTTTGCTATTGGTACGTAGCACTGCGGCATTTAAAAACGCCAAATCAAAATGGGCATTGTGGCCGATGAGCACGCACTGACGACAGTCCTCTGCGCGTCTGACCTCTTTTAAACCTTTAAAGATACGCCGCAAGGCAGTCTTTTCGTCTTCGGCGATGGCTTTGCGCATAGGGTTTTTGGGATCTATGCCGGTAAATGCCAGCGCACTTGGCTCTAGGTTTGCTCCTTCAAAGGGTTCGATATGGGCGTTGAGCGCATCTCCTGGATAAAACACGCCCTGCTCATTAAGCAAGATAGGGATGCAGGCAATCTCTAGTAGCGCATCTGTTTGCGCGTTAAACCCTGCTGTCTCTACATCGACGACGACAGGCAAAAATTTACGAAACCGGTCTTTTAGGCTCAGTGCTGCTTGCTCATCTGACGAACCTGCAGTGCTATCTGCGCTAGTCGCCGGTGTGTGCTCAGGGTTGCGGGGTAAGGCGGTATCGTTTTGAATGGTCATATCACGTTAAATCACTTTTGTCAGTCGTGCTGTTATATTGAATAAATAATTATTAAATTGAATAAACAATCACTAAAAAACCCTCCTACGATCTCAGCTACGCTTTAGGTAATCAAGGTAGCGTCGATATCGTCGGATAGCAAATAAAAGCGCGGGTTTTAGCATCCGCTGCCACTTATTCTTGAGTTGGCTTAGTTTTTAATCAACTTAGTCTTTAGTCGAATTAGTCTTTAATCGACCAAGGGAGTGTCTCGCCCGCCAGCAGCGGTGTCAATGAAGTGCCGTCAAAATACGGATAAGCGTTTGGCACTTGCATTGGAGTGTTTATAAGGGTGATGGTGCTTTGGTTGACAGGCAGACCATAGAACTGTGCGCCAAAACGACTGGCGAAGCCTTCTAGTTTGTCTATCTTGCCGACACTGTCAAAGGCAGTGGCATATAACGGCAACGCGATAGAGGCGCTATAGCAGCCGGCACAGCCGCACGTGGCTTCTTTTTTGTCGGTTGCGTGCGGGGCGGAGTCAGTGCCCAAAAAGAACTTTGGGTTGCCACTTGTTGCCACGTCTAACAGGACTTTTTGATGGCTTTCACGCTTTAAAATAGGTAAGCAGTAAAAGTGCGGCTTGATACCACCGACCAGCAAATGATTGCGGTTAAACATCAGATGCTGCGGGGTAATGGTCGCGGCAATATGATTGCCTTGTGCCAAGACAAAATCAGCAGCGTCACTGGTGGTAATGTGCTCGACGACGATTTTTAGAGTGGGAAATTTGACGATGATTTGTGCCAATACCTCGTCTAAAAACCGCTTTTCACGGTCAAAAATATCCACATGATCTTGCGTCACCTCACCATGTAACAATAAAGGTAAGTCGTATTTTTCTAACGCTTCAAACACATCGACGCATGCACTGATGTCAGTGACACCATCAGCCGAGTTGGTCGTGGCCCCTGCCGGATAAAGTTTGACCGCTTGGACGATACCGGATTTTGCGGCCATCTCGATGTCTTGTGGCGTGGTGTTGTCTGTGAGGTATAACGTCATGCGGGGGTCAAACGCTGCAATGCGCTCAGCGCTTATGTCGCTGTTTTGCAAGTGCGTCATGATACGCTCACGATACGCGCGGGCATCATCGACAGTTTTGACAGGGGGGACAAGGTTTGGCATACAAATGACACGGTTAAAGCTACCTGCAGCATGTGGCACGGTCGTGCCCAGTGCCTTGCCGTCGCGCAAATGAATGTGCCAATCGTCTGGCTGAAGAATGGTCAACTCTCTAATCGAATCAGTCATAAGGTCGTCGCGCTCTATATCGTCATATACGGGAAATAAAAGGGAGTGATACTGCCCGACTATCATAACAGATTTGCCTACTTGACTAAATATGTGACCAGATATAGTCGCTATGAGAGGCAGGCGGGCAACGACCTAGCTGGCATGCCAAATAACTGCCGCCAAAATATATTTATTTGAGATTTAACGCAAAAGCGCGCCGCACGGGGCAGTGGTACTTTTGCCCATAGTAAATATGATGTACACTGAGCAGGTGGTTTATTTTTTTGTCTACGATTAGCGCTTTTATCCCCACTCAATTCTCATCATCAAAACTTTATAATAGGAGTTATTCATGGCTCAACTTGATCCAAAAAATATTAATAAAATCGTATTGGCTTATTCAGGTGGTCTTGATACCTCCATCATCGCTAAATGGCTGCAAGAAACCTATGATGCTGAGGTGATTACTTTTACCGCTGATATCGGTCAAGGCGAAGAAGTTGAGCCGGCCCGTGCCAAAGCCCAAGCCATGGGTATCAAAAATATCTATATCGAAGATTTGCGCGAAGAGTTTGCGCGTGACTATGTCTTCCCGATGTTTCGTGCCAATGCCATCTATGAAGGCGAGTACTTACTCGGTACGTCTATTGCCCGTCCGCTCATCGCCAAGCGTTTGGTTGAGATTGCCAAAGAGCACAACGCCGATGCCATCAGTCACGGTGCGACAGGTAAAGGGAACGATCAGGTACGTTTTGAGCTTGGTGCGGTCGCGTTGTCACCTGATGTTGTGACCATTGCGCCGTGGCGTGAGTGGGACTTGTCAAGTCGTGAGAGCTTGATGCAATACGCCAAAGAGCATAATATTGCCATTGACTATGCTGGCAATAAGAAAAAATCGCCTTACTCAATGGATGCCAACCTACTGCATATCTCTTATGAAGGCGGTATTTTAGAAGATCCATACGCTGAAGCAGAAGAAGATATGTGGCGCTGGTCGGTCAGCCCAGAAGACGCCCCAGACGAGGCGCAGTATCTAGAGCTAGAGTATGAAAAAGGCGATATCGTTGCGATTGATGGTGAGCGCCTCAAGCCATATGAGGTAATGATTAAGCTAAATGAGCTAGGCGGCAAGCACGGTATCGGTCGTTTGGATATCGTCGAAAACCGCTATGTCGGTATGAAGTCGCGCGGCTGCTACGAGACGCCAGCAGGTACCATCATGCTAAAAGCGCATCGCGGTATCGAGTCGCTGACCCTAGATCGTGAAGCAGCGCATCTAAAAGATGAGCTGATGCCGCGCTATGCAAAAATCATCTACAACGGCTACTGGTTTAGCCCTGAGCGCATGATGCTACAGGCATTGATTGACAAATCACAAGAGTATGTCAATGGTACGGTACGTGTGAAGCTGTATAAAGGCGCGGTGAGCGTGGTTGGTCGTAAGTCAGACGACTCACTGTTTGATGAAAAAATTGCCACGTTTGAAGATGATGCGGGCGCATATGATCAAAAAGACGCAGAAGGTTTTATCCGTCTAAACGGCTTGCGTTTGGCCATCGAAGCCAGCCGCGGTCGTGATTTATCAAAATAAGCGCTTACGCTGCTTTTGATAACTTGATCATCAAAAAGCACGTCATTATATAAAATATAAAACAGAGGCCGCTATCGATAGCGGCCTCTGTTTTTTTTATGACAGTATTATGAAGATGTTATGGGGGTGGTCATAAAAAATATTGTCTATTTGGTTTGTTGAGCATTTGCGGGTGCAGTCTCGTCATCGTCTACTCGAACGATGGCGACATCTTGCTGCTGACGCTCTTTTAGGCGGTCTTGCTCTATGACTTCCTCGGTTGCCAGCACCATACCGTCTGACTTTTGGTTTTGATATTTGAGCATCGCAAGAGTACCAAGAACACCGATCACAGTGACGATCAAAAGGATAACGGGGTTTTTCCAAAGTGGCGTGGCCGCGTCATATTCAATTGGTTTTTCGCTGATGGTGGCCGGAGTGTTGTCGTTATTACCGCCGATTAACCCTAAACTGACCAAAGGCGGCTTTGGTGGATTGGCAGGCTCGGAAGTTATGCGTAGGCGATTGCGGCTCAAATAGATATCAGATATCTTTGCCAGCTGTAATAGCCAGCGCTGATGTGGTAGCGCGACGGCAGGCATTTGGGCAAAGACCAGCATGTCATTGTGATGACCTTGCTGGACATTGTCAGGTGAGCGGCCGATGGCCTTAAGGTAGTTGCCAGTGGCCAGCTGCATATCTTGTACAGGGCTTTGATTGTCAGGTCTAAACCCAGTCAGCTCATACCAATAAGGGTCAAAAATCGGGGGCACGCTAGATAGCGGCGCGCTACTCAATAGACGGTGCTCGGCAGCGTTTACAGGTGATGTTTCTGTCGCAGCAGACGGCGTGTCTATACTGTCATGTTGGCTCGGCGTTTGTGCGGCGACTGTTTTAGACGTATGAGCCTGCGCAAAACGCTCCGCTGCCAAAAACTGCGGCTGCAGCGCAAACCACTTATCGATCTCATCATTATCTAGCTGACTATAATCTGCTAAGATAGCCAGCTCACGTAGTGCAATCACGCACAAAGACGTGAGCAAAATTTGTACTTGTGGCGAGGTGGCTTTTATCTGAGAAGCAATGCGCTCACTGGCTTTGATGACTCGGGCACTATCGCTAAATATCGCATCGGCAGCGTCGTGGCGATGGTACAGCGTCGCCCCTAACGTCGCAAAGTTCATCGAGTTGTATTGGCGTAGCTCTTTGACCGCACCGCGCCCAAATAGCTTTTTGCTGACCGCCTGTCCTTGATAGCGCTGCTGATAGGCGAGGAGCGCACTGACAATAGCTTGTAGGCTGGCATCCATCGCTAAACGCGCCTGCGGTAGTGAAAGCTGGGCGGCATCTGCCAAAAGTGACACCATCGGCTGGGTATCATGATATAAAAAATCATACATCGACACACGTGTCGGTGAAATAGTCGTCATAATCTGCTAGCATCAAAAAGTGTGCCCCTATATTACGGTGCCAAATGTCTCGGCACAATCCCTTGACAATAGAAAAATTCAATCCATTGACTTACAACGCGGTTGGCAAAGATGTCAATTAGATAACTGACCGCTGGATATATCCTATGAAAAATCATGAAAACCTTGATATGCATTTGGTGATTAATATTGCTCAGCAAGCCTTAATACTCTACCAATATGATAAAAAAATAGCGCAATACGCCGTATCTACCGCCAAAAACGGTATCGGCAGCCAGCAAGATAGCGGTTGTACGCCGCTTGGCGAGCATGTCATTGCTCAAAAAATAGGTGGCAATGCGCCGATCAATGCTGTGTTTGTCGGACGGATGCCAACTGGGGAGATCTATGATGATGCGCTCGGAAAGCAATATCCTGAGCGCGACTGGATACTAAGCCGCATTCTATGGTTAAGTGGTCTCGAGGAAGGGTACAATAAAGGCTGTAATGCCCAAGGTGGCTGTGATACCTATCAGCGCTATATCTATATTCATGGCACCCCTGACACCGAGCCGATGGGCGTTGCGCGCTCGCATGGCTGCGTGCGTATGCGTAATGACGACATCGTAGCGTTATTTGCGCAAGTCAAGGAAGGTACGCCTGTGTCTATCGTGGCAGCGTAGATGGGCAGATAATGGCTTTGATCAATCAAGCGTGTCAGATACATTGCAACATCAAGCAGAATAACTTTATAGAGTGATTGATAAAACTAACTTTATAGAGGCTAGATATTATTTAGCATATTGATATAATATTTACTTTATTAAAAGTGAGCGTGTCGTGCCAGATATCGCTCACTTATGATGTCTTTTATGATAAGGATAATGATCATGTCTCAAGAAAGTCTAGTCACGTTACAACAAGCTTTTGATGAGCGCCGTTCGGTATATGCATTAGGCAATGAATTACCAGTCGCGCCGCAAGCGATTATTAACATGGCAGAGCGAGTGCTTTTGCATACGCCTTCAGCCTTTAACTCGCAGTCTTCGCGTCTGGTGGTGTTGTTTGGTGACGATCACCAAAAGCTGTGGGACATCGCTGAAGAAAAACTGCGGGCAGCGGTCGGCGACGGTGACTTTTCAGGCAGTCAGCAAAAGCTGGACGCCTTTCGAGCGGCGGCGGGTACTGTCTTGTTTTATGAAGACCGAAACGTGATCAAATCATTACAAGAGCAGTTTGCTTTATATGCTGAGCGTTTCCCTATTTGGGCAGAGCACGCCTCAGCCATGCACCAGTATGCCATGTGGACAGAGCTGCGTACGCTGGATATCGGTGCCAACCTACAGCATTATAACCCACTAGTAGATGAAGATGCCGCGGCAGCGTTTGCTATTCCGGACAGTTGGGAGCTGATAGCGCAGATGCCATTTGGTAATATCAAAGCCCCTGCTGGCGAAAAAACCTATGAGCCGGTCAATGAGCGCATGAAAGTACTGGGCCTATAAGAGAGCCAGTACTTTCATACGCCCTAGGCCTGCCTGATGATAACGTAGCCTTGTGTTACCAACATCAATGATAAAAAGACAGCTCATCGACCATGAGCTGTTTTTTTTGTATGTAGCATAATGGTTTAGATTGATATCAGCGATTTTTTGACTTTGGCCAAACGTTTTCGAAGAGCTTTATGTTGGGTCTTTAGGGTAGCAGCAAACCAGCCTGCACCAAATAGCGCACGCGTCTCTGTCGCTGATTTTTGCTGATAGTGCTGGCCATAACGCATGGCGTCGTCATAGTGGCTCAGTGCCTGTTTTGCTTTGAGCAAGTGCTTACGCTGACGCTTGAGCTTCTTTTTTACTTTCTTTTTTTTGTGGCCTGTCTTGAGCAACGGCGCGGCAAATTCATGGACATAATATAAGCTCGTTACCTGCTGGTTTAAAGCTAGTAGGGCTTGCTGACCCTCTTGCATGTCTTGGGCGCCTTTCATCTCTTGGGCGCTGCCGTTTTTCTTGGCATCGTCGGTGTCGCTCTCTTCTGACTCAGCGCCATCTAAGCATGGGTATCTTTTATGTTGTAGCCGCTCCTCGGCTTGCACAAATGCTTTTTGCTGCTTGAGGAGCACGGCTGTTAGCGCCTCTTTTGCGCTCTTGTCTGCGTGCGTCTCAAGTGCTGGATCACTCATTGCAAAAGCAATCAGCTCCAGTAAGGTTAATTGAAAGTCATTGGCACAGACAGCGTTCATGGGCCGTACCTTCATAGCGTCAATATCAGCCGTCCATTCTACAGCAGGCGCGCCATATTGCTGTAAATGTGGCTCTACAGTAGAGGCCAGATGAGTAAGGTGCTGATAGTCACTGAGTAGCGCTTGAGTTTGCTGCAGTATGGGTGACCAATCAGGGTTGATTTCATCAGAGAAGCTGGCAAACGCTTGCAGAGCAGCGTGCAGACGAGTGATACCGATCGCTAGCTGCAAGACATGTGCGTCATCATAGCGCCCAGAGACGATGGCGCTGCTATTAGGCAGCATATGTAGTAGGCAATGATGCACCGCCGCCCGTACAAACGCAGGCATACTGGTATGATTGTCGATATGAGGAAGCTGAGTGGTAGCAGTGACAGCGGGGTTATGCGCTTGTCTTGTAATCAATAGACCACCGCGCTCGGCTTTGGTGATGGTAGATAAGCACAGCTTATAACGCTTACACCAGACTTTGGCTGTCGTAAATAAAAAATCAATATCGCCTGACACCAGCTCAAGCTCAATTTCTTGAATGCGATCACGCAGCGCATCATCATTACCGTGGACAATCTCTCCATAGTCATAGGCCATCTCCAGCTGATTGTCTGCGCCTTCATCATTGTCTTCTACCAACAGGCGGGTGGTGCGCTCGACATCAGTGACATACAGCTGAGTGAGGTGTTTGATGAGTTTTTTGAGCTTAAAGGCGGCAAGAGCAGGGGCGATGGCGGTGTCTTTATATATACTCAAATCAGGCATAAGCGCATTGTTAGCGAGCATGGCTTTTACATGCTCAGGGTCTAAGGTGGCGTTGTGCTCTAGGCGAGCTGCCAGACCATCGCCGCCAGCTTTGATGGTTTGCACCCATGTATCGCCTTCTTTACGAATGCGTAGGCCAATTCCTGCTTGCGCCAACTGCTGATCAGGGGTGTCATAGTAGTGGGCAGCCATTTGTGTGGTTTGAGAGGATTTGACTTTTGCTTGACGCATCAAGCCTTTCAGCCGCGACTCTGGGACCAAAAACTTGAGTTCGATCTCTTGCATAATGACTCCTAATAATGACGACGAATGATTATTAGTCTACCATTCTATGCGTGATGATAGGACCATAAAAAGCCGCCCTACAGTATGTAGGACGGCTTTTTGTATCAGCTATACTTAAAAGTAGTCGATGATTAGAACTGGTTCATGGTGTTCTTTTCGCCGCCAGCTTTTAGCGCGTTGTCACCTGAGAAGATTTCTTTGTGATCATCACCTAAGTCAGAGCCCGCCATGGCTTGGTGCTTAACACAAGAGATACCTTCGCGGATTTCTTTGCGCTGTACGCCAGCTGCATAAGCAAGCATGCCTTCTTCACCAAAGTAGCCTTTAGCAAGCTCATGTACGCTAAGCGCTGTGGTGTGGTAAGTTGGCAGGGTGATCAAGTGATGGAAGACACCTGCTTCACGTGACGCATCACGCTGGAAGTTTTGTGCAGCAACGTCAGCGGCAGCGTCAAGCTCAGTGCCGTCGTAATCGCTACTCATCAAGTTATCTTTGTCATAGCTTGATACGTCTTTGCCTTCTTCTTCCCACTGAGCGATTATTTGCTTACGGAAGTTTAGCGTCCAGTTGAATGATGGGCTGTTGTTGTATACGAGCTTGGCTTTTGGCTGCTGCTCTTTAATGCGATCTACCATTGATTTGATGTGGGCAACATCTGGCGTTGGTGTTTCGATCCATAGTAGGTCAGCACCGTTTTCAAGCGCAGTCACACAGTCAAGTACGACGCGATCGATGTTAGTGTCTTCACGGAACTGGTATAGGCCGTTAGCCAGACGTACTGGACGTACTAGTTTGCCGTTATGCTTAAGTAGGCTATCGTTCTCATTTGCGTCTTCAATGCTTATTTCTTCCATTTCTAGGAAGTCGATGTATTTAGAAGCAAGGTCGCCTGGCTCCTGTGATACTGGGATTTTTTGCGTCAACGATGCGCCTTCAGAGTCAGTACGAGCAACGATAACACCGTCTTCGACACCAAGCTCTAAGAATGCGTAACGAATGGCATTGATTTTGGCGATGTAGTCTTCGTGCGGTACAGTGACTTTACCTGCTTGGTGACCACATTGCTTGGCATCAGATACTTGGTTTTCGATCTGAATGGCACAAGCACCGGCTTCGATCATTTGCTTGGTTAGCAAGTAAGTCGCTTCTTCGTTACCGAAACCGGCATCGATATCGGCGATGATTGGCACAACATGTGAGTCGAAGTTTTCGATTTTCTCTAAGATAGCTGAGGTATCTTGACCTGCTTCTTCAGCTGCGTTTAGCTCACGGAAGTAGTCGTTTAGTACTTTAGCATCGGCTTGACGCAAGAACGTGTAGATCTCTTCGATTAGCTTTGGCACAGAGGTTTTTTCGTGCATAGATTGGTCAGGTAGTGGACCAAACTCAGAGCGTAGGGCAGCTACCATCCAGCCTGATAGATAGATGTAGGTTTTAGATGTGGTGCCAAAGTATTTTTTCTTTGCATACATGGTTTGCTGAGCGACAAAACCGTGCCAAGCACCTAAAGACTGTGTGTATTGAGACGTATCGTTGTCATAGTCTTCCATGTCTTGACGCATGATTTTTGCAGTATATTTGGCGATATCCAAACCGGTTTTAAAACGGTTTTGCATCATCATACGTGCCGCATCAGTCTCGCTGATATTCTGCCAGTTACCGTGCTTTTGCTTTAATTCACGTACTAAGTCGATCGCTGATTTATATGCAGTTGACATCTATAGTCTCCTTGGTGGGGTGTAAAAAAAACGAAAAATTCCATGTTAAAATAACGCTAATGGTATCTGACCAGATAAGCGCATCGTGATGCTTTATTTGAGTGTTATCGGCGGCTTATCAGAGCAGAGACCATCATCAGTCATCCGTTCGAGCATCTGTTCAAGTCTTAGTTACCCTAAACAAACTTGCTCGCAAATACAAGTAAGCTACTAAACTTGGTCGGCGACAGATGATGGGTAAAATATCGATAACAATGGGGCGTATCCATATATCGCTCAGGGGCTTACGCTAAATTATTAAACAGCAGTGTCATCATTGGTGATAAGAGATGTTACAATATTCAATGCCGTACTCGCTGGGTTTGGTCGCAATCCATGACCGATATCCTCTGGATAACTGGCCTGCGATTGGGATTTTTATAACGTTGTCGCAGCGATAACTTTCATAAATGTATCTTTTGTCAACACGGTTGGCGGCTTGTACGACCGGCTCATCAGAGTCTGATAGACCGGCATCAATAGCACACAAACAGGATGGTTGTGGTCCGTGTTGCAAATCATCTACGGGATTCACTATAACTGCCTTACCAAGATTTATCTAATTTATGATAGTTATCTTTAGTATTTTTATCGGTTATAATGCATAGATAACAGAGGCTTACGACTGGTAAATCGCGTTATCATCAGTGGGCGCTAACGCAAAATATAAAATAAATAGCGATATTATGCAGTTACAGGCTGATGGTCAGCATAATTGCACAAAAAATGCCGAGCTTATAAAAGGCCTTTATTCAAAAGCCAAGAGAAATATATATGAATTTGCAGCGGGTAGATTTAAATTTATTGGTACATTTAGATGTGTTGTTACGAGAAAAAAACGTCACGCGAGCAGCCGAGCAGCTTGGCATTACCCAACCTGCCATGAGCAATATTTTGCGGCGGTTGCGCAAGCTGTTTAATGACCCATTATTGGTGCGCTCGTCTGAGGGTATGACGCCAACGGAGCGTGCATTGGAGCTGCAGCCACGTATTCGTGAGATATTGGCTGACTTGACGCAAGTGCTGGAACCACGCACAGAATTCCGTCCTTACAGCACCTCACGCGTGTTTCGCATCATGACCTCAGACTACGCCGAGGCGACGCTGGTGCCAAAACTGGTCAAAGCGCTGCGCTCTGAAGCGCCCAATGTGATTTTGGACTTTTTGACGCCCTCTGATGTCTCCTACCGTGATATGGAGCAGGGCCGTGTGGATTTGGCGATCAACCGCTTTAATGAGATACCGCAGAGCTTTCACCAAGTGCTGGTCTGGCGTGATACATTTAGTTGTCTGCTGTCCTCTGAAAGCCCTTATGCCAACCGCTTTAATCTAAAAAACTACCTAAAAGCTCAGCACGTTTGGGTATCCAAAACAGGTATGGGGGTCGGGTTTGGGGTCAATCCTGAAAAGTCTGGCGGACTTGGCTCTATCGATCAAGCATTGCAGCGCTTGGGTCAAAAACGGCAAATCAGCGTTTTTACTCGCCATTATCAGATGCCAGCCATGCTCGCAGCAAATAAAGACTTGATTGCCACTTTGCCGACACGCGTGGCTCGTATGCAGGCCAACAACGACAGTATCATCATGGAAGAGCCGCCATTTTTTATTCCTGAATTTGAGCTGACGATGGCTTGGTCGCCATTACTTCAGCATCATCCAGCCCATCGCTGGCTGCGTCAGCTGATCATGCACGTGGCGCGTCAGGTGGTCGCTGAAGAAGAAAACCCGCCACAAGAGATTCCTGTTATTAACCATTTGTTTTAATAGCATTTTTCGGGATTTAAAAAAACACATAACAGGCAGCTTAATTGTGTCGTCCTTATGAATTTATATGCCATGAACCAGCCACTCGGCTGGTTTTTTTATTTAGTGTATCTACGAATTGTCTTTTTTTATTTAGCCATTCTTAATAAGACAGTCATATTATTAACACGTTCAACACACTTCACAATATATTGTAAAACTCCTCGCCAAATACCTTGTTATTATAACCACAGATAGAAAACGACCTACTGATAAAACGAATCGTACTATCGATGAAGCACTAAACAATCAAAAGTACCAAACAATTAAATTAAAAGTGACAATAATGCTAAATACATAAAACCAAATAACAAGGACATCCACATGGCAGATATTACTACTGTGAACCCAGCCACGGGCGAAGACATTAAAAATTATGACTATATGACCAACGACGAAGTTAACAAAATCGTTGATGCGTCACACAATGCATTTTTAGAATGGCGTACCGTGAGCCATGAAGAGCGTGGCCGTATCATTCAATCTATCGGTGACAAGCTGATGGAGTATAAAGAAGAGCTGTCTCGCCTTATGACCGAAGAGCGCGGTAAGCTCTATGGTCAAAGTCAGCAAGAAGTAGATCTCTGTAAAGCAATTTGTGATTACACTGCTGAAAATGGTGTCGCTGCGCTTGCAGATGATGAGCGAGATATCGAAAGCATGAAAAAAGGTATCGTGACTTATCAACCAATCGGCGTCATCTATGGTATGCAGCCATGGAACTTCCCAGCGTATCAAGTATTCCGTTATGCCATTGCTAACTTGATGGCAGGTAACAGCGTTCTGCTTAAACATGCAGCAAACGTCACAGGTTCTGGCTTATTGATCGAAAAAATCTTCCACGAGTCTGAACTGCCAAATGATTTGTTCCGTACGATTTTGATTGACCATGACCAATCAGAAAAATTGATTGAAAATGACAAAGTACGTGGCGTAACGCTCACAGGTAGTGATGCTGCTGGTCGTATCGTTGGTCAACAAGCGGCCAAAGCAATCAAAAAATCAGTACTAGAGCTCGGTTCAAATGACGCCTTTATCGTACTAGAAGACGCTGATATAGAAACCGCTGTAGAGACCTGTACCCAAGCCCGTTTAGTCAATAACGGTGAAACTTGCGTAGCAGCGAAACGCTTTATCGTGGTCGATAGCGTGTATGACGAATTCCGCAAGCGTATCGTAGAGAAGTTTGAAGGTACAAAATCTGGCGACCCAATGGATGACAGCTCAGACATCGGTCCATTGGCGCGTAAAGACTTGCAAGAAAAACTGCATGAGCAAGTAGAAGAAAGTGTGAAAAAAGGCGCGACCGTTGCCGTTGGTGGTCAACTACCAGAAGGTAAAAGCAGCTATTATCCAGCGACCATTTTAGAAAATGTCGAGAAAGGTCAACCTGCCTACGACGACGAATTATTTGGTCCTGTAGCCTCGCTTATTCGTGCCAAAGACCAAGACGATGCCATGCGCATTGCCAACGACAGCCGTTATGGTCTAGGCGGCGCTATCTTCTCAAAAAATGAAGAAAAAGCCATTCGCTTAGCCAGTGAACAATTCGATACTGGTATGGTCTATATCAATGGTTACGGTCTTGCCAATCCTGCACTGCCATTTGGTGGTGTGAAGAACTCAGGCTATGGTCGCGAGCACGGCGGCTTTGGTATTAAAGAGTTTGTAAACATTAAAGCAGTACACGTGTTTGGAAAATAACAGTGAATAACACGTAAAACTGTTAAAGACTAAAAAGAAAAACCCAGCTACTTAATAGCTGGGTTTTTTGTGTGGGTGAAAATAATATTTTAAAACAACTAAGCGTCAATCAATAGACGTAAGGGCAGGGCAGGCAAGATACTAGAGGCTTGCTCACTTGGCGTTAATGACACGCCGCCAATAGCGATTTGTAATATCGTCCACGGCAATAGTTGATGCTCCAGCACTTGTACGCGCTTTTGCAAACTATCAGGCGTATCGGTATGACGAATAGGCAAGACCGCTTGGCTTAACACTTGTCCTGCATCCAGCTCGGCGGTGACCACATGGATACTACAGCCGTGCTCACGTTCACCTGAGCAGAGTACACGGGTATGCGTGTCTAGCCCCTTATAAGCGGGAAGTAGCGATGGGTGCAGGTTAATCATCGGTGCAGGCACGTTATCAATAAAGTCTGCACTCAATACCCGCATAAAGCCTGCCAGTACAATCAAGTCTGGCTGCCAAGCGCTCAATTGTGTGCTGGCATGCGCCTCAAAAGTCTTGATGCCCATGCGCTTGCCACTAGCAACGTGCGACAAGACAGCAACCGGAATGGCTGCATCGGTCGCACGTGTTAACGCATAAGCATCGTCGCGATTGCTGATAACGCCAACTATCTCTATCGGTAGCTCGCCTGCCTGCATGGCGTCTATGAGGACTTGTAGGTTACTGCCACTTCCGGATACCAAAACGGCAATGCGTAATGGTTTGACAGGTTGGTTTGTCTTATCAAATGACATTAACGGTACACCACGGCATCGGCTTCACGTTTGACCATTTCGCCGAGTTGCCAAGCGTTTTCACCAGCGTCAGTCAATGTTTTGATCGTTGCTTCAGCTTTGTCTTTAGGCACCACGATGACAAAACCAACGCCGCAGTTAAAGGTGCGGTACATCTCACTTTGCTCAATATTGCCTTGGGTCTGTAACCAAGTGAATAACTCTGAGAACTGCCAGCTGCTGGTATCGATACTAGCCGCTAGGTCATCAGGGAGCACTCGTGGCAAGTTATCAGTGAGACCGCCACCTGTGATGTGTGACATGGCATGAAGCGCTGAGCTACCAAGGGTATCTTGCAGCGCTTTGATGGCTTTGACATAGATACGAGTCGGTGCCATCAAGGCATCCTGAATAGGCTGACCGTCAAGCATCTCGTCGCTGGTGGTGACATCCACGCCGCTTACGTCGATGACCTTACGCACCAATGAGTAGCCATTTGAGTGTGCGCCGCTAGAGGCAAGGGCAATCAATACATCGCCTTCGCTGACGTTTTTGCCTGTGATGACTTCGCTTTCTTCGACCACGCCCACGCAGAATCCCGCTAGGTCATAATCGTCGTCTTGATACATACCTGGCATTTCAGCAGTTTCACCACCGATAAGTGCACAGTTTGCAAGTTTACAACCATCGCCAATACCAGTGACCACAGTCGCTGCGACATCGACGTCCAGCTTGCCTGTTGCGTAGTAATCTAAGAAAAATAATGGCTCTGCACCGCAAACCAACAAGTCATTGACACACATAGCGACCAAATCGATACCGATGGTGTCGTGACGTTGTAGCTGCAATGCCAATTTAAGCTTGGTGCCGACACCGTCCGTCCCTGATACCAGTAGAGGCGAGGTGTAACCAGTCGGAATACGACAAAGCGCTCCAAAGCCGCCAAGTCCGCCCACAACCTCAGGGCGAGAGGTGGCTTTTGCCACTGATTTAATACGTTGAACCAACGCATCGCCAGCATCAATATCAACGCCAGCATCTTTGTAGCTTAAAGAAGGCTTGTTACTCATGGTCATCTCACAAAATTTATAAGGAATGAAGGTGGGTCAAAAAGCGAGTTGGTTGTGATAACTCTGAAGGTCGTGGGCGCATTATACCCAAAAACCGCCCTGACTCGCAAAGCAACTTGCCACTTATTCGCTATATTTGCATCAGTTTGCGCCAGATCGTTAGTACTTGCCAAAAAACCCTTATCAAACCATAAAACATCATGACTATAGTGAATTGACTAAAAGTGACTGTTGCCTGTGATTGCACCATATGGTTTTGCTGGCATATTACTACTTACAATCATATAAGAAACAAAAAATGACGGATTTTTTGCTGTACTTTGCGATAATAGAACGCAAAATCATTGTCAATCACTGTTTACTATTTTTCATTGTTTACTATTTTCATTAGCCAATCGCAGGGTTACCCACCATGATAAACCAAACCATAGATCCTTTTTTTCGGCGCTTATTTATTGTGGCGGCGATGGTGGTGGCGCTTTTTTTATTGTATTTGATGATGCCAGTCATTATTCCGTTTGTTTTTGCTTTTGTACTGGCGTATTTGTTTAATCCGCTGGTCAAGCGCCTATCGAAATATATCAAGCGCTGGATGGCGATTATCATTGTCTATGCCACCATCACGCTGGGTATGGTGCTGCTGCTTTGGTGGCTGGTACCGACGTTATGGCATCAGTTGCAAGCGGCTTGGGAATATCTGCCAAAGGTGCTAAATTGGTACAATCAAGTCGTGCGTGAATGGTTTGCTAATAACAGCCGTATTCGTTTGCCTGAGCTAGAAGCCAAAGGGTTTTCTGAAACCTTGGTCGACTATATGCAGACGAACTATAAGTTTGCAGATGCCAGTACGATGATGAGTCAAATCATCGCCTCTAGTATGAGTTTTATTAACAATGCAGGTCTTATCGTATTGGTACCGATTTTGACTTTTTATTTTTTATTCAACTGGGATCAGCGGTTGCAGACTTGGAAGATGGCCATACCAGCACCTTATTGCAAAAAAGTGTTACAGGTAGCGCATGAGTGCGATCGTGCATTGATGGCATTTATCAAAGGTCAACTGCTGGTCATGGTACTACTGGGCGCGATATATGCGGTGCAGTTGCAGCTTATCGGCCTTGAGCTGGGTCTGATCATCGGGATGGTGGCAGGTATCGCAAGTTTTGTGCCTTACTTGGGGTTTGGTATCGGTTTTATCGCGGCCATTGTCGCCTGTTTGTTTCAGTTTGGGCTAGACTGGACCTATTTGGCATTGATTGTTGGGGCGTTTTTGGTGGGGCAAGCAGCAGAGGGCTATATCCTGCAGCCACTGTTGTTGGGGGATAAGATTGGTCTATCGCCGCTGTGGGTCATCTTTGCGGTATTGGCAGGGGCAAGCTTATTAGGCTTTGTCGGGATGCTGATTGCACTGCCTGTGTCAGCTGTCCTGAATGTGTTGTTTCGCCATTTATATGATTATTATCGCTCAACCGATCTGTATAAAGGCCACAAGCAACTGACATTGTTTAAGGATCAATGATTCATATGTCTTAGTGTTTGATTTACCCCGTGATTATCACCATTTTAAGATGAGAATGCGCCCGAATGATGAGTGATAAAAGTTATAACATGGATTGTATGAGCGTAAATGCTGATTGATGCAAAGTAAAGGGTAAAAGACTTGTCAGTCATTTTACAAATATGTTATATATAGGCGCAGTATTCACGGTATTTATCGTTCCTAGGTTGGCTTGGGTCAGCGTTCATAAAAGCACAAGCTACCCAAGCCAGTTTAAAAATATTAGTCGTTTAGCCTTTTTAGTGATTGCGCTACGCAAACCGAGTTGATGATTCATGGCAGAAGCACAGCTAAGTCTCAATCTGGACATTAAGCACGATGCAAGTCTTAGCGATTTTGCAGGTCCTGGTTGGATGTCGATTATTGATGCAGTCAGGCAGCTACATGTCGGCCTGATCGGTCAGTTATACCTGTTTGGCAGTCCTGCGACAGGCAAGTCTCATCTGTTGTCCGCTATTTGTGAGTCGTATATAGAAATGGATAAGACGGCTATCTGCTTGTCGCTCAATGAGCTGATTCATACAGATGTCCATGTCCTCTCGTCGTTAGAAAACTTTGATTTAATCGCCATTGATGATTTGGAGGTGCTAGAGCAAAGCACCCAGTGGCAAGAGGCTTTGTTTCATCTGATCAATCGTAGCCGAGAAGGGCAGCGCCAGCTATTGTTTGCTGCCAACAAACCTGCAAGTGAGTTACCCTTTGGGCTAAGGGACTTGCTGACGCGTTTGGCTCAATCGCCGACCTTTAAGGTTCCTAATGGCCATGACTTCGCTGACCGTCAAGCGCTGCTGCAATCTATCTTGCGCCGCCGCGGCTGGCAGTTTGACGACCGTATCATCGATCACTTGCTGACTGACGGGCCACACCGTATCGGTGCGATGATGGACGTGCTCAATTATATTCAGCCTATGTTTTCCAATCTTGGTCGCAGCAATATCTCCAAATCCGTCATCAGTGATGCGCTGCGTACCATCGATGAGCAAACGCTGGCCGCTGAGCTGGCAGATATTGCTCAAGAGACGCAAATAGATAGCAGCACAGCAGAGCAAGACCAACATACCATGCCACTCGACTTTTAGGCGGTGTGTTTTTTACTTCTAATAGGTTTGATTGCTTTTTCTAAGTTTGAATGCGCGATAAATAACGGCGTATGTTATGAGTAACCCCATACGCTGTCATACAAAAAACAACGGTTTTTACCCATTGTTTGCCAACTGTTTGCCAAGCCGCTTTATTCTCTAAAACGCCACATGACTACTGGACCCACTTATGAAACCACATGCTTCTTTGTTAAAAAAACTGACCACCAGTGCTTTGCTCATAGGGGCAGGTTCTGTCTCTATGCTATCGCACGCGGCCGTGACGCTGTTGGTCGATGATCATATCAAGGTTACTGCCATCAATGGTCAAGAAGTGCAGCAGAGTGCCTTTCAACCGCTCACAAAGAAGTTTACGTTGCAGCCTGGTACGCATGCGATTACGGCCAAATACGACCGTTTGTACAACTTGCGCCGTGATGAGCACGATTATTTGCGCTCAGGAAATGTCAGTGTGACCGCGCAATTAGCAGACAATCAGACCTATCGTCTGACCATGCCAAATCAGCCAGAAGCGTACGAAGCGGCGAGAGAGTATGCCAAACGTCCGACATTGGCTGTAGAGCAAAATAATACCGTGATCGCCAGCCAGCAAAGTCTCGGCAATCAACAAGGCGGACTGTTCTCAGGCTTGGGTAAAGCCATCGGCGGCGTGTTTGGTGGTGCAGGTGACGCCGAGTTACAAAACCAGCGAGCGATTGCCGCTTTAGAGCAGCCAGCGACTCAGCCGGCCCAGAGTAGTGTCAATACAGGCACCGCGCAACCTGTGCCAGCGGCTGTGCAAACCGGTAATACTCTTGATAGCTTTATGCAGTTATGGCTACAGGCGACCCCTGCGGAGCGCGAAAAAATCCGTCAGTGGATTCAAAAATAAGCAGCCTAAGTGTTTTGAACCAAAAAAAAGCACCCATTGGGTGCTTTTTTAATGCTTATGTTTTTTGTACTTATATTTTTAGTGCTTTTGTATAAGTATAAGCAGCGTATTTTATAGCCTTAGCCCAAAAATGCATTGTACATCCATACCAGCTTTTCTTGCTCTTGTACGTATTCATCAACCAGATCAGCGGTACCTTGATCGTCGCTTTCTGCTGCTAATGACGATACTTGACGCTGCTCGGCAATGAGCGCTTGTAAACCAGTTACTACGCCTTTAACGCAAGATGTACCATCTTTGACGTTTTTGTCTTCGCTGATGCTCGTGTGTTGTGCAAAATCGCTGTAAGCATGTAGCGGTGTTCCACCCAGCGTTAAAATACGCTCAGCAATCTCATCAATCTGTAACTGTAGCGATGTGTATAATTCTTCAAACTTTGGGTGCAAAGTAAAGAAGTGCTCACCTTTGACGTTCCAATGATAGCCACGTACATTTAAGTAAAACACATGGTACGTTGATAGCAGATTGTTTAATTGAGCGATGACTTCGCTCATGTCTGCTTTTTCTAGGCCAATCTGGTTGGTTGCATTATTACTCATGATATTATCCTTATAGTTTGAGTGTTCAATAAAAAGCCGTATTAAAAGCCTAGTAGCGTATCTAATCTTGAGTCACCAGAAAGATGACCAAAAAAACCACTAAAAAGCTTGATAATAAAGAAGACTAAGAGTGTAGCAAGTCATAGGCTACGTGGCTATGCTCATTCATACAATATAGCCGTTTTACCAAAAAAAATAACAATATAAATGACACGGCGATACTCGCACCACAACATCTATCAGTTGCCTATGAAGCGGCCGATAGCTAGTATCATAAACAAAGGTATCTGCTATCAAAAGCAGGTACCGTCCTCATGCCACCTTTTGGGGACTTCTAAACCCTTTTTTCTTCTACTGGTGGCTATCATAGCAAAACATCATGGATAAGTTAAATTCATTAATTTTAATCATGTGATTGGTTATTTAGAACCAAGGCGCGCCCTAGAGGTATAGAGCGCTTTTGTATCATAAGCTGCTAAAAAATATTATTAAGCAGGCGGTTGCAAGCTTTCAGGGTTTAAGCCTTTGACAGGTACCACTTCTTGGAGATGCTGACGCACGGTATCGATCGGAAACTTTTGCGCTTGTAGGCGTTTTGGGACGATCTGGCTGCCTTGTTGGCCTTTAACCTCAAACATCATAAAGATGTAATCGTCGGTTTCATCCCAGCTTTTGACAGCAGTCCATGGAATGACGGCTTGCTGAGTTTGGCCTGCACGCATCTGCATGCCGCGCATCTGATTGCTATTGAACATCTCTGGTTGATTGACAGGCATGGCCATCACCAGTCCGTGCTTTTGTACGCCCAGCTTCATCTGGCGCATCTCATCGGGCATTTCTTGATCGGCCACTTGTTTTTCAAACTCTCTTTTGACGTACCATTTAAAACCAAGGGTACGCACCAGTACATAAATCACCACGGCCACCAGCATTAACCAAAAAATAATCGTAGAGTAGCCCGTGACAAACATCAAACCTGCAATCGCTAGTATCACGACCACGGCCATGACGCCCCATTCTTTGGTCTTAAAACTGGATAAACCAAATGAGGGACTCGCACTGGCAAACAGCTCATACTGTGCTTGATGAAATTCGGCCTCGGTGAGGTTTAAGGCGATGGGTTGGAGCGTGTAAGGGTACAGGGCCATAGAGGTTTCTCAGATACTTGTGTTAACAGCGTTGGGTTTCGATCGCCAAAGCAGGACAGCGTCGCCATACTTGGCTAAAGACAGAAAAAAGACATGCGCTTATCTTACCGAAAAGCGCTCTTAAATGAAACATATAAGCGGTGCGATGGCGGGATTGGTCTTATATTTCTATGGATGCGCTGTGCGCAGGTGGTACTTTTATAAAATAAAAATCACTCCAGCATAACAAGTGCTACGGCGTGAATATAGCACCATTAAAGTCTTGTTAGGGCGTTATCGCGATATCACTGAGAACATCGCCAAAATATAGGCAAAATATAGGCAAAATATAGGCAAAACATGGTCAAATCTGCTGGGTCTTGGTATCATAGCGGCTATTATATATTCTTATAACCAGCATGGCACATCAGGCGGCTTGATATCCATCAGTGCATCATGAAGACACTCATCAGAACCATTTTAGGATAATGGGATGGTCCTTTAACAGGCCATGTAAGTCTATTATCTTAGTGGGATTGGCCTGACAGCATGCTCTGGTTGGCTGATCTGATTATCAACACGCCCTATTAAACTTTTACCCACATTTAGCGTTACAGGCGACTATTATGATTGATCCGAAACTCTTACGCGGCGATTTAAGTGATTTACAACAGCAGCTAGCCACTCGCGGCTACGAGCTTGATATGGCTTTTTGGCAAAATATCGAAACCGAGCGTAAATCGCTACAAGTCAAAACCGAAGAGCTGCAATCGCGCCGTAATGCGGGTGCAAAGCAAGTGGGCGTGCTAAAAAAATCCGGCGAAGATGCCAGCGAGCTACTGGCCCAAATGCAAAGCATCAGCGGTGAGATTAAGGCGGCAGAAGATGAGCTGCGCACCTTGCAAGAGCGCATCACACAAGCGGCCATGCAAATCCCCAATATTCCAGCAGCAGATGTGCCTGTCGGAACGTCAGAGGATGATAATGTCGAAGTGCGCAAATGGGGGACGCCGCGTCAGTTTGATTTTGACATCAAAGACCATACCCATATCGGCGAAACCTTGGGCATGCTGGATTTTGAAGCGGCCACCAAGCTGACCGGTAGTCGTTTTAATGTGCTCAAAGGGCAGCTGGCACAGATGCATCGCGCTTTGATTCAGTTTATGCTGAACACACATACGGTCAAGTACGGCTATCTTGAAACTTATGTGCCTTACATCGTCAATAGCGAGAGCCTAAAAGGCACCGGCCAACTGCCAAAGTTTGAAGAGGATTTGTTTAAACTGACCAATCATACCAATAACGATGAGATGGATTTTTATCTGATTCCGACTGCAGAAGTGCCGATGACCAACTTGGTACGCGGCGAGCGTTTGGATATCAAAGAGCTGCCATTGAAGTTTACCGCCCATACGCCCTGCTTCCGTAGTGAAGCTGGCTCACATGGCCGTGACACCCGTGGTCTGATTCGTCAGCATCAGTTTGAAAAAGTCGAAATGGTCAATATAGCCACTAGCGAGCAGTCAGATGATTTGCTTGAGGCGATGACAGGTCAAGCCGAAGATATCTTGCAGCAGCTAAATCTGCCTTATCGGGTGGTACAGCTGTGTACTGGTGATATGGGTTTTGCTGCGCAAAAAACCTATGACATCGAAGTATGGCTACCAAGCCAAGACACCTATCGTGAAATCTCTAGCTGCTCAAACTGCGGCGACTTTCAGGCGCGCCGTATGGGCACACGAGTCAAAGATGGCAAGCAAACCAGCTTGACTCATACTCTAAACGGTTCGGGTTTAGCGGTTGGTCGTACGCTACTGGCCGTGATGGAAAACCATCAAAATGCCGATGGTAGCATCACTATTCCAGAAGTATTGCGTCCGTTTATGGGCGGTGCTGAGCGCATTGAAATCTGAGAGTAATGACATCATGAATACTTTGTCTATAGTTGATGAACTAAATTACTCACAATTTCTCATCTATGGTCAAAGTACAGGCGACGATTTGTTAGGCTTTGAAATAGATGTCAATGTATCTTTCTGTTGTATGGAAAATAGTGTTGGCTGCGATTTTCTTGATCAAGAACGCCATGATGATACGAATTGCATGCTTACGTTACGCTGCAAATTTGCAAATAACGTAAGCTATCAGCAAGTGGCAGATTATTTAGAGAAGCAATGGCTTCAACATGTCTGCTATCGAGAGTTTGAGAAGCATCATATTGAGGTCGTTAACGACCAATTGATTTTTTATTATGTGACCCGATCAAGTCGTGGACTAGGAGTAACAGGGAAAATTGTTGCTACTTAGTTTATAATGAGCCACCTATTTAGATATCTAAGCAAATTCAGTTCAATAACCTTTTTTAATCAAATAAACTTTCCTTTAATATCAGGACACGCTATGCCCACCCCAATTAACGAACGTAAACTAGCCAATGCCATCCGTGTACTGTCGTTTGACGCGGTTCAAAAAGCCAACTCAGGGCACCCGGGCGCGCCGATGGGCATGGCCGATATTGCCGAGGTTTTGTGGCGTAAATTTTTAAAGCACAACCCTGCCGATCCTAACTGGCACAACCGCGACCGTTTTGTCTTATCAAATGGTCATGGCTCGATGCTGATTTATGCATTGCTACATTTGACTGGTTATGACGTCAGTGTCGATGACCTAAAAGGCTTTCGTCAGCTGCATTCAAAAACCCCAGGTCACCCTGAGTATGGCTATACCCCTGGTGTTGAGACGACCACAGGCCCACTCGGCCAAGGTATCGCCAATGCCGTTGGTTTTGCGATTGCCGAAAAGACCCTTGCCGCCCAGTTTAACCGCGATGGCCATAACATCGTCGATCATCATACCTATGCGTTTTTGGGCGATGGCTGCTTGATGGAAGGCATCAGTCATGAAGTGTGCTCGCTAGCTGGCACGCTAGGGCTTGGCAAGCTGGTCTTCTTTTATGATGACAATGGCATCTCAATCGATGGAAATGTCGAGGGTTGGTTTACCGACGATACCGAAGCTCGCTTTGAGTCTTACGGCTGGCAAGTTATCAAAGTCGATGGTCATGATACTGATGCGATCACGCAGGCAACTGAGCAAGCGATTGCAGAAACTGCTAAGCCAAGCCTAATTATCTGCAAAACGACTATCGGTGCTGGTAGCCCGAACAAACAAGGTCTAGCAGCCAGTCATGGCGCGCCACTTGGTGATGACGAAATTGCCTTGACTCGTGATGCGCTGTCTTGGAAACATGCCCCATTTGAGCTAGACAATGAAATCTATGAAGCGTGGGATGCCAAAGCCAAAGGCGATGTGCAGCAAAAGAACTGGGATGCTGACTTTGCAGCGTACAAAAAAGCCTACCCAGAGCTGGCAGACGAGCTATTACGCCGCCTAAATGGTGAATTGCCGGCTGATTTTGCTAGCCAAGCACAAGCCTACATTCAGCAAACGCAAGAAGAGGGTGGTGATGTTGCTAGCCGTAAAGCCAGCCAAAATGCGATCAATGCTTTGCAGCCATTATTGCCAGAACTACTAGGCGGCTCGGCAGATTTAGCGGGCTCGAACCTTACGCTATTTAAAGGCGCTAAAGGCATCGAGAAAGATGCTGATGGCAACTACATCTACTACGGCGTGCGCGAGTTCGGTATGACCGCGATTGCCAATGGTATTGCCTTGCATGGTGGCTTTATCCCTTACGTAGCGACGTTCCTCATGTTTATGGAATACGCGCGTAACGCCGTGCGTATGGGCGCACTGATGAAGCAGCGCGTCATCCATGTCTATACCCATGACTCGATCGGTCTGGGTGAAGATGGCCCAACGCATCAGCCAGTTGAACAATTGACTAGCCTACGCACCACGCCGAATCTACGCACATGGCGCCCTTGCGATGCGACCGAATCGGCTACGGCTTGGGTAGAAGCGATTAAGTCAGCAAACAATCCATCTGCCTTGATCTTTAGCCGTCAGAGCTTGCCACATCAAGCGCGCGATGAGAGCCAAGTCGCGAACATCGCCAAAGGTGGTTACGTACTAGCCAAAGAACAAGGCGAGCTACAGGCCATCATCATCGGCACCGGCTCAGAAGTTGGTCTTGCGATGCAAGCGCACAAGACGCTTAGCGAAAATGGCATTGGTGTACGTGTGGTGTCTATGCCATGTGCCGAGATCTTTATGGAGCAAGACGCTGATTATCGCGAGTCAGTATTGCCTGCCACCATCCGCGCCCGCGTCGCAGTAGAAGCGGCGCACGTAGACTACTGGTATAAGTTTGTCGGTCTCGATGGCAAAGTCATCGGTATGACCACTTATGGCGAGTCAGCACCAGCCAACGATTTGTATAAAGAGTTTGGTATTACGGCCGACGCTGTGGTTGAAGCGGTAAATAGTTTGGTCTGATTAATCAGAGCTTAGACTGAGTTTTTGAGTCCCAAAAAGAGCTGCTAGAGTAATCTGGTGGCTCTTTTTATGATTTAATTTTTGGTTTTAGAGCTGTTGATGTGGTCTACTTATATCGATATTATCAGTTGTGAAATAATTGCTATCGTTAGTACTAAAATTTGTGTTTCGACGCGATGCTTTAGTGGTAAGTACGAACTATATTTCAGTTATAGTTTAACAAGTATACTGGATGCACTGTATAGAATAAAATTTATCTTTATTCAATATATTGAGAAAAACGATGCAAAACTTTATTCAAATCATATCTGAAAGTACAGAATCAAATATTGAAAACTTTAATAGAGTCGAAGAGTTAACTCGTAAAGAGCTTGAAAATTTAGGTTCAACTAGGTTGGTACTAACACTTCAAAAGATGCAGTGGGAGAGAAGTATTTTCGCTATAGGAATGTTTTCACTATTTGAGGCAGTTGTTCAAAAGGAACTCAAAATCGAGAAAGGCTCAGCCTTTAAAGAGCTAAAACAAAAGCTTAAAAGTCATCATAAGATAGAGTTACTTGAAAGTTTTGAGGATTTTTATTACGCAATCAATGTATTGAAGCATGGAAAAGGCATGTCTTACGCAAAGCTTTTGGAGAAGTAAAGTAATCTACCGTTTGAAATCACACCAGCTGGTTCAACATTTAGAAACGAAGGTGATGTGTCAGAGATAGAAACTCTAGTTTGCGTAGACAATAATTTTTTAGAAAAATGTTTAGCAGTTATTTGCAAATGCTATGATGAGATATTTAGAATTTCATTATAATGTCTATCTTGCTGATACGTCAGGTCCATTATATAAATTATTTAAATGTGATCGTTTGTCTTGTTATTGAACTGAGATAAAACCATGTCCCTAAAATCCAGCTTTAAAGGTTTCTTAGGTGAAACTGTCATCAACGTCGCCATGTGGCTCAAGCTTGAAAAAGACGTGTATCATCGTTTAAATAATGTCACCTTGCCATTAGCCAATAGTGGCAGTACGCAAATCGATCATATTATCGTCTCTGTATATGGCATCTTTGTGATTGAAACCAAAAACTATAAAGGCTGGATATATGGTAGCGAGAAGCAAAAGCAGTGGACACAAGTTTTCCAAAATGGAAGTAAGTTCAAATTTCAAAATCCATTGCGCCAGAACTACTTGCACATTAAGACGCTTGCAGATTTATTAGGCTTGGAGCTGAGCTACTTTCATTCAATGATTGCTTTCATCGGTGAGTGCGAGCTAAAAACCCGTGATGAGCTACCCGAACACGTGTTAACAGGTGGTATGGTGTCTTATGTGAAGAAGAAGCAAGATAAAATACTCACCGAAGACGAGGTCACATCTATCGTCGAGCAGATCGAGAGCAATAAATTTAGCAAGTCATGGCGCACCAATCGCCAACACAAAGCCTATCTAAAAGACAAGCATAGCAACCCAAGTAAGAATACTGAGAATCCTACATCTGAGTCTATAATAAAAGAAACCGTTGATAGAACTATCCTAAAGAGTAGAGAAGTGCATCGATGGTCTGGTCAAACTGAGATTGACTCTAGCGAGTTACCGATCGATAGTTTGAATACTCAGCAAATAATCAAACCGCATGATATGGCTGATAAGGTTTTTCTTACGCCATTTGAGATTGTAGAACCTGAGCCAAAAGTGAATAAACCTGAGATACTTAAAGCGACAGACTATGACGCTAATATCGATCACGCGCCAACCTGCCCAAGATGCAATGGTGAGATGGTCAAACGTGTGGCAAAAAATGGCGCACGCAAAGGACAGTCCTTTTATGGGTGCGCGCAGTTTCCTAAGTGTCGCGGCGTGGTTAATGTAAGCTAATATCTATTTAGCGGTTTCATCATCGATCGCACACACCTCAGAGCGTACGATAAAGCGCTTGCCTTCAGGTATTTCAAGCGAAAAACTTGCTCCGCGACCATCGACTACATCGATAGTTAAGTCAGTATGCTGCCAGAGCTCAAATTGTGCTTTACCCATATAAAACGGACAGCCTACCAGCTCGCCAACAAGCACATCCTGATCGCCTACTTTAAACTCTCCTAATGGATAGCACATCGGCGAGCTACCATCACAGCAGCCACCTGACTGATGAAACATCAGCTTTCCATGCTTGGACTTTAGTAGCTCAATCAACGCCTTACACGACTCTGTTGCTGCCAGTTTCATATCGTACTCCTTCTTATGGCCCATCCATGGTTTATATAATTGCTCTCTAGTATCAGTATGCCACAGTCAAATCAAAAAGGTCGCATCATCTTCAGACACATCACAACTGGCATATGACTAAAAAGATACGACCTTCGGCTGATAATTGACAGTTGGAATAACTATGCAATAAGTTTATAACACTGTCATTTTACTATCCGTTATTGATTATAGTCGATGACGATACGACCTTCGATTTTGCCATCATGCATCCGCGCAAAAATATCATTGATGTTCTCTAACGGCTCAGCTTTGACGGTCGCTTTGACTTTGCCTGCCGCTGCCATGTCTAGCGACTCTTGTAAGTCTAGGCGCGTACCGACGATCGAGCCACGAATGGTAATGCCATTTAACACGGTATCAAAGATAGAGACAGGGAATTCGCCTGTTGGCAAGCCGTTACACACCAAGGTGCCACCGCGGCGGAGCATGCTTAGCGCTTGGTCAAAGGCTTTGGCCGATACCGCTGTCACAAGGGCGCCATGAGCGCCGCCGATCTGCTCTTGGAGATACTCGCCAGGATCGGTGTCTTTGGCGTTGACGATGACTTTGGCGCCCAGCTTTTTGGCAAATTCAAGCTTCTCATCGTCGATGTCGACCGCCGCGACATTAAGGCCCATGGCAATGGCGTACTGAACGGCCATGTGCCCAAGTCCGCCGATACCTGAGATCACCACCCAGTCGCCAGGCTTGGTATCCGTCATTTTAAGACCTTTGTAGACGGTGACACCCGCGCACAGCACCGGGGCAATCTCGATAGAGTCGACGCCTTCAGGGATGATACCGACATAGTTGGCATCGGCCAAGACATACTCAGCAAAACTGCCGTTTACTGAGTAGCCGGAGTTTTCTTGCTGCTCGCAGAGCGTTTCCCAGCCGCCTAGGCAATGCGTACAATGTCCGCAAGCAGAGTAGAGCCAGGGCACACCGACTCGGTCGCCTTCTTTGACGTGATGGACGTTGTCGCCGACAGAGGTGATGATACCGACGCCTTCGTGTCCAGGGATAAATGGTGGACTTGGTTTGACTGGCCAATCTCCTTCAACGGCATGAAGGTCCGTGTGACAGACGCCTGAGGCCTCCATTTTTACTAATATCTGACCGGCACCTGGGGTTGGGATATCCACTTCTTCAATCTGCAAGGGTTGTCCGAACTCATGTAGTACGGCCGCTTTCATTTTATTACTCACGTTGCATTCTCCTTATCGCGGATGGTGAGTTGATAGATATCATATCTACCAACTCATTACTTTATGGCGGCTGCCATAAAGTGCGTGACAGACAGGCTTAAAAGAAGCCCATCTTTTTGGGACTATAAGAAACCAGCATGTTTTTGGTTTGCTGATAGTGGTCGAGCATCATTAAATGGTTTTCACGTCCGATACCAGATTGTTTGTAACCACCGAACGCCGCGTGTGATGGATAAATATGGTAGCAGTTGGTCCAGACGCGGCCCGCTTGGATACCACGGCCAAAGCGATACGCCTTATGTACACTACGAGTCCAGACGCCTGCACCTAGGCCGTATAAGGTATCGTTAGCGATTTTCATGGCTTCGTCATCGTCTTTAAACTTTGTGACGGCAAGTACAGGGCCAAAGATTTCTTCTTGGAACACGCGCATGTCATTGGTGCCCTCAAAGATGGTTGGCTGCACATAATAACCATCGCCCAGCGCGCCATCATGTTTGGCTTGTTCGCCGCCGACCAATACTTTTGCGCCTTCTTGCTTACCGATATCCAGATAAGAGAGAATTTTTTCTAATTGGTCTGAGCTGGCTTGCGCGCCAATCATGGTATCAGTATCTAGCGGGTTGCCCATCTTGATGGCCTTGACGCGCTCGATACAGCGTTGCATAAATTCATCATAGATACTCTCATGTACCAGTGCGCGTGACGGGCACGTACAGACCTCACCTTGGTTGAGGGCAAACATGACCAAACCTTCGACCGCTTTGTCCAAGAAGTCATCGTCTTCATCCATCACATCGGCAAAGAAGATGTTGGGGCTTTTACCGCCCAGCTCTAGCGTCACAGGAATGATGTTTTCACTGGCGTACTGCATGATAAGGCGGCCGGTCGTGGTCTCACCTGTAAAGGCGACTTTATTGATGCGCGGGTTAGAGGCCAGTGGTTTACCTGCTTCAACGCCAAAGCCATTGACGATGTTTAGTACGCCCTTTGGCAAAATGTCAGCGATACCGATGGTCTCTAGCATAAATAGCACGGACGCTGGCGTTTGCTCAGCTGGCTTCATGACGATACAGTTACCAGCGGCGAGGGCGGGGGCGATTTTCCACACCGCCATCAGGATAGGAAAGTTCCACGGAATGATTTGTCCGACCACGCCTAGTGGCTCATGGAAGTGATAAGCAACGGTGTCTTCATCGATCTGGCTGATGCCGCCTTCTTGCGCGCGAATGGCACTGGCAAAGTAGCGAAACTGATCGATAGCCAGCGGGATATCCGCCATCAAAGTCTCACGCACAGGCTTACCGTTTTCGTAGCATTCGGCGATAGCGATGGCTTCGAGGTTGGCTTCCATCTTGTCTGCGATTTTGAGGAGCAAGTTGGCGCGTTCAGCGACACTGGTTTTGCCCCAAGCGTCTTTGGCAGCATGTGCGGCATCGAGTGCTTTTTCTATATCGGCTTCTTTTGAGCGTGCCACTTGGCAGATGATTTTGCCATCGATGGGGCTTGGGTTGTCAAAGTATTCACCATCGATGGGGGCGACCCACTCATTATTGATGAAGTTGTCGTATTTTTTGCGGAATTGGACGGGACTGTTTTCAGTATTGGGATAGGCGTATAACATGAACGACTCCTTGTTGGGTATTATGATGGTTGAAACATAAATATTTGGCCTTCCTAACCAAGCTATGACTCTATCGTACTGAGCTTTGGCGTTGAGTGATAATGACTTTTTATAATGATATATTCCGTATCACATAACTTTATGTTATGCGATTGGCGTCTGCTAAAGTACTTTGTAAAGTGAGTGCAGCTGTTATAATTAAATGGCAGTGCCGCACACTTGGGTGCGATGCAGTGCGGTATTTTTACTTCCTATTTTCTTTTATTACTTATTGGTTTGGATATATGCGTCAATCTTCTGCTCTTAATATTTTAAAAACAGGTCAAAACGTTTTTTTGACTGGATCGGCAGGGTCGGGTAAGACTTATACTCTTAACCAATATATTGATTATTTGCGCGCGCGCCGTGTGCCAGTGGCGGTCACAGCCAGTACAGGCATTGCAGCGACGCACATGAGCGGCACCACCATTCACAGCTGGTCAGGAATAGGCATCAAAGATGAGCTGACGGAGCGCGATTTGAGCAATCTATCGCGCAAGCAGTTTTTGGCAGATCGCCTAAAAGAAACAGCGGTACTTATTATCGATGAGATATCGATGCTGCATGCCAAGCAGCTAAACTTAGTCAATCAAGTGCTCAAACACGTGCGCAAAAACGACAGTGCCTTTGGTGGTATCCAAGTGGTCGTTGCCGGCGACTTTTTTCAGCTGCCACCGATTGGCAGTCGCGGCGAGAGTAACCGCGAAAAGTTTGCCTTTATGTCTGAGGCATGGCTCGATGCCAAGTTTCATATTTGCTATCTGTCTGAGCAGCATCGTCAAGTGAGCGAGGCGGCCAATGGTGGACTGGATTTGGATGACATTCTCAACCAAATTCGCCGTCAGGAAGTCACCTTTGAGGCGATTGCGGCACTAGAGGCGACCTATGATCAAGACGTCGATATCAAGCGCACCCGATTGTATACTCACAATCTCAACGTCAATAAAATCAATGATAAAGAGCTGGCCGCCCTAGATGGCGAGATGATGCGTTTTGAGGCGACCTCGACGGGCGATAGTAAGCTGGTCGACACTCTCAAAAAGACCGTGCGTACCCAAGATGAGCTGACGCTCAAAGTCGGCGCTAAGGTGATGTTTATCAAAAACAACACCGAGCTTGGCGTCTCGAATGGCACCATGGGTGAGCTGGTTGGCTTTACCGCTGTCAAGATAGACGATGGTAAGGGCAATAGCGAAGCCTTAATTGAAGAAGTCGATGCAGACGATGACGCAGAGACGGCCAAAAAGACAGATACGTCAGACAAACAGACGGCAAAAACCAAAAAGCCCACCACGCAAAAAATGCCTGTGGTGCGGCTAAACTCAGGCCGTGAGGTCGTCGCTGAGACAGAAGAGTGGATCATCGAAGATGAGACAGGGGAGGTGCTGGCAAGCTACAGCCAAGTGCCGCTTTGTCTGGCTTGGGCAATTACCATTCACAAATCGCAAGGCATGACCCTAGAGGCCGCAGAAATTGATCTGTCGCGCACTTTTGAGCTGGGCCAAGGCTATGTGGCGCTCTCACGCCTCAAGTCGCTAGCAGGGCTGCAGCTACTTGGCATGAATGAGATGAGTCTGCAGTTAGACCCCCTCGCACGCGGGGCGGACAAGCGGTTTTTGGCGCTCTCCGACGAGGCGGATGCCAACTATGCCATGCTCAATGAAGAGAGTCTGACACAGGCGCATGACAAGTTTATCTTAAAGTCGGGCGGTACGCTGAATCAATCAGTGATTGGTGCCTACGCAGCGCTACAAAAAAAGCGCCGTGAGCAGCAGCAGGCAAAGATTGACAAAAAACAAAAACGCCGCAACCAAGTCGCTGATAAGTCCCAAAGCACCTTGCTGACAACCAAAACGCTCCTCGAAGAGAGCTTGTCTATCGCTGAGATATCACAAGCGCGCCAGCTGTCGCAATCTACCATCATGCGCCATATTGCAGAGTTAAAAGCGCAGGACCCAAGCTTGGCCTGTGACCATCTGCGCCCAGACGATGAGGTGATGACGGCAGTAGGTACCGCTTATATCGCGATCAAAGTCGCCAACAACCCCAATGACTTTAATGATGATGGTAGTGTTAAGCTGCGCCCAGTCTTTGAGCATCTCAAGCAAAGCATTGACTACAACACCATTCGTCTGGCCTTGATTTTTATTACCCCATAGGGCTGGGCGATGATGTGATATCGTCTCAGTGATTTGCCGTGTTTTTTATCTTTATAGCGATATGTTTTTATGCCTGATTTTTCTAGCGCCACTTATCAACTGACCTCTGATCCAGCCGTCGCCGCGATGTCTTATACAGGCGAGCATACCCAGCCATTACGAGTGGCGATTAATGGCTTTGGCCGTATTGGGCGTAATGTACTGCGCGCCTTATTAGAGCGTTTTGAAGTCTTGGGTCGAGCGATTCATGTGGTGGCAATTAATGACTTGGCACCTGCTGATATTTTATTGCATTTATTAAAGTTTGATAGTGCGCATGGCCGCTTAAGTCAGCTGGGCGTGGCAGCTGAGCTGGTGGTAGCCAGTACGGATGAGAATAAAACCCAGCTGTGCCTGACCAAAAACAGCCTGACTTACTGTATCAATATGCTCTCAGAGCCGGATCCCGAGAGCCTGCCATGGCAAGCGTTAGGGGTTGATGTAGTACTGGAGTGTACGGGGCACTTTCGCTCTTATGAGCAGGCGCATCTGCATATCGAGGCGGGCGCGCAGCAGGTCATCATCGGTGCAGCGCCTTTTGATGATGTCGATGCCTGTATCGTGATGGGCGTCAACAGCGATACCTTGACGCGGGCGCTACCGATTATCTCGAGCGTCTCATGTACCACCCAAGCGCTGGTACCGCTGATCGATACCCTTGATAAGGCTTTTGGCGTTACCTCCGCGATGATGACAGAGATTCATGCAGTCACTGCTGACCAGACTGTGCTCGATCAAGCGCACCGAGATCCAAGACGCGCCCGTGCCTCAGGTCATAACATCATACCTACGACCTCGAGCAGTATCGCTGCCACTGAGCGTGTATTACCGGCGATGGTCGGCAAGATCAATGGTCACTCTATCCGTGTACCCACCATCACCGTTGCAGCGATCGATGTGACCTTTGTCTTTGACACCCAGCCTGTCAGCACTGAGGCGATTCGTGAGGTGCTGACAGCCGCCAGCGACGGTCATTTGCGTGATATCATGGCCTATACCGATGAGCCACTAGTATCCAGCGATTTTATCCATCAGACCGAGTCGCTTATCATTGATGGTCAGCAGTTGATGCAGGTCGGTACGCAGTATAAGGTTTTTGCTTGGTACGACAACGAGTGGGGTTATGCCAATAGACTGCTTGATATGTGTTTGCATTTGGCCTCCAGCGGTCATTAAATTCGTGATTTGTGCTCATCGATAAATTAATTTAATTTTTTTAGATTATCTGCTTGCATTATGAAATGATATCTATATAATGATGCACCAATGGAGACGTGGCAGAGCGGTTGAATGCACCGGTCTTGAAAACCGGCAAGGGTTCATAGCCCTTCGAGAGTTCGAATCTCTCCGTCTCCGCCAAATTCAAAAAGCCCCAATCAGGGTGTAATGGACATTTTTCATGCTGGCGTATGGTCTAACGCTATATACTGTCTATATTTGCAAGGAATCAACGCCATGGATCAAAAAACTGCCCTTTTTGTCGTGATAAACACACCAAGAAGAATGGACGCAAGCTTGGCAAACAGCAGTATCAATGTCTCGCTTGCAGACGGCAGTTTTTAGGTGGAAAAAGACTCAATAACCAAACCCTTTGGACTGAATACACTCAGGGAAAACAGACCTACCAACAGCTGGCTGATAAATATCACTGTAGTCTCAAGACCATTCAAAGACGCTTAGATAAAGTCAGTACCCAGTATCAGATTAAGCAACCAAAGACTGCTAATATCATCATGGACACCACTTACTTTGGTCGCAAGTTTGGTTTAATGGTCTTTATGGACAATACCACTAAAGCCGTACTTTATTACGCGATAGTGGGTCATGAAACCAACAGTGCCTACAAGCAAGGTGTTGATCATCTAGTATCGTTAGGCGTTGATATACAAAGCATCACCTGTGATGGTAGACGAGGACTGCGTACGCTATTCACCCACACCCCTTGCCAGATGTGCCAGTTTCATCAAGTGCAAATAATAACTCGCTATCTTACTCGTCGACCTAAGAACAGTGCCAGTATCGAGCTTAGACGGCTCACTTTAGACTTAACTAAGCTTGATAAAGCCACGTTCACAAAATGCTTAGATCAATGGTATTTAACCCATGAAGACTATCTGA